>DATJJP010000046.1:0-36945 GCA_035492075.1 Cyclobacteriaceae bacterium | reverse complement strand
CTATTTATTTTCTTGCTCATCACCAATGAGTTGTGAGTTATCCACAAGATTTGGAACGTAGTTTGACTCGCACCCGAAATTCCATTTTTAATAAAAAGTAAGCCCATTTTGATGAAATGGGTTGTCAACAATGCCCTTTCTGCCTCAATTAGGGCACCGGTCGCGCCTTTGCTCATTTACCATCTACTTAAACAAACAAACAATATGTGGTCACAACTCTTTCAACGGCTCGCCAACATTTTCAAAGCGAAGGCGCACAACGCCGTTGATCATTTAGAAAATCCCGTGGAGATGTCGAAGCTGGCGATCGCAGAATTGGAGAAGGCCATCAGCGATGCAACCGAAGCTTTTTCCATGGCCATCGCCAATCACAAAAAATGGGACCGCGAGTTGCAACAAGCTTCTCTCGCTTCAGAAAACTGGAAGCAGAAGGCCAAACTCGCGATCGGTCAAAGCAATGAGGAGATGGCCAAGCGGGCACTCACGGAAAAATCCAATGAAGACAGAAAGGCGATGGAGTACACGGCCATTTTTCAGAAGTCGGAAAAGGATTTAAAGATGCTGCGACAGAATCTCGATTCGCTTCAGATGAAATTGAAGGAAATGAAATCGAAGCAATCGGTGCTGGAGGCGAAAGCCAAAAACGCGGAGGCACAAGGAAAAATAGCGAAACAGTTGACAGGTATCGGCACGAGTGCGTTGTCCAATTTTCAACGATATGAAGAGAAGATCAATGAGATGGCCGATCAGAACGAAGCACTGCAAGAATCATTGCTCTCGCAGAAGCAATTGGAGCGTGAGTTTGATCAACTGGAAAACAGCGTGAATGTCAATACGGAACTCGAAGAACTAAAAACGGAAATGCAGACGGAAGAACAAAAGAAGAAGGAACAAGAGGAGGCAAAGAAGCTGGAGAAGGTGAAGATAAAAATTGATTCGCAGACAGTTCAAATGAACCCAGTGAAGCAAATCGCGCCTCCAAGGGAAGCAAAACTGAAGCAGTTCTTTAACGAGAAGTGAAAGAAAATAAGAGCAGAAAATAATTTTTTTAAACAAACAATTTATGTCTATCAATTTAAGAAAAGGTGGTTCGATCAACTTAACCAAAGCAAACCCGAAACTTTCCAAGATCTATATCGGTCTTGGCTGGGAGATGCTCTCGCAGTCGTTGGACCTAGATGCTTCTATGTTTATCCTCGGCTCAAACGGAAAATTGTTGTCGGAACAGCATTTCATATTCTATAACAATTTGCGCACACCCGACGGAAGCATCGCACACCAAGGCGACAATCGTACGGGCGTCGGTGACGGTGACGACGAGCTGATCTTGGCGAACTTGAAACAGATTCAACCCGAGGCGCAGGAGATATTGGTGTACGTAACTGTACACGACGCCAATGCCCGTGCGCACAACTTCGGGAAACTGAAAGACGCCTACATTCGCCTCGTGGACGTAGAGAAAAAAGAAGAGATCGCTCTTTACGATTTGGATGCCGATGCGTCGATCGCCACGGAAGTACTCTTCGGAAAGCTGAAGAGACAAAATGCAGCCGACTGGGAGTTCGTTGCTATCGGTGAAGGGAGTAACGTGGGCCTGCAAGGCCTGGTAGACAGGTACGCTTAAGAAACCGCGAGAAAGTAAACGTAAGATTTGAGACTTAAAAAAGGAAACGAGAAATGAATTTGATAAAGAAGAGTGGAATTAATTTGAAGAAAGGCTCATCGATTTCGTTGGAGAAAAAAGGAAGGGCAATTTCGCGAGTGAAGGTAGGGATCAATTGGGGTGTGATCAAACATCAGCTTTGGGGGCTCACCTACCACACCACCGCTGTTGACCTGGATAGCTCGGTAGTCATGTTCAGCAACAAAAACGTAGTTGACAATGTGTACTACAACAAGCTGGTATCGAATGACAGATCAGTGCGGCACTCGGGAGACGATCGTGTGGGCGACCGCGATGGCGACGATAGAACAGACAACGAAACGATTCACGTAAACCTGCGGACCTTGGATCCCTCTATTGACCAAGTGGTGTTTTACCTGAACTCATACGAGCAACAGGATTTTGAAACGATCCCGTACGCGACCATTAGTATCGTTGATACCACCGCTGAACATGCGCAAGAAGAGCTGGCCTCATTTCAGGTAGCGATGGATAAAACGTTCAAAGGATACGTTTCGATGGTGCTCGGTAAGCTGGTGCAAACCAATTCGGGCTGGAATTTTCACACGGTGGGCGAGCCGATTAGCGCGAGAAATATCAAGGAGTGTATTCGTGATATCAGTAGGGAATATATCTAAAAGAAAGGGCTGCTGCGAGGCAGCCCTTTCTGTTTTTGAACATGGCAATGGAAACGCTTTTTGAAAATGACGACATGAACAGGGCTACTTTATGGGTGCACTGTGTTCATTTGCGTTGAATTGCTCCTCGAGAGGCACTTTTTTTTCTAGATCCTTGGTTTGTTTCTTCGTCAATGGAACTTGTTTAACCACGCTATAGTCGTTCCAAAATTGGGCATCGTAAGATGGAGTTGACTCACTCAGGTTCTTGTACTGTAATACAGTCGTTAGGTTTTCAGGAACCTTTTCATCGTTGGCATTGATTTCTGTGACAGACAGCATTTCAGTGGTTTTCAAATGAGACATAATTGATTTCGTTCTCTGATCATAAATGTCGGCATGGAATTCTCCGGAGACATATTTCAGGTACATTTTCCCATCGTGGTTTTCATATTCCTGCACCACGTATCTACTTTTGTTCTGATAGTAATAACTGGAGTCCGCCATCATTTTCCACTGGTTGAGAATTTGTCCAGGGTTAGCGAGATCAGAGATGACGTGCTTGTGAATCGCATACGTTTCAACATTCACGTAATAAGTGTCTCTGCTTTTTGATTCAACATCTCCAAAAACATTACTCACTACATAAAGCAACTGATTGTTCAAGGCAATAATGCTGTCCACTTCAAATTGACACCTCCTGAAGTTGGCCGAAGGATTGGGGTCTCGGTATTTGATATTTCGCCACTGTAGGCAATACGTGAGATAGCTAAAATTGGTTATTTTGAAAGGCCCCTTGATATAATTTGCACTCGCCCTGACGTTTACGGCATGTACTTTTTCGTTGAGCCAGTTCCTTCGTCCTTTGATTCCGCGAAACCCGACATCATAGATATCAACAACCGCTTCAGTCATGAATACTGCTTCATTGTTCTGTTCGTATAACTCGCGAAAGAAAGCACGATAATTGTAATTCTTTGTGGGAAAATTTTGTTCGATTTTCTGAAAAGCCTTCACCATAATTTGTTGTCCCGTCTCAGGTTTTGTCACGGTGACTTCTTTCAGCACAATCGGTTTTAGTCTTAGCCTGATCATTAAGGATGTAGCAGCAGCAGCATCGCTGACCACATTTTTGTGGATGGCGTACCCTATCACAGACACGGTGAGGGTGTCATTAATGGATGAAGCAGGAATATATAAATCGAAAATGCCATCGTCATTTGTAACAGTTCCGATAGCTTTTCCCTTGATTGAAATACTGGCGTATCCGATGGGCTGGCCCAACTCTTCGTCCACCACTTTTCCATGGAGTTTTGCATTCCCTTGCGACCGGCTTGGAAATGGCCACGAAAGAATGACACACCAGATAGCCAACATGAAGGTCTTCATTGCCGTGTTTTATTAATTCTATTTTTCCAACACCTCCATGAACACTCTGAAGCCCACCCAGGAGCTCGGTTGATTGTACGTCACCCTACTTCGGATCGTGCAATCTTTTGGCAAATGGTCCCAACTGCCCCCACATGCCTTTCCTTTTTCATCGATCATCTCGGCCACGTTACCAACCACATCGTAGAGCCCAAGGTCATTTGGAAAATAAGAGGCGACATGTGCCATCATTGTAAATCCGTCGCCGGCTACTTTTGGAATTATGCAGGGCGTGAAAACCGGGGGCGCTTTGAAATTCCCCATAAAACAATGCCTACTGTTTTGTGGCTTATTTCGGAAATAATATGCACCGTGCCATGGGTAGTCAATGTCCGCCGCGTTGATGACGATATGCTTCCCTGGTCCCCCAATCATTGTAGTTGAATCGCCAAAGTCGGTTACTTCAACTTTGTTTTCATCCAAAGTCCAGGTTTGAAATTTCGAGTAGCCCAACGCGGCCATTTGCCATTCATTGATCGTGGGCAATCTGAATTTCACCTTTTGAAATTTTCTCTTCTTTTGATGGTTGTACTCGTCAGTAAGCCAATCGCAGTAGGCGAGGGCGGCCTCGTGCGTTATGTTGATAACGGGGTAGTGCGAATAATTGCCCTCTTCTGAATTTCTTCGGCGGCCGTGCCTTGATTCCGGCGTGTTCGCGTGATAGCGTAGATAGAAATCTTTGACAGCCTCAGCATAGGTAGTGAGATCGTAATTGTATTTGGTAAACGACGGCGAGCCTTCCATTTCTTTGAGAAACAGATTAAACTCACCAACGGAAGTCTCGGATTCTTGCGCATAGATACTTCCTCGGACGAGCCTGAATTTTTCGAACAGCCTCGCATGATTAAGTTGTTTGGTGCTCACCACTACTTCTCCGAGCAGTACTGCCGATTCATCTAGACATACGCTTCTTTTTTCAGCAACAAGAGAAACGGGAATCTTCTTGGTTGTAAATCCAACGTAGGAAATAGAGATGGAATCATTTAAACTCTGAAACGTAAGTCGGAACTCTCCCTTTTCGTCGGACGTTGCACCCGATAAATTTTTCACGAATACGATGTTGGCAAAGGCCAAGGGCTTGCCATCCTTGCAAGCGGTCACAACCGCGGTCACAACCTCTTGACCGTAAGCAGAAACTATAAAGGCAGCCGACAAAACGAGTAATAGAAAAACCTTTATAGCCAATTTCATTTTTTCACGATTTGACTTTTGAATTGTTTTTCGAGCGAAACGCCATCTTCGAGATCGGACCGCTGCTTGTTTGTTAACGGAACCAAATTGACCAAACCAAAATTGCTCCAGAATTTTTCATCGTAGGGCCTTGCAAGGAATTTGATGTTCTTTCTGTTGTCCATCAAAAAAGTGGTCGGCGTTTTTACATTGCTTGTGACGATCTCATTAATTACCAAAAGATTTTCATCGGTCACTTTCCATTCAATGGCATTGGTTTTTAAGTTGGCAATCTCGCCTTCACTATAGGAATGCGCGTGTTTCAAAAACATCAAGTTGTTGTATCTCTCAAATTGATAGGTTTGCCTCGTAGCCGTTAATTTTAGAACCTTGCTCTTTTCTTTGTCCGTGAAAACATCGAAGTTTTGAACGTAGTATCCTTTGTTCGCTACCGTTTCATTTTTAATGCGGAGGAACGAAAAGTCTTCCGTGTCAATGTATAAGGTGAATTTATTGGTAAGCTCTTTTGAAGCCACTGTACTACTGACAACATAAAATGACCTTTGATTGAAACGAACGGTACTGTCCAGGACAAAATTTGTTCTTTCCATCACGTATTTGTTTCTGTATTTGGTGTAGTTAAACAACAACAGCCACGTGAGAGTGTTAGAGCCTTCAAAGTAATTTGGATCCGTATTCTTAAAAAGGCTGTTGCTGAGTCGAACTTGATTGAGGGAGATCCGTTCGCGCAATTTGAAGTTATTGTTGAGTTGTGTTTTGTTGTCGAAAATGTTGATCGAGGCTTCGACAAGGAATACGTTCTTGTTGTTTTCGGTATTGATTTGCCGGTAGAACCCTTTCAATAGGTAATTTTCTTGAGGAAAGGTCTTTTCTAAACCATCGAATGCTTTCTTGAATATTTCATTCGCTGATAAGGACTTGGCCACCACCACTACTTCCTTCAAAAGAACGGGAGATTCTTTTAGCCTGACCACCAAGGGCTGGTTAGATTCAATGGCGTTAATGATCATTAGGCTTGGCGCGTACCCCAGCATCGAGATTTGCAACGTATCGTTTAAGTAATTTTCCGGAATGCGAAATTCGAATTCACCATCGGTGTTGGTAACGGTGCCAATCGACTTGCCTTTAATCGAGACGGAGGCGTATGGCAAAGGTGCCTTCGAGTTGAAATTCATGACTTTGCCTTTGAGTGCGATGGCCTTGCGCTTGAGCCGAAAAAGAAACGATTGATGCGATGATAAAAATTAATGCCTTCATCCTCCTGGTCATTCGTGTTTCAAGATGTCGACGGGGTTTATCATCGTATTCTTTATTCCATGATACGCTGACGTAAGAACGGTTATGAGAAGAGCAACTATTCCAGGGAGAATGAAATAGGAATAATTCAAGTCCACGTGATATGCAAAAGTTTTCAGCCATTCCTTTGACAAAAACCAGATGACTGGCCATGCCACCAAAATGGATATGAACAACGACTTCAAAAAACTATTGGCGTGAAGAAGAAACAAATGAAGTGAACCCGCGCCCACCACCTTCCGAATACCCATCTCTTTTGTCCGCAGCGTGACCAGCAATGCAGAGATGCTGAAAATACCTAAACAGGACGCCAAAATTGAAATCACTAAACCAATTTGGAATATGCTTTTTACCTCATAATCGTTTTTATATAGGCTCAGGTACTTTGAATCGAGGTATTCCCATTCAAATGGATGTTCTGGCCATTGTGCTTTGAATTCCTTTTCGATGGCGCCAATTAAATCCTGAGGCCGAAGGGGATTCGTTTTAACGTAAATAAAATTATAGCCCCAATTTTCCGTTGCTGGCAGAATTAGCATTGGCTCGATAGCGTTGTGCAGTGACGCAAAATTGAAATCCCTGACTAATCCGATTACTTCGCCTTCCATATAAGCTTCACCGCGTCCCGTCACCGGACCGCCAATTTTTCTGCCAATGGCATCTTTCCAGCCAAATTCTTTTGCGGCCGCCTCATTGACGATAAAAGAATTAAAATCGAACGATCCGCCTGTGTCAAACTTGTGCCCTTTCTCAATTTTGATACCAAGCGCGTCCAGGTATTCATTGGAACAAATCATCATTGGCACCAAGCGCTGCTCCATCCCATTCTCGGTTTCAACTTCGAACACATACTTGGTCTCAATCGCGCCAGGGAAATAGGTGCTGCCCCCTACTTTTGAAATGCCGTTGATCTTCCGAATCGTTTCGACAAAAGTCTCCGTGTGCATCGTTTGGCTTCTATCGGAACGAAGCTTTATGACGATCATATTCTTATCATCGAATCCCTTGTCGGAATCTTGAATGAACCTGAATTGATCAACAATGACAATGATCAACGCAATCATCACGATAGAGAACGAAAGCTGTGTAGCAACTAGAAGTTTTCTAGTGGAAAGGCCATTGCCACTTGAACTGAAAGTGCCCTTCAGCGCATTGATGATGTGATGCGTCTTTGATAGGATGTATGAATTCGCCCTTGTTGAAATGAATAACAAAATGAGGAATAAAACGGCAGACAGAATAAACAATGGACTTAGCAAGATGGCCGTATCAATGTGAATACTTAGGTGGGTATTGGCGAGAGTCAGCCCCTCATAACAGAGAATTGAAACCATGGGCAGAACGATTGACAAGGCGAGACCTGTTTCTATGAGCATAGCGTTTTTGTGCCCGCTGGTTAGTCCTCCAAATACTCTGAGGATCCCGATTCTTTTAAGGTTCGCGGTAAGCTCTGCGAGTGTAAGGTTCAAATAATTGATTAGTCCGGTAATCAAAAAAAGGAAAGCTACAGAGGCAAGGATGAATAGATTATTCATGCTTCGCTTCTGTGCGATATCTTCATCCAACGTCCCAGAAAAATGAATGTCGGTGATATTTTCAAAGATCGGTTCGAATGTGGCTTTGTATTCGCGTGCCACTAAATCGTGAAACGTGGCGAGCACCGCAGGCATTTTACTTTTAATGTTTTTAAGGTCGACGCCAGGCCGGAGTAGCACATAGGTGTACGCGTTCAGATTTCCCCAGCTGTCGTCGCGATCAAAAGTGGCCCAGGAAATGGCTGCGTCAAATGGCAAGTGAGAATTGGAAGGCACATTTTCAATGATACCCGAGACTTCAAGTAAGTTGTCCTTTCCAAAGGCAATCGTCTGCCCAAGTGCATCCACTGTGCCGAAGAGCTTCTTGGCCAGGGATTTTGTAATTATGATTTTATTCGGTTCACCAAAGGCATGAGCATCCCCTTGGATAAAATCAAAAGTAAGGAGTTTGAAAAAATTGCTGTCGGCGGCGAGGGTCACCTCATCATAGAACATTCGGTCATCAACTCGTAAGATGGGTTTGTCTTCATACATGAACCGGAAGTAATTCTCGATCTCTGGAATTCCTTCGACCAACGTCTGCCCTATCGGCAATGGCGTGACGGCATAGTGCGTAACGTGGTCTTGAAAATTTACTTTCGAGGTGACTCGATAGAGACGCTCGTGGTTGACATTGAACTTGTCGAAGGTGAGCTCATTCACCAAGTACGCTGTGAGCAATAGCGCAAAAGCCAAACAAATGGCTAAACTGGAAGTCTTCAGGACAAAAATCAATTTGTTTTTGTTGGCATTGCGCAATGCCATTTTAAAATTCATGCTCCAAAGCGCACCTGCACTTCCCGGGACAAAGCCATGTTCAGTTCGCTTGATGTTTGACCATTTAAAAAACCGGAAGACATCCGCGATGTATTTGAACTTAGCTTTCTTGGGATTTCCGCTTTCCAACCGCTGATAAAAAAGCTCAGAGATATCGCCCTCTATTTCCTCCAGCAGCTCGGCGTTGCAATACCAATGCAGAAAACGTACGGCCCATCGCGGTGGTCTTGGATACATGCTTAAGATAGTTTTAATGAATAGCCAGGCACCCGGTTGTACAGTTGCACCCTCAGCTCTATCGTTTGGTCGACTATTTTTCTTCCGCTGGCCGTCAATACGAACAGTCGCTTTCTTCTGCCTCCGCGTTGCGCTGTGGCCCCACCCATTTTCGATTTGACAAATCCTTTGGCGTCAAGTCTTCGGAGCGCCTCATGGATAGCGCTGATGTTTGCGTTTCTTCCCGTCTGACTCGTGATTTCGTTCATGATGGATACTCCGTATGCTTCGTCCTGGAGCGAAGCCACCGTGATGAGTACGAGCTCCTCAAATTCACCCAAATAGACTCTTTTCATAGTGCTATTACTTATGCAAACGTGAAAGTAATTGATTTATTTCATATTTGCATAAGTAATATGGCTAATTCGAACTGTGAAGGACAACGGCCTGTCGCTTCTCGCAAGGCCCTAGAATTTTTTTGAGTTCAGGTCCTTTAGGATGCGGATATCGAGTGCTTGCTCGGCAACCATCCTCTTGTATTGGGCCAGCTCCGCCTCAAGCTCCTTGACGCGCCTGAGTTGGTTGACATCCATTCCAGAGTACTTGCTCTTCCATTGATAAAACGTAGGCTGGCTGATGCCTTGCTCGCGGCAGATGTCGACCATCTTCTTGCCCTGTTCCTGCTCTTTGAGAATGCCGATGATCTGGCTCTCGGTGAATTTTGTCCTTTTCATTTCCTTAAGTTTAACGATTAATCTCTGTTTTTAATCGTGACAACTTTCGGGATAGCTTTCATTGCGATCAACAAAATGAAATCAAGACTGTGAGAAATATCAATAGGATGCTAGGCGACACTAAGACGTTGAAAAAATTATTCACGCGAGAGAAACTACGCTCAAATTATCAACTGTACAATACTTCCTTTAACGAATTAGAATTTGGATAAATGCGCGCCTCGATCGGTACAAATATTTTATCAATCTCATAATCTTCACTTCTTTTCAATGGCAAGTGGAAATTTTCTCGCCATTCACCTCTTTGCATAGTTCAAAACATAAATTGGGTCATACTCAAATGGCGGATAATTGTACTTGAATTGCAGGAGACTAGGGCATTCTTCTTTAAATCGAAATCTAGTCTATGTTGGGGTGGCACACAACCCAGCAAAAACAATGCTGTTAATAACACAAGCTTTTTTCGTGCTTTCACTGACATTTGTTTGGATTGTTCGTCATTACTCGAATTTTCATAGGGTAAATATTCTTTTTGACAGCGGCCAAATGCATCGTGAACATTATGCGCGCCCTTTTTTCTCATACACACTCGCTGTGCTACTTCACTTGTTGTGATGCTCACCTCAAAGCATCAGCGTACACGCAGGAAATCTTGCGTTGGTGGCAAAACGACAAGGAAAAGCAAATGCTCAAATTATCAACTGTACAATACTTCCCTTAACAAACTTCGAATTTGGCCGAATGTGCGTCTCGATCGGTACAGATATTTTATCAATCACGTCATCTTCACTTCTTTCGACTGCAAGTGGAAATTTCCTCGAGTTTTCGCGCCACTTCATCTTGCTGCACAGTTCAAAAACATAAATTGTGTCATTGCTGTCTAAAACCCTTACTCGATAGACATTTGCATTCTTCTGACCCCCAATGCATGGACTTGCTTCGTGAGCCTCCAGTATTTCCATCAAAATAAAATTATTATTAGTTGTAAACACCCTAAGTGAATTTGCTTTGAGGGGTACCATTTTGATTTGCTTTTCACACGAGAAACCTATTATCGCAAGGAAGAAAAATAAGATTGTTCTCATCTTGTATCTGAATTTACTCTTCTGTAACGGGCTGTTTATGCTTACTGTTTAGTTTTCCAGCTTTATATAGCCTGTAGATCCTTTCCATCTGCTCTTTCGTTGGACCAGTATATGGGTACGCGTCAATCCCTCTCATAAAATTCGTTTTTGGAGCGTTGTAAGTTGGCCCATATGTTGTAAACCAATCAAAAATGTCAAACACAGATGATTTGTAGTCATCGTACGGGTGCTTTAATCCTGCTGTATGACCGATTTCGTGAGGTCCTGTAACTACATCCCATGTATAGTTCATATCCTTTATTGGAGATTTCGCATAAGCTGACCACTTCATTTCGCGACAAAGTGACCACCTGATTTCGCGGGAAGCTGACCACAGCTTTTCGCGGCAAAGTGACCATCAAAATTGAGATGTAAAGTATTGTGATCGGTTGACCAAATGGTTGATTGAATGGGCTACTTGTGCCCATGTCAAATCAATTATTACAATGGCCAACCACCCAATCGCAATGAGTAAACTCAGACACGTACTTAAGCTGCACTGTCAAGGTCACAACAAACTCCAGATCAGCACAGCAACAGGATTATCCCGCAACACCGTAAAGAAGTATATCCATGCGTTCATCGGATTGAAGACTACGTGGGAAGATGTGAACCGTTTGTCGGACAAAGACCTTGATGAACTCTTCTGCAAAGAGCCTGAACCTTTGGTCGATGAACGCCTTTCACCTCTGTACGAATTTCTAGCAGCCCACGAGAAAAGACTTCGACAGCGCGGAGTGACCCTGCTGCACTTATGGGAAGATTACAGCGTCCAATATCCTGACGGGTTCAAGATGACTGCATTCTACCGTCACTATAATCTTTGGAAAAAGCGGGCGAGCCCCAGCATGCACATGGCCCACAAAGCCGGTGACAAAATGTTTGTCGACTTCACAGGCGAAAAGCTTTCCATGGTGGATCCCCAAAGCGGGGAAGTAAAAGACCTGGAAGTCTTCGTGGCCATTCTCGGGGCCAGCCAACTCACTTATGTCGAGGCAGTGGAAAGCCAGCGGGTTGAAGATTTTATTGGCAGCTGTGAAAATGCGCTCCGTTATTTTGGTGGTGCACCCAACGCCATTGTTCCCGATAATCTGAAGTCAGCTGTCATCAAGAGCAGCAAGTATGAACCGAAGCTCAATGAAAACTTTGAAGCCTTCGCAGATTATTATGGCATGACCATTCTTCCTGCGCGGGCATACAAGCCAAAGGACAAGGCCCTGGTGGAAGGTGCAGTGAAGATCACCTACATGCGCATCTTCGCTTCCCTTCCACAAGAGCCACCTACTTCGCTTGATCAACTCAACACGAACATACGCACCTTGTTGGAGGCACATAACAGGACTGCCTTCAAGGGAAGGACCTACTCGCGGCAGGAACAGTTCGATGAGATGGAGCGCGCCACTTTGCATCCACTGCCCGAGAAGAGGTTCGAGCTTCGAAGTTCATCCATGGCCACGGTCATGAAGAACGGACATGTGTGCCTCGGTGTTGACAAGCATTATTATAGTGTGCCCTATGGTTACATCAGTAAGAAGGTGAGGTTGCTGTACAGCAGATCCTCTGTTGAGATATTTTACAGATACGAGCGTGTAGCTTCACATCAACGGATACGCAGCGCCCACAACTACACGACCGATCCATCGCACATGGCCACCCAACACCAGGTCTTGGCTGAATGGAACCCCGATTACTTTTTAAGGCAGGCCCGCAGCATAAGCAAGGATGTGGAGTTCTACATCGCCCAAGTGCTCAACAAAAAGCCGCACCCGGAACAGGCTTACAAATCCTGCCAAGGAATACTGTCGTTCGCCAAGCGTGTTGGACATCAGCGGTTGATCAAAGCCTGTCAACGTGCACACTCCTATGGTCTGTACCACTTCCGCGCCATCGAGGATATCCTGCACAGGGGTTTGGACCTGTTTGATTTGGAAGAGGATCGACAGTTGCCCATGCCCAGCCACGAAAACATCCGCGGCAAAGAATACTATCAATGACAACAATAACCATTAACCAAAAAACAAAATGAATGAACAGACAATGGAAAAAATGAAAACGATGAAACTCTTCGGTATGGTGCGTGCCTTTCGTACCAGTCTGGAATCGGGGCAGGCGGACAAACACACTGCCGATGAGATGGTGTCCATCCTGATCGACTCCGAATGGGATGAACGTTACAACAGAAAATTGAACCGCAACGTGAAGAACGCCAGGTTCCGTTACAAGGCGGCTGTCGAGCAGATCCATTTTGATGCCGCCAGGGAACTCAACAAAAACCAAGTGCTGCGACTGGCCGATTGCGAGTTTGTCCAGAAAAAAGAAAATGTGATCATCACAGGCAGTACTGGCATTGGGAAAAGTTACATCGCTTCAGCTCTCGGACATCAGGCTTGTTCGTTTGGGTACCGGGTGTTGTATGAGCACACGTCAAAACTTTTCGCCCGCCTGAAAATGGGGAAAGCGGATGGAACATACTTGAAGGAGATCACGAGGTTGGAAAAACAACAGTTGCTGATCATTGACGATTTTGGGATACAACCCCTCGATCAGCAGAGCAGGACCATTTTGATGGAGATCATTGAGGACAGGCACGGAAAACGCTCGACCATGTTGACCTCGCAATTGCCCGTCAACAAGTGGTTTGAAGTGATCGGTGAACAAACCATTGCCGATGCGATACTTGATAGAATAATCCACGATGCACACAGGCTTGAGCTCAAGGGTGAATCGATGCGTAAAAAAAGAATTACATTGGAAGAACAAATGACAGAAAACGAAAATTAAAAACCTGCCATTGGACAACCGAAAAAACAGTACTAATCATCTCTTTCTCCACCTAACTTTCAGTGGTCACTTTGCCACGAAATGAAGTGGTCAGCATGCGCGGAATTTCCATCTTGTTGATTTTTTGTTAAAATTATCACAAATAAGATATACTTTTGATACTTGTATACAAAAGGATACTTAAATGAGGGTAAAGGAAAAAAGGAATTTTCAGGAAAAAATTAAATTCGTACAGGATACTTATTATGTAATTGGCGGAAAATGGAAACTCCCCATTATTATTTCCATTTATCATGGGAATAAAAGATTTAATGAAATTCTGTCGTCAATTCCGAAAATAACAAATCGGGTGCTGTCTAAAGAATTAAAGCACTTGGAGGAAAATGAACTAATTTCTCGAAAAGTGTATGACGATTATCCAGCAAGAATAGAATACACCCTTGCAGATTATTGTTACAGTGTCACCGAAGTATTGGAGTCGATGGAGAAATGGGGAAAGCAGCACAGAAAGAGAATTAAAAAGAAATGATTTTCGGCTACTGCTTTTTGAATTAGAACTAAAGTTTATGATTCCCAGCGCAGACCATTCAGCCTTGTTGAAATACATGCCCTTTAAGGTTCGCTTCAAAAAAGTGAAAAAGAAGTGGGCTTTAAAGGTGAAGGAGACTTTTATCAAATAGATTTTAACAACCGTTTTAACACCAGAATGAGTATCAATGGAAACACTGTGATACCGATTGACACTAATATGATTGAATCTGAATGCTCTGGGTATCATGTTAGTACCCGTTAGTACTAATGAACAAGATCCAGCGGGATCACTAAGAACGGCCAAGAAAGTATTTTCTTGGCCGTTTTTGTTTTTTCGATCACGGGAGCGATCACGGCAGAATTAGGTCAAAATAGGTTTTTCGAGCAAGAAAATATACTTAGAGGGAACGGATGCCGTGATCAAGATCAAGCTTTGATGCCTTTAAGCCTTGTCTCCACATTGAGTTCTTCAAGAGAGTTTTTCTTGAAGTAAAAACGACTACCTCTTTTTATGAATTTTAGTTTTCCAGCCTTTCTCCAACGATCGATTGTCTTTGAACTAATCAGCAAAAAAGCTGCTCTACAGTGATGAGTTTTCCGAGAAAACGCTACTTTACAAGGTTCTTGACGGAATTTATGAAGGCAAGTACATCAATTTTAATGGCCAACAAATTAGGGAGGCTGGGTTAGATGCTGTTGTACTCAACCTCCAGCTTTCAATAGGACTTAGCTCGCGAAAAGTTTTTTGAAAATGCCTTTGTGAATCCTGATTTTAGATGGAAACCTGCCCTAAAGAAGTTTCTGCAAAGCAGAATCACGGATGATTATTCGTCATCCAAGTCAGGGTGAGAACCGAGTGTGAAAATCAACGATCGTGTTTCATTAATCTCTACCAAGCACAACTCCTAATTTTTTCAATACTTCAATAGCGTTGGTATTCTTAGGGTTTAATTCTAACGACTTCTTATAGCTCTCAATCGACAATTCTTTCTGACCGTTTTTTAAAAGGGCCTCAGCATAACTGTCATAGGCATTCCAGGAATTTGGAAAGTGCGCCGCATTAATTTTGAAAATAGTTAGTGCGGCCAATACGTTATTATTAGTCAAGTATTTATATCCCAAAGAGTTTATTTCATCTTCAACAAAATCATATTCTTCTGGTTTGGGCGAATAAACGTATCGGAAAAAAATTTCAGCTTCAGTAACACCCTTTTTCGAAATTATTTTATTTAGTTCAGTTGCCATGTTAGGTTTTACTTGTGCCAGCGGCCTATCAGCGTTAAGCAAATGAAAGCCTAAGTCATCTACTCCAAAATCTGAGTTTGTAAGGACTACTACGCCCATGCCTTTTTCTTTCGCAAAGCCAACAAAAGCTCTGTAACCACCAGTACCTCCATTGTGCCAGAATACGTCTCCGATGTCACTTTTTTCAATTAACCATGCCAGACCAACTCTCAATTTCCCGTTCCTCGCTTTTTCATGACGCGTCTGTTGCGTCAGGTCCATCGCCTTTCTCAATGGGGTTTTCGTTAGCGCTAGATTTGCTGAAAGAAATTTCAACATATCTGATGTTGAACTGCGTATCGCACCAGCTCCTTCTAAAGCCTGCGAGTCCCAATTCTCAACCTGTTCAATGCCATTATAACCATAAGCCAGATTCTTTTTCATTTGTGCACTAAACTTGATTTTAGTCTCCTGCATGTTCAATGGTAGCGCGATAGTTTTTAACATAAGGTCTTCATAGGACGTGCCCGCATACTGCGCTAGAATTTGCCCCAGTAGACCCTGGGCAAGATTTGAATACTCAAATTCATCCCCTATGTTTCTTGTTAATTCATAGTTTGAGAGAAAAGAATATAGTTGATCTAAACTATAATCAGCATATGGATTAGCTGGATTAGAGGGATTGAAATTGTTAGGCATTCTTGGGAGACCGGAAGTGTGGTCAGAAAGATTACCCAATGTAATTGCGTTAGCACCTCGTTCTGGAACCTTTACATTTTTGGGTAGATAATTTTTTATTGGATCATCTAGTTTCATTTTTCCATCAACAACATTTTGTGCCAAAAGAGTTGCAGTAAATACTTTTGTTATTGATCCGATCTCATAAATCGTGTGTTCGTCTACAGGAGCACCATCTAATATCGTTGTTCCAAAATTGAAATACCTTGCGCCATCCTTGTCAACAATGCCAATTGCAAAACTAGGGCTTTTTCCATAGGCCACCCTTTTCTTAACGGCCTCTTCAACGTCAACGGGTAATTTTTGAGCTAGGAGATTAAAATTCAAAAGAGAGATGAAAAGCCATATCGTTACGACGGCGCTATCTGTTTTCATAGCCTGTATTTTTAAAACAGCCGTTAAGACAGCAAAAACAAAAACAGTAGAGGGAACAGCAGTCCTATCAATGCAAGTTTCCACCCACGACTTTTGAAACTAAGCTTTCCTTTTTCGATGAACATACCCGTAAGGCCCAAGGTGAACATGGCTATTCCAAATGAATCTGAAAAATAGATCCACCACTTACTCGTGTCCTTGTGCAGTTTTATCATTTGAGTGATCAGCGGAGCAGCCCCGTAAGTGACAATAGTTCCGTTTCCATTTGTAAGGTCTATTTCTACGTCATTTTTCTCGAAAGAAATTCGGAGTGAGTTTCCGTCCATACTATAGCCACGAAGATTGTCGTCTAGGTTTTGTTCTCTTACAAAGTTATTGACGAAAGCATCATTCACTGAGTCCTTCGCAAAGGGTATTATGTGAACTTCTTTTTTATCGACTGTATAGTGTGTAGGATTCCACGACCTCCGGTGGTTGAGAAATATCCCAGATAAGGAAAAGGAGAGGATTAATCCCACATAAAAATAGGCGATGTCACGATGCGTATTGCGAGCAGTGAGTTTCATTGTCGGATATTTTGTTCTTGAATTGAATCCAAATGATTAGGAAGGAATGAAGCTTGGCGGGTTAGGTCTTACTTTGTAGTAAACACGATTGCACCATTCTTCCCTTTTTTTCCATACCTTTTCACGGCTTCTTTCTGAGAATAAACGTTAATCGTTTTTATTTTTTCAGCACTAAGTTTTTTGATGTCTTCGGCGGCGTATTCTTTGCCATCCACAAAATAAATTTCAGACGTCGGAGGATTCCGAATAATCTTTTTCACAATTTCTTCGGTTGCATCGGGAGCAGACCTTTCACCGTTTTGTTCTTCGTTTGCATCTTTATGATCCTCACTGGAAGCTCTTTTGGTATAACCGGCAGCAATGTCAAGCTTAGTTGGCCGACCTTTCTCGTCCAAGTAGTTGATCGTAACTTCCGCTGTTGAATCGTTCTTTTGAAGGATCGACACGTTTTCGATTTTTAAGGAAGCATTTGGGTTCAGCTTCGGATCAGTTTGACCATTGACACCTTTTACGGTGAGTAAGGTAGTTACCAATAGCAATATTGGCAGGGCACATACTCTTTGCACGTAAGAATATTGCGCATTTGTTGATGTTGTTAGCATAATTAATCTACGTTTTATGGATGAATTGAAAAAAGAATGAGATGGAGTAAGGTATTTTCCTTCATTGTGGGGGAGTAATATCATCGCAGCAAAGGCTTGTGCATCTCCCCGTTGAATTGATTTTGAGTCGGCAATAAATTCATGCACTACATTCAATTCTTTTTGAATGAACCAATACAAAGGGTTCATCCAAAAAAGACACAACACCACTTGTGAAAATAGTTTGTCATAGCTGTGCTTTTGTTTGATGTGAGCAAGCTCGTGAACAAATATCTTTTCACCGATTTTTCCATTTATATGGATGTCGGTACGCCAGAACAAATTATTTAAAAAGGAGAAAGGGGCTTGTTTCAATTCGGTCTCAACTAAGTCGAATCCCTGCATTTTGATTATCGAGTGCTTCTTTTTGATGTGGTAGATCCAGGCAATTCTTATGATCAACATTGCGAACATGATGGCACTTACGGTTGCGCAAACCGGCACCAAAAGGTTTATCCACTCAAACGAGGTGGGAGACGGATTAACGTCACCCAACACGATGTGATAGGATGATGAAATCAAAGATGGGAATGCTTGTTGGTTAAAGTTGCTTAGCCTGAAATGTAGGAACGGAACGATTATCGATGTCACCAATGTAAATAATAAGTAAAACCTGTTGTACTGATGAAATCTTTTGTCTCGCAAGACTAGGCTATAGTAGCCATAAAGAACAGCACTCGAAATAATTGATTTCAATAGAAATGAAATGAAGAGTTCCATGGTCTTATTTCTTTTTTAGTTGCTTCAACAATAGCTCAATGTCTTTAACGGATAACTTATTCTCATCTACCAAGAATGATAGAATATTGCTAAATGAACCATCGAAGTATCCCTTTGCAATATTTGTAAGCGATGCTTTTGAATACTGTTCCTTGGTGATCGTTGGATGATAACGATGGATTCGACCCTCAACTTCGATTTCAACGAAGCCTTTATCAACAAGCGTCTTAAGAATGGTGGCAACGGTGTTTTTATGAGGTTGAGGGGCTGGCATATTGTCGACAACCTCCATCAGTAATCCATTGTCAAGCCTCCACAACACCTTCATGATTTGTTCCTCAGCTTTTGTTAGTGTTTTCATAGTTGAACTATATTTATAGTTCAAATGTAAAACTATTTTTATAGTTTACAAGCGGTTAGGTGAAATTTTAAAAAAAGAAAATTGGCAAACCTGAAACGTTAACGCCGTTTTGGTAGGAGGGAAAGAGTACCGAACAATTGCAGTCCCCATTGGCCCTCATGGAATTGGCCCGGATTTCCTGTTCCATTTCAACCAGACATGATGCATTGCAAGGACCGGTTTGCAGGAAAGGAATTTTTTCTATATTTACTTAGCAAAAGATAAGGAAATGACAAAAGAATACCTCGGAGAGTTTGAAGAACTGGTGCTCATATTGGTTGCTGCACTTAAGAGCGATGCGTACGGCGCCGCCATCGTCGCACAGATTGAAGAGAAACTCAACAGAAATGTGAACTTCAGCGGCGTCCATGTTGCCCTTTACCGTTTGGAGGACAAGGGATATATCCGATCGGAGTTTGGGGGTTCAACCAACGAACGCGGCGGTAGAAGGAAAAGAATATACACCATCACCAGCGCAGGAATGGCAATGCTTAAAACCATGCAGGAGTCAAGGATGGAATTGTGGAAAATGGTGCCGCAACTAAAAGTGTACGGGGCATGAAAAAATATCAACCCGTTCCGCCTACATGGGCAATACGGCTGCTCCGGATCATCTGCCCCGCGAAATCGTTCGAAGAAATCGAAGGAGACCTCACGGAGGAATTCTATCGCGACTTGCGGAGGTTCGGACCAAAACGCGCCAGAAGAGAATTTGCATGGAACGTTGTTCGTTACGCAAGGCCGGCAATCGTTTCGAGAAACAAATATTCCTTTCACTTAAATACGCTCGCGATGTTTTCCAATTACTTTAAAATTGCATGGCGAACAGTCACCAAGAACCTTGCTTATAGCATGATCAATGTTTTTGGTTTGGCTTTCGGAATTTGTGCTTGCCTGATCATCTACCTGGTGGTCAGTTACGAATTTAGTTTCGACAGATTTTTTCCCGACGAAGACCGAATCTTTCGTTTGGAAATCACTGCCAAATCAAACGACAAAGAGGCGCGATGTATTTGTGTCCCGCCTCCGACACCTTTCACAATGCGCCAAGAAGTTTCGGGAATCGAGACCGTGGCGGGCTATTTTCAGTATGATCCCAAAATCAGCGTGCCCGATGGAGCCAATCCACCAAAGCATTTCGAACGGCAAACCAGTTCGCTCATCATTGCGGGTCCTGAGTATTTTGACATCTTCCAATATCGATGGCTGGCGGGGAATCCACGCGTGATCAAAGATCCGTTCAAAGTCGTTCTCTCCGAATCGCGGGCGCATGCCTATTTTGGTTCGGTGCCAGCTCACCAAATGATCGGCAAAGAAATTATCTATAATGACTCTCTGCAAGTGACGGTAGCAGGCGTTGTTCAGGACTGGAAAGAGAACACCGATTTTCGCGTCACGGAGATACTCTCGATGAGTACAGTAGAAGGCAGTTTCCTGAAGCAGGTGATCCCGATGGACAATTGGCAATGGTACATGCACTCTTCGCAAGCGTTTGTCAAATTGAAAAAGGGAGTGTCACGTTTACAAACTTCGGATCTGATGACGGCGTCATTCCGAAAGCATATCCCGGAAGACAAGAATGCTCCGCAGAGAGTAGAACTTATGCCGTTGCCATCCATTCATTTCCACAACAACGACCATGAAGAGTCGAAACTTCTGACCACACTTTATGCCTTAATAGGACTCGCGGGGTTCATCCTGATTTTGGCCGTCATCAACTTCGTCAATCTTTCCACCGCGCAATCGCTAAAAAGAGTTCGCGAGATCGGTATCCGAAAAACGCTAGGGAGTTACAGGATCAATATTGTGTTCCAGTTCCTCGTGGAGACACTGGTTCTCACAGCCTTTGCGTCGACAGTAGCCATCCTTGCAGTCAAACCCGCACTCAGTTTTCTAGGCCATTATATTCCTGGGGGTGCCTCTTTTGACATTTCAAGTCCTGGTCTTTGGGTATTCATACTTTCTCTGACGTTTTTGACCACCTTGCTGGCCGGCTTTTATCCGGCACAAATGGCCTCCGCCTATCGACCCGCAATAAGCCTGAAAGGGACGGCGGGGCATCGCGGCAGCAACAAGTGGTACCTGCGAAAAGGCTTGATCGTTTTTCAGTTCGCGATTTCTTTGTTCTTTATTGTGGCTACACTGGTGATGCGTGATCAGATCCGGTTCATGCAGACAAAAGATCGCGGCTTCTCCACACATGCCATCGCCACGTTCCGCACCAATTGGAACGACAGAACATCTAGAACGAAAATGCTGGCAAATGAACTTAAGTCAATTCCGGAAATAGTGGGTGTAGCACTTCAAAGCGTACCGCCCATGGGATTTGCCAAGATGACAAACATGTTTAAATATAAAGGGGATACGATGGTAGAGACCGAGGTTTCAGTCAAAGCCGGAAATTCCGATTTCATCACGCTATATGGATTTAGATTTTTAGCGGGAAGAAATATAGCTAATGGCGACAGTCTGAGAGAACTGGTGATAAACGATTACTATCGCAAGGTGCTGGGGTTCAAAAATGCAGAAGCTGCGCTAGGATCACTTTTGTACTTCAATGACAAACCTTACCCGATCGTCGGTGTGGTGGAGGATTTTCACGAGCAATCGTTCCATGAAGCCATAGGCCCTGCAGTGGTTGGCCATTGGAACGAATTTGAGCATAGCGTTGCCGTGAAGTTTCCCGAAGAGGTCGTCGCGAGTGGCAGGGCGCCAGAGATAATGGCTCAGGTCGAGAAGCGTTTTAAAGCACTATTTCCGGATGAACCTTTCAACTATCATTTTGTCGAAGAGGAAATACAATGGATGCACGAGGCTGAACAGAAGACAGAATCCCTCATGAATCTCTCTATGATGATCACCATTTTCATTTCTTGCTTGGGCATCTTCGGTTTATCGATGTACACAGCAGAAATGCGAACGAAAGAGATTGGCGTACGCAAGGTGCTGGGGGCGAGTGTTTTCAATATCGTGATTTCCTTAACCAACGAATTCATTGTCTTGATTGCAGTAGGTATCTGCGTGGCAACACCGATCGCCTGGTATTTCATGAAGGACTGGCTTTCCAAGTTTGCCTACCGGATTGATCTCTCCATTGTTGAGTTCCTTGCTGCCGGAGCAATTGCTCTTTCAGTCGCTTTGATCACGATGAGCTTCCATGCGATAAAATCCGCGCGTGCGAATCCGGTCGAGAGTTTGCGTACCGAATAATATGCAGCAACCAACAAAGTAAATATGGAAAGGGAAAGCGCTCGGCCACCACGGTGGGCATTGAGATTGTTGCGAGTCATCTGCCCCACAAGGTCGTTTGAAGAGATCGAAGGAGACCTCACGGAGGAATTTTATCGTGACATGCGAAGGTTTGGAGCAAAACGTGCCCGCCGTGAATTTGCGTGGAATTGCATCCGCTATACAAGACCTGAAATTATCCTAAGAAACCATGTTTCGCTTGAGCTGAATCCCATCACTATGTTACTTAACTATCTCCGAATTGCCTTTCGTAATTTAATGAAGCAGAAGGCGCTTGCATTCATAAATGTTTTTGGATTGGCCGTGGGTATAGGTTGCTTCTGTCTGCTGTTGCTGTTTGCGGTCAATGAATTCAGTTTTGACAAATTTCATGGGGATGCAGCCGACATCTATCGGGTTTACAACGTTTGGGACAAGTCGCTGTGGGGAAATGAGAACAGTTCGCAGAATGAAATCTACTATACTGAATTTAGTTCATTTAAAAAGCAGACGCTGGCAGAGGCAATGAAGGAAGGGCTGCCCGACGTTGTGAGCTATGTGCAGATGCAATTGCCTTGGGGAGAAAACCTGGTGCAAGCCAATAACAAAATAATTCATGCATCGGTCGGTTTTGCCGATCCCTCTTTTTTTTCCGTATTCAACTTTCCATTGAAATATGGCAACAAGGCAACGGCCTTGCATGACGTAAGCGATATTGCGCTGACATCTTCCCGAGCAAAGACAATATTCGGAACCGATGATGTAATTGGTAAGACCGTAGAGATACAGCTCGGAAATTCATTTTATCCATTTACGATATCGGCAGTGGCGGAAGACGTTCCTGAAAATTCGAGTATTCGATTTGATATCCTCGGAAGTTTTGCATTCACCGAATCTCACAATCCTGATTCGTTCATTATTGGTCGCAATTGGCATCCAACGGTCAAACAAACCTATGTTCAACTTAAACCGGGAAGCACGTTGCCCCATGATCCGGCAGCCATGGACCGATTTCTCCACACGTTTACCCCGTTGAGTATGTTCAAAGATATGGGTGTAACCAACTGGACAAAAAAAGAACTGCCTGTCACGCTGAAATTGCAACCCTTACTTAACATACATACGGATAGTTGGTTCAACGGATGGGCGTTCGTCGATTATGCAGTAATCAATCCCAAGACCATTTGGATATTGTTGACCATTGCGGGTGGTGTATTGCTGATCGCTTGCATTAATTTTACTACGCTAGCAATCGGGCGATCCGCAGTCAGAAGCAAAGAAGTGGGCGTTCGCAAGGTGATCGGTGCGGGAAAACATCAAGTGGTTTTTCAATTTTATGCCGAAGCGTTGCTGTTATCTTTTTTTTCTGCAATTCTTGGCCTGATGCTGGCCTATTTACTTTTACCTTGGTTCAATCAATTGTCAGGGAGGAACCTAAGCTTCTCTTCGTTTTTATATCCGCAAATGATTCTTATCCTCATAAGCCTTGTGGTGGTAGTTGGCCTAATGGCAGGCAGTTATCCCGCGCTGGTTTTATCCAGTTTCAAACCCGTTGAAGTTTTGAAAAACAAAATACGGATGGGTGGCTCAAATCTTTTTACCAAGTCATTAGTCACATTTCAGTTTGCTCTATCCATTATTTTAATTGTGTCTACAATTATCATTCTACAGCAGACCAATTACCTCATTAACAAAACCCCTGGGTTCAACCGGGAAAATGTCGTGGCAATAGACGCCACTGAAGTGGATGCGAACAAGATTTTTCCTGTGTTCAGACAGGCGGTTGCAAACAACCCCGAGATTGTGGGAGTAGCAAGTGCAGCTGCAGGCCTTGGTGCGGGCAACGATTTGCTGGGATACTCGGACCAAGGTCTCTCGGCAGCCGTGAATATTGTTGATGCCGACTACATCAAGTTGCTTGGAATGAAATTAATTGCCGGAAGAGACTTTGAACCCGTTGCGGTCAATGACACCATAAGACGCGTCATCATTAACGAAACGATGGCGCATGCATTGGGATGGACTGCCCAAGGCGCAGTAGGGCAAGAGATAAAGCACTTCCAAGGCCGAATGGCACACGTCATCGGCGTGGTCAAAAATTTTTCGTATCGACCGCTGAGCGAGGGGATTAAGAATCAACTCTTTGCAACATCCGCTGACAATGGGTACAGCCACTTCTACGTGCGCATCAATTCCGGCAACGCAGCAGCATTGAATGTGATTCAGAAGGCGTGGGATATTGCTGCACCTGGTGTCCCCATGAAATTCAGTTTTCTTGATGAGGATATTAGTAACTATTATCGTTCCGAACAAAGATGGAGCGCCATGGTGGGATGGGCCGGTGGTATTTCCATTTTTCTTGCCTGCCTCGGTTTGTTGGGGTTGGTGGCACTTGCGGGTGTCAATCGTACTAAGGAAGTTGGCATCAGAAAAATCATGGGCGCTTCTTTAATACACATCGCCCATCTCCTGCTGAAGGATTTTTTGAATTTGATAATGATTGCGTTTGCTATCGCTTCCCCTTTGGCTTGGTATTTCATGAATGTATGGCTTCAAGATTATGCAAATCGGATTACCATTAGCTGGACCATATTTTTGTTTGTGGGAATCTTTGCCATTTCAATTGCATTTCTCACCGTTATTTTTCAAGTGATTAAAGTAGCACTTATGAATCCCGTAAATAGCTTGAAAAGTGAATAATCAAAGACAAGCGAAAGTGTGTGGAGAGGCAGCGGCTTAAGGTCAGGCCGGTCATTCGTACTTCAACGTTTCGGCGGGATTCACGGCCGCCGTTTTAAACGCGTGATAACTTACCGTTGCCAGTGCGATCACCAACCCTGCCAACGTACTCAGTGCGAATAATTCCCAGCTAATCGCGATGGAAAATTTGAAACTCGCAAGCCACCTGTTCATGAGATACCAGGATAAGGGCACGGCCAGGACAAAGGCAATCAACGACAACCATACGTATTGCTTGTTGAGTAAAATAAAAATCGAGGCCACCTCGGCACCCAATACTTTTCTGATTCCAATTTCTTTCGTTCGGTTTACGGCATTGATGCCCGCCAAACCGAACAAACCCATGCAAGAAATCAAAATCGCAAATCCGGTGGCAAGACCGGTGATACTCATCCATCGCTCATAGCTTTCATATTGTTTCGCTACATCCTGATCAAGAAACGAGTAGTTGAAAGATTTGTCGGGAAAAAGTTCTTTCCACAGACGCTGCACTTTTTCCAGGGAGGCTGGAACATTTCCCGCCTCTACCCGAACCAGCATTTTGGTATGATAACCGAAAAATTGGTCCATGGTGAGAAACATGGGTTCTATGTTTTCTTCGAGTGATAGGAAGTGATAGTCTTTCACTACGCCAATCACTTTGGACCCAAGGCCAACCGTATCTTCCCGCCAATTCAAATGTTCGTTCAAAGGATCGGCCCAGTTCAGGTCTTTCACCAATGCTTCGTTTACGATGACCGCAGACGAATCTGAAAATACATTCGCATCGAAATTTCTGCCCTGCACAAGGTGGATGCCGAGTGTTGAAAGGTAACTCGGATCAACGGCATAAACGTAGGCCGCCTTTTCTTCTTCATTGATTTTGTACCAAAAACGACCGACCCCTTGAGCGAAAGAAGAGCCCGTGCCGGCAACAGAGACGATTCCGCTCTCGCCCTGAGCACGCGTTTTAAATCGTTCCACTATTTTATTGGCTTGCTTATCCCTCCATCCCGTTTGTGTTTGGATGACGAGCGTTTGATCTTTATTGTAACCAAGATCTTTCGTGGCCACAAATTTCATCTGACGATACATAATCACAGAACAAATAATAAGACTTGCTGATAAAAAGAATTGCAACACCACAAGTGGTTTTGTAAAGTTGGCCTGAAGTTGAGAAGTAAAATGTCCTTTCAAAACCGACGCCGGTTGAAAACGAGATAGAAAAATGGACGGATAGCTTCCCGCCAAAAAACCAACAATGAAAGTGAGCGCAAGGCCGATGGTCAGTAACTCGGCCCAATCTTTCCAGTCAATTGCAATTTCTTTTCCGGTGAATTGATTGAATGACGGAAGAAAGAGAATGACAAGCATTATTCCAATGAACATAGAGATACACGCCAACAGCAAAGATTCAATTCCAAATTGATAGATAAGTTGTAAACGACCCGCTCCGGTTACTTTCCGCACGCCCACTTCTTTCCTGCGCGACGCAGACGTAGTGAGGGCCAACGAAATATAGTTGATGCAAGCAATGGCCAAAATCAACACAGCTATCCCCCCGAGAATGTATGCATATTGCGGATCGCTTACCTTATGCCATCCAATCGACTTCATCAGGTGCACGTCAGTGAGAGGAGTGAAGACAAGTTCGATATTGCCCATGTACTTTTGACCGAATTTGACGAGGTTGGTATGGAATCGGGCAGAATCGGCACGGTCTAGGAGTTGGACAAAACAATTTGTACCGAATGAGCTCCAATCCTCAACTTGTCTTTCGTATCCGCGCATGCTCTCTGTAGGCACTAGTATCTGAAAATCAAGGCTTGAATTGGCAGGCGGAGCTTCAATGATCGCAGCCACGGTAAAAAGCTTTTCGCCTCCATTATCTATGGAAATGGTCTTTCCCATCGCGTCTTCTTTCCCAAAATACTTTTCCGCAATTTCAGGGGTGACTGCCACTTCATTTTTATTTTGGAAAATCTTTTCTGCATTGCCGGCCAACAGCTTAAAAGAAAACATCTTAAAAAAATCAGCATCCACGTAAGCGATCTTCTCAGAAAAGATTTTGTCGCGGTAATGCAATGTTACTGCTCTGCCACTGTTGAAACGGGTGGCATATTTTACTTCAGGCAATTCCTCTTTCAAGACGTTTCTAAGCCCGAGTTGAAGCGCGGCGTCGCGCGTGGGCGGATTCTTTGAGTTTCTTTTGGCCTCCATTCGATAAATCTGATTTTTATTCGAATGGAATTGATCAAAACTCTTTTCGTCTCGAATGAAGAGATAAATCAACATGCAAAATGCGATGCCAATACTCAAACCAAACGCATTGATGAACGAATACATTTTGTGCTTGAGTATGTTGCGCGAAGCCACTTTAAAATAGTTGCCGATCATAACAGATTGATTTAATGTGTACGGATGATAACTGGATTTCTTTTTTCGTTTTTTGACAGCGTATGAAACCACCAGCGATAGCACTTGTTGGCAATACTTGAACTTGGCCTTGGCGACACTCATTCGTTCAAGGTTGGCATAAAACAATTCGTCGATGTCACCATGCAGGTCTTCAATGGCAGCGTTACGGCAATACCACTCAAAGAACTTCTCGGCGAACGCAGGTGGCTTGATGTTTTCCTTTTTCATTTAGCGAGTGAAAGCGTGGTTCTGGAAAGTTTCCAAAGTTCATCCCTTAAATCCTTGACATGGTGGAGACTTATCTTGCCTTGATGCGTGATTTCAAAGAAACGTTTTCTTCTTCCCCCTCGCTCTTGGGTAGGATCTCCAAGCCAGGACGTGATCAATCTTTTTTCTTCCAGTCGTGTAATTGTTGAGTGTAAGGCACCAATGCTAATACTGCGATCGCTTCTGGTTTCGATACTCTCCTTGATCGCAACCCCGTAGGCCTCTTCGCCCAGGCTAGCAATCGTCAACAAGACAAGCTCCTCAAATTCGCCGATGTATCCTTTCATGGAATCACTCATTAAAAAGAGTGTGTCAAATATATTAATATCTTTCTATTATTGAGAAGATATTAACAAGGTTTAACATGATTTAACGGGGCTTAACGTTGAGTAAAAATCAATTTTTCGAAGCTATTTGGTGCGAATGGTGACGATCAGTAGGTTATTGGGTATCGTTTTGCGCACCGGATAACAAGATCCGGATACAGAACGACCCAACACTATCGTGCGGAATGGTGCAGTATCTTTTGAAATCGTAGGCAGTGTCAGGGAAATCTATGCACCATTAAGTTCAAAAACGAATGAACTGACGGATGGGCATGAAAACATCGGCGTATGAAAACGTGATTGTTTTTTGATTTTACAAGTTTTGAGTGCTTCGTTAGCCAGCTTGATTTCTTGCCAGTAGGTCTGAGGCTATTGGCGGGATCAGCTCTCTCTCAAAATAAGCAAAGTTATTTTGCTCGGGATGATCCAAGGCTGAACAATAGTAAATTCGCTGCCGATACTTCATGATGAGCAACTTCACTTCCGGGGCTGTTTTGGCGGAAATGATAGTACCCTCCTTATAAATGTTGTCGTCGTTAATTTCGTTTCTCATTTTTTTATTCAAAAAGATTTATTGCTCCCGTTGTTGAGAAGATGTTGATTTTTTGAGATTGCCCAAAACATCAATTCCGAATTCGAATTGCGCTTGTGCTTTCTTTTCCGTTCATCTCTTGGCAAGTGACGGGCCTTATTTTTTGATTGCTTTACCATTAATGCCATTCATTTCATCATGCCGCCTCCTTTGGCTGTCGTACAAAGATCGAATCCGTTAGGCACACCTGTTTTACGTAACTTTAGCAATATGTTGCATCCATCACTGATTTGCGGCCATAAGCGGGGGATGCGAGAAATGAAATACACTGAGGGAAAAGCGGAAAATCAATCTTGAAAACAAGTGAAGTATGTAACACTTACGAGTGGTTATTGTTGTACCTTCACCTGTCGCATGAAATTCAATCATGCGCTACATGAATTCCCTAAGAAGAGTGTTTTTCTTGAGTGCAATGGCACTTCCTGCACTAAGTAGTGCGCAGAATGATGTGATTGCTGCTAAAGCCAGTATCCAGGGGAACCGGATGGTGCATGCGACCACAAAAAGAGAGGAGACCTATTCCATCACCATTACTGTAACAGACATTCGCAATCACGATGGTGTTCTGCGTTTCAAGTTCTTTGATGATAGTACGCCCTTTCCAAGTGAAACGGGGTTCCTAAAGCTGGTGGTCTCTAAATCCGAAGTAACCGGCGATTCTCTACACGTAACTTGTCGGGGGTTTACTTCAAAAAATATGGGGATTGCGTTATTGGATGACGAAAATAATAATTTGAAACTTGATTTTGGATGGTTTTTGCCGAAGGAAGGCCATGCCTTCTCAAACTACTACCATACTTCGCTGAAAAGGCCAGTATACAAAGACTTTCGTTTTTTACTTACGGGTGACAAGAAAGTGATCATGAAAATGAAGTACTATTAACAGGAAGACTTGACAAAATAACTAACTCACCAATGAACATTGTAAGAAGCTGGCGCGAGCAGAAAATAATGCTGAAGAGAAGATTCCCGATTCTTTGTGATGAGGACTTTCTTTTTGAAAAAGATGGAAGGGAGAAGATGTTCAGTAAACTGGAGTCAAAACTCAACAAGACACGGATAGAGCTTGAAACCCTTTTTGCGGAGCTTCAGCACTATTGATAGATAGACGCCGACCTTATTGAAATGATGGGTTTGTTCACCAGGCAACCTTAGAACAGAATTGATTTGATCTTCTGGAAGGTGTTTTGCGCCTGGTTTAGATTTTTCTTTGAAAAATTAGGTAGTTGTTCGACCTGTCATGGGAAAATTTCCTCCCCGGAAACAAATGCGAATCCGTGAAATGTGTAATCAATTGTGGTTGAGATGTAAGGTTCCCTGTTTTAGAAATGGCCACCTTTAGTAGGGATTCGACGTTACATTTTTTAAAAAAATTTATGCAATTAAAATTAATGGCCATTGCTTTGTTCCTGATGATTAGTACCGCATACGTCTCGTACGGCGCCGAAAAACCAGTTCTTAGCGTCACAAGGAAAGATTCTTCCAATGTTTATGTGGTCAACTACACCGATCGCAAACCTGGAAAAGTGATACTTACGATAAAGGATTCTCAGGGACATGCTTTAGTAAGAAGGCAGATTCACAATCAAACAGGTTTTTCGATGCCGGTAAACCTGTCTTCGGTGGCAATGGGGATTTACACAGTGTATACCGAGAATGGAACAGATAAACAAAGTGTACAGATTGACTACAATAATGACACGGCTCCAACGTATTCGCGAATTGTCAACCTTGGTGAAAATCGTTATTTGTTCACTACTACCCATGTCGGCAAGGAGACCATTACGATTACGATTTATGATGGAAATGATGTCAATATCTTCCGTGAGAACCGAACGATCGATGGTATCTACTCTACTATTTATAATCTACAAAATGTAGTTGGTGAGCCCTCTTTCGAAGTATCAGAGACTTCTGGCAATTCTCTAATGGTGCCAGGAAATCCGTTAATTACGGTTATAGATAAATCGAAGAAACAGAAAGAGTAGCGACAACATCGCGATCACTCTAAACTCATTTTTGTTCAAACGAGGTGAAACGGTTTGCGGCGAGTTGAAGAAAACTCAGATCGAAATTCACTTCTGACCGATATCGACGTGAATTTTTGAAGAAGTAAAAAAGCCGTCACTACATCTGTTGCGGTATAATTTTTTTGAAAAAGTACATAGTACACTTTAACACGTTAATCGATAAGAAATGAAAAACCTAAAATCAAAGGCCGGGATAATGAGCACGACATTATTGATATTTGGCATCGCCACAATAGCAATGGGGCAGTCCGTAACGCCCAATGAATTTCACGGTTTCAAGCTAGGCACGCCGCTCTCCAATTTTCTACAAAAAAATCAGAAGACTCCTGAAAATAATTCGCTGCAACTGTTCTCTAACATTCGAACAACCAATATGTCGCTTTATGTTTTAAGAAATCAACTAACAGAAGGCGGTGATAAAATTGATATCAGCTTTTTCTTCTACAATGACTCATTGTCAGTGATACGAGTGGCCTACAAGGACAAGCAATCTAGTAAGGAACTGATCGAAGCATTAAGAAACAAGTTTGGTGACAATGGCAGAGTTGACGACAATATTTACACCAGCCCGTCTTCGGGAGCCTCTGCCATCATGAAAAATCTATACTGGGAGAAATGGGCTTGTTGCATTCTCAATTTGACATCAACTGATGATGTGGGGAGTGTATACTTAACCTTCGCGGGAAAAGCTGCTCAAGTAAAAATCGGCAATCAGGAGCTCGTTAATAGACAGAAACGAATAAACTAGACACCGCGATGTTAAATAAAAACAGCATCGGATAGAATGACGAGCATTCACGGTTTTGCCAAAATGAACTGGTCCGCCCACAAACAGAAGTCACGTCGCCTTTTGCAAACTCCATCTTCAAAAAGCCGCAATATGTTATGCTAAAACAAGGACTATGAGAATATCAACACTTGGAGTGGGACTAGCCATTGTTGGACTCGCGACCTTTATTTGTTCCGATATTATTTTTTTTACCGCAAAGAGAGCAGTTGACACTACGCCAGTTCACATCGACAAAGAGCAAGTCCATACTGCTCAATGGCCGCGGCTGACAGGTGTTGTTCTTGTCATTGGCGGAATTGCATTCACTTTAAAAGGCCGGAGACGTCCGATATAAACGATCGGTGTATTATAGGATTGATTGTAGTTATCGCAGGAATTCTAGTTCTTCACTCTACCCATACCCATGAGACAACTTAAGATCAATAAACAATTTACCAACAGAGAGCATCAATCTCTAGATAAGTATTTGCAAGAAATAGGGAAAGTGGATTTGGTTACTTCCGAGGCCGAAGCAAACCTCGCCCGGCGCATAAGAGAAGGTGATCAGGTGGCGATGGAAAAGTTGATAAAGGCAAATCTTCGCTTCGTCGTTTCTGTTGCGAAACAATATCAAAACTCCGGACTTCCGTTGGGCGACCTTATAAATGAAGGTAACGTAGGGTTGATTAAAGCTGCACAGCGATTTGATGAAACCCGTGGGTTTAAATTTATTTCATATGCCGTATGGTGGATTCGCCAGGCGATCATGCAGTCATTGGCGGAGCAGTCGCGGATAGTACGGTTGCCATTGAACCGCGTTGCGGCATTGTCTAAGATATCGAAAGCCTTATCCGATCTCGAACAAAAATTTCAACGGGAGCCTCTGATCGAAGAGCTTGCTGAAGCTATAGGCGTGACGGAAGATGAAGTAAAAAATAATCTCAAGCTGGTCGGTCGTCATTTATCAATAGATGCACCCTTTGCTCAAGGTGAAAATGACACCAGGTTATTGGATGTACTCCGGGATGAGAATGAAACCACTCCCGATTCAGGTGTATTGGCCGACTCTCTAAAGAAAGAAGTGCAACGTGCTCTTTCAATGTTAACTGAAAGGGAATCGCAGATTCTGGGGATGTATTTTGGTTTGAATAATACTCGGCAGTTCAACTTGGAGGAGATCGGACTCGTTTTCAAACTTACTCAAGAGCGGGTGCGTCAAATCAAAGACCAGGCGACGCATCGATTGAAATTGGCTTCACGAAACAGACTACTGAGGTCTTACCTGGGATGATTTCCGGTTCGATGGACTCGTAAAAAATCAGCCCTCAAAGAAATCCACGACGGATGCTTTACCTCTAGACAAATGAACAACGGACTTGATCCGCACTTCATTTCAGATCGCTAGCGCCACTAAATTCAATATGCCATCCGCAAATGGAACAACATAGGTTTTATCACCTGTTTCATTGATTCCTAGAATTATGCCGAGCAACTTTTCATCACAATAGACGGATCCCCCGGAGTGGCCTGGTTTTGAAAAAGAACCATTGGTCTCTGATTTAACCTCAATGCATCGAAAATGATAGTCTATATTATTCCACGTTATCGAAACGGGATGACTCATATTTGTTATAGTTCCACGCGACGCATAGTCATCGCACCGAAAATCTACGCGCGCGTCAACTGTTCCATTGACAAAGCCGTTTGGTTTTGAGCGCCAAAGAGGAGTAAGGTTGGGTTTGGGTAAGAACAGCGCAAATTCTGCTTTATTGGTAAATCCGTTCTGCGCGGGTTTCAACTGCAACCAATGCGAAAGAACTCCGATGTCATCATTCTTTTCGTTGGCAAGAATGTCACCTACTCTACATGCATTAATATTCGCGATGACATGATTGCATGAAATACCATATAATTGACCGTTCTTTTCAAAAGAGAACCACCCCCCAATCAAACCGCCTTCACTGGCGTTTTTCCTTTTGATAATCGTATTTGTGACCAAGTCCATTTCCGATTTTTTGGGCCCCTACTGTGCTATTGGTCCTTCTTTGGGCGGAGTCACAATTTTTGTATGCGTCGTCGCACTGGCCGGTGACCCCTGATCGGGCATATTTTTTGTCAAAAAACCTTCTATAAAATCAACCCCTGCATACCCCGCAGCGATGACCGCCAGAATAGTGGACTTATCCCAGATCTTATCAAGATTGTCAACCGCCATTAGCGCTCCAGCTACCAAGCCGATGACCCCCGCATAGATTATTGACATCACCAGTTTCTTCAAATCAAATTGGTCTTCGTAGTGTGCTTTGCTCACGCTGGTATCTTTCAATTTCTTCAACCCGACCACAACGCGGATCAATTGTCCGACAATACCTAGGAGAGCGCCGAGAATAATGATCGAAAGTATTTCGCCCGGGCTTTTATTAACAGGTCCTTCGGGTGGGTTGCTCGTTCCACCCGTTCCCCTGTAAATAGGTCCCGAGGTAGGCCGAATGGATTCAAATTCGTCGTCGTCTCCTGCGGCCGCCATATCGTCTTCCGTTGCGTCAACCACTTCAATACTAGTGATCGGGTGGATCTCCCAGCAGGACGCCCTCCAATTGCCACTGCCATCGGGATGTGTGGAAAATGACTGCGGCTCATGAATTTCATCATAGAAAAGCCAACCCTGAATAGTAACAGTATGACCTAAAATTTCCTTTTTCAGTGTCGTCGTCGACCAATCTGTTCCTTGTTTGTTCATGATCATTCGCAGACGCGGCGTAACCTCCACTACCATCCGATATTCTGCAGACGTTTTGTTATCATCGGGTGTAAGTTCAATATGAGTATCTTTAAAGCTGGCCGCTTTGGTTCCGCAATTGCACGATTCTACACCGCCCGGCTTTACATCGTACACATAGGCCGTTACCTGCACGGGAGTCCCCGATTTAAATTTCTTTTTGTCGGCATTCTTTGCAATCAACTCTTCAATCCTGATGGTTTTCACCTTGGAAGGATCCGGGATATCCCATCTATTTTTTTCGGGGTTGCCGATCCAGGCCAGTTGACTGTTCTTTGTTCGGCCGTTTTTGGCCGAGCCTCTTTGATTACAGTCAATGGTTTCTCCCGGGTTAGCTGGATCGGGGACCTTGATGACATCCAAGTTTCCCTGGCTGTAGCCAACTTGAAAAAATAGGATGAGGACCAATAATGCAGTTAACTTTTTCATGTGACTCTTGGGGTTAGGATGAAAACCTAAAACATTACCTGAGTCAAAGAAAAAACCTAATATTTGAAATGGCCTCGTCGAACGGGAGTAACTCCTAAGAGAACCTTCCATCGATGAGTAAAACGGAGCAATTACCTAGCACGATCGCTGAATTGACGTTTGGGAAACAAAAGGATCTAACGCCTATCGCCCAATTTTTACCTAGATATCCCCAAGGGCTTTCTGAGTTCATTTGTGTTTATGAAGTGACGCCGATGACTATTTCTGATATTCAATTTTGCCGACCCGCCAAATAAATTCACCCATCCCGGTTTTTACGATGGCTTCATCGCCCACTTCTTTTTTCATCAGGGCGTGCGCCATGGGCGAGTCAATGGAGATGTAATCCTTGGTGTCAAAAATCTCATCGTAGCCAACGATACGGAAACGTTTTTTTTCGCCCTTTTGATTTTCTACCTCCACCCAGGCGCCAAACAATACTTTGCCTTCTTGGTAGGGTGAATAATTCACGACCTTCAAATCATCGATGCGTTTGCGTAAATAGAGTATGCGCCGATCGATTTCCCGCAAACGTTTTTTGTTGTAGTGATAGTCTGCATTTTCGGAACGATCTCCCAGACTTGCCGCCCACGATACTTTTTGGGTGGTGTCGGGCCGCTCCACCCGCCACAGGTGATCCAATTCGGCTTTCAATTTTTCCAAACCTTCCGGGGTAATCAATAGCGTTTTCATAATCAACGGGGGCTTAATATCGAAAGCCCAAGGGCACAAAGTCAACACCACATGGCTTGATTTCGACTTGCAATGGAAATCGATCGTATGTCGAGTAAAAGTACGCTAACCCGATGTATATAAAAGAAAATCCCCCAAAGTCCTGGACCTCGGGGGATAATCTTGTCTATAGTTGGCTTTAATCTGTTACAAATATCGTGATGTCTTCCGCATACACCAAGCCTTTCCGACAGACTTTTCGTAAACACCAACGAAACGACATTTATACCTGACGAACTGAATCTGATATTTTTTTTTAACGCCACCTCGTGTTCCGTTTCAACTGAGCGAGGGCGCACGTAGGAGTTACTCCTATGTGCGCCCCATCTACTTCGGTGGATATTTGAAATTCAATACAAATCTTACTTCAAAAAAAGTGCTCTTATGTAAGTAGAGAAAGCGCATACGCGCCTGTAGCCTATGAAAGTATCCGTTGATTCCGGTGGTGAATCTTACACGAGCAACAGAATTACTTTTACCCTAGATCATATATGAATGGCAGTTCATTTCTTTGTACGGAAATATTTTGAATGAAAACTCCCTGTCTTGTTGCTGCTTTGATCTCGACACTGTTCTATAATAGAAGGCAACCGCCTGTCAAGCTCTACAATACAGCCTATGAAAAAACTTTTACGTCTCTCGTCGTTTAGCTTCATTTTCTTTTTATCCATCGCAGTAAATGCACAGCTCTTGGACACCGCGTCGGGTCCTCGTGTCTGGCTACGTCCTAATTATGGAGTCCAGCCGTTGACATGGCTTGACGGAAGCGGCCATAAAAATAATGCGACCGCGAGTAACGGGCAGTTTCCGTCCACAGGGGCAACCATGAATTTCAATCCTGTCCTCACCTTCGATGGTATTGACGACTATCTCAAAATTCCCCTGAGCTTTGATGGCCTTATGGATTTCTCGGTGATCGCTGTTTACCAAACGCCGGATACCGTTGAGCGCGGAATATGGGGAACAGAAAACTCGATTACACGCAATGTTTTTGCCACGACCAGAAAAATCACCAACCCCGATACCCTTGCCGACAATTATGGGAAGAATGAAAATAAGGCCTATTCGAGTACCATCATCCAGACATGGACAAGTGCCACGCAAGCTACCGCCGAAGCATTTCTTTCGCTAGGTACCAGCGGCAAGACGCGTACCGACAACCCACTCAAAGGTACCCTCGCAGAACTCCTCATATATAATAGAGCGATCAGTTTTTTGGAGCGCGCCCAATTGGAGACTTACCTGGGCATCAAATACGGTATTGGCCACAACGGCCACAATTATGTTGGCTCAGACCAAAAAGTATTGTGGGATGCAGATAAGAACAAGGTTTATACAAACAATATCGCCGGCATTGGACGAGATGATGGTTATTTACTGACTCAAAAGCAGTCGGGAAGCATTTATGACTCAAGTTTATTGGTTGTCAGCGTTGGTGCGATCGCTACCTCCAACCAAGACAACAAGTCCACGATCAACAACGGTGATTTCCTGATCTGGGGAGACAACGGGCTTTCGCTGAAAGACAAATTGGGAGCCGATACCTTGCTCTCCGTTGTGCAGCGCCATTGGATGATGGAAGCGAGTGGTCTTTCAGCAAGCCAAATGAAAACCACGCTGCAAGTCGACGTGAGCCGCTTAGCAAAATCAACGGATGGCTACTGGTTGATTATCGACAGAAGCGGTCAGGGAAATTTTGCAGCTAATAATGTAGAGTACATCAAAGCCACCAATATCAGCAATGGAATTGCTACCTATTCGGTGAAGTGGGATACCGACGGATCAGGACGAGATGCATTTAGCTTTGCACGTGCCAAAGATTTTTTTGCCGTTGTCAAGACGCTTGGCAACCCCACCTGTTTTGACGTAAAGGGCGGCCACGTGCTTGTGGAAATGGTGGCCGGTCACGCGCCTTTCAACTACACATTGAAAGGCGCAACTAACAACACGAGCAGAACATGGCAAGGAAGCGACAATCAAATTGAAGAGAAACAGCTGACAAGTGATATCTACACGGCGACC
>DATJJP010000045.1:0-32723 GCA_035492075.1 Cyclobacteriaceae bacterium | reverse complement strand
TTTTCCGACGTAACTCTAAATGAAAAAGGCGTTACAAAATCCTCTTTGGTGGACGAGGAGACGTCGGATTCAGTGATACGCACACTGATCAAAAATAAAGTGTTCGAAGAATTTGAAGTCACCGTCCCGCGTTTTGGCTTTAACGACTCAGCTTTAGACCACTCGGTGCTGCTGAGCGAACACCAGGAGAAAGCAAGAAACGCGATCATCAAATCCTTCGAGGAAAAGAATACCGTGTTGTTACATGGCGTTACGGGCAGTGGCAAGACGGAAATTTACATTGACTTGATCAAGCGCGCCCTAGAGGGAGGAAATCAAGTGCTTTATCTCCTGCCTGAAATTGCACTTACCACCCAAATCGTTCTTCGGCTGAAGAAGATTTTTGGGAGCGCGCTCGGCGTTTATCATTCCAAGTTTTCAGATAACGAGCGTGTGGAAGTTTGGAATGGCGTACTCACTGGAAAATTCCGATTTGTAGTTGGCGTGAGATCTTCTGTTTTTCTTCCGTTTGATAATCTTGGTCTTATCATCGCGGACGAGGAGCATGACTCTTCTTACAAGCAACAAGATCCGGCGCCGCGTTACCATGCTCGTGATGTGGCCCTGGTGATGGCACAGATGCACCACGCGAAAGTAATTTTGGGCAGTGCCACACCGTCGGCGGAATCTTATTACCATGCTATTTCCGGTCGTTATGGACTGATTTCACTCGCTGAGCGATTTGGGACCGCCGTTTTGCCTGAGGTTTTGTTTGCAGATTTGTCGGTCGAACGAAAAAGGAAAACGAACAAGGGGGAATTCACCTCTCTGTTATTGAAGGAGATCGGCGAAGTCACCTCAAAAAAAGAACAGGTAATTCTTTTCCAAAATCGGAGAGGGTATGCCCCCGTAGTTCAGTGTGAAGATTGCGGGTGGGTGCCCAAATGCATCAACTGCGCGGTGAGCTTGACCTATCATCAATTTCGGCATGCAATGGTGTGTCACTATTGCGGTTATCGTGAAGCCTTGCCCAATCAATGCCCACAGTGTGCTTCGAAAAGAATTCTCACACTCGGTTATGGCACAGAAAAAATTGAAGAGGAGTTAAAGCTCTTTTTTCCGGACGTCGGCACACGGCGTATGGACTGGGACACGACGCGAACAAAGTCAGGATATGAAGATATCATCGCCGGGTTTGAAAGCGGCGAGACCGGTATTTTGGTGGGAACGCAGATGGTGACGAAAGGACTTGATTTCGACCACGTGAGTCTAGCCGCCGTTTTTGATGCAGATCGGCTGATGCACTTTCCTGATTTTAGATCTTACGAGCGCGCGTTTCAGTTAATTACGCAGGTGAGCGGAAGAGCAGGGCGCAGGGAGAAGCAGGGTAGAGTGGTCATTCAAACCGGCAACCCAAAGCATCAACTTTTTTCTTTCGTGACAGCAAATGATGTCATAGGTTTTCTAAATGAGCAGTTGAGCGATCGTCGGAATAATTTTTACCCGCCATTCTCGCGGTTGATCGAAATCACATTTAAACATGTAGATAAGAAGGTCGTGAGGGAGTTTGCCGAACGAGTGACAAATGCTTTGAAACCTAAATTGAAAGGAATTAAAATATTAGGACCGAGCGAGCCGATGGTATCCAAAATCCGAAATGAATTTCTTCTCCATATCTTATTAAAGGTACCACGAGATCAGGGCCATTTGGCATCCGTAAAAAACGGATTGTTGGAAACGACAGCCGAAGCGTCGCGTGAGAAATTATACAGGAATGTCAGGGTGGTCTTTGATGTTGACCCCGTTTAATTTTTTCGTTGGCGTTTTTTTGAGTTGTTTTTTTTGACGAGATTAGATAAAACATTTCAAAAATGGAGTTGGCAATGATTATTGTTATTAATCTGCTGGTGATATCACCTTGGATTTACCTTTTCGTGTTACGGTTTCGTGTGATCAGAGTGCGAGCTAAAAATTGAGTTAAGTCTTCCTCGATTTTTGGCTGCTTTTCCCTTCACATCATTTTTTTAAAACCGTAATATGGCAACCGACCTAGAACACTTCCGTAATCTTGTTTCACTCTCCGCAGCTGATGGTGTCATCGAAGAAGCTGAACGCGTCGCCCTTTCGAAAATCGCCTATGATAAAGGTATTCCGTTCGATCGCATGAACGTGATGCTCAGCAAGGCAGCAGAATACCAGTATCTTATCCCTCAAAATATGATCGACCGCGAAAAGCAGTTGCAGGACATGATTGCTTTCGCCAAAGTCGATGGCGATTTTTGCAAAGCTGAGCTGGACCTGATCACGACAGTGGCCCAACGGCTTGGTTTCTCACAACAAGAACTTGAACAGTTCTTGTCGAGGGGTTGAGATCAACCCCAACGGTTTACCTTACTTCACAAATTTTATAGGATCATCTACTATATCTCCTATTGCGGGTAGCGTAAAACTTCTATTTTTAGAAATTGTTTAACCCCTAACCAGTTTATAGTCATGGCTAACGGAAAAAAAATATCCAAAAAGGATGCAATTGTTTGGGTGAAGAAGTACAAGAGCAAACATTCCAATTCCACCAATTCAATTCAGTACGATGCGAGCATAATTCAGGAATTGCTTAATATCCCAGGTTGTGTATCCGTGCGGATTCACTTTGCTGAAAATAACAACGGAACCAACTGCATGGTGCTAGTTGCGGTCGACGCTAATGGTAACGCGATTTTACCACCCAGCGATACGAGCACCACAGATGCCGCCTTTATTTTGGATGATGGGGTGACCTGTCCGCCCGTTTGCCCTAGCGGCGACCTATGACGGCGGTGCATAGCATATCGATTTATTCCCAGCAATTCGGAAGTTTGCTCATCGTTTTGCTAGGAATTCCTTTTTTCTCTCAACGGAGTCTCCCGATTCGAATTATTGTCCTCTACGGAATCAACAGCTTCGTTTTTCAAATTATTGGTATTGTGCTCGTTTACTCAAAAGGCAGCGGCATAAATGTGAACGGAAATCTTTACACATTGACAGAAGCACTGATACTACTTGGTTTTTTCTACTCGGTTTTTAATTCACCAGTGGAAAAGAAGGTCGTGGTTGCTATGAGCGTGATCTACGTGATATTATATTTTGTTTTTATGATTGACCGATGGGTTGAATTAGTTAGCTCCATTCGTACGATGCGCGACTTGGTCATTATCATCTGCTGTATCATGTATTTTTTTTATTTAATGAGAGAGATGCCGACGAACGACATTACCAAATATCCTATGCTGTGGATCGTGGCTGCGATGCTTTGTTTTTTTGCCGGCACGTTTACCCTTTCATTGTCATTGAATTATTTGGTCAAAGTATTGCACAACAATTTGCTGGTGATTTGGGCAGTCCGCAATTTTTTTCGCCTCATTTTTTGCCTCGTTGTTTGCTACGGCTTATGGCTAGACAATAAGCGATTGAGAGAGAATTTGTCGTTAACTTAGCGAGACGATGGAAGCCAGTCCTTTTTATCTTTTGCTGGCCGTGGGCACGGCGGTCATGCTGATCATGGCAGGTTCGATCGTGGTTTTTATCCTTTTTTATCAGAGAAGGATGCTCCACGAAAAACTGAAGCAGAACCAAATGGAAATCGACCATCAGGAAAAATCGCTGCGGCTGGTTTTGGAGGGGCAAGAAAATGAGCGAAGGCGAATTGCCAAAGACCTGCACGATGGTGTTCAGGCAATGATGCAGGCACTGCGTGTTTCTGTGCTTACTGTGATTCGCGACGCCGACGAAAAAGATAAAAAAGAAATTCAGGAAATGGTGAGTGAGCTAACAGAAACAGTGCGCTCTGTTTCCTGGGATCTTATGCCCTCCACGCTCGAGATGTTTGGACTGGCAAGTGCGTTGGAAGAATTTTGCGCAAGACTGAATGGAAAAATTACTGTACCTGTTCATTTTTCTCATCAAGGTTCCCCTTTTGCGCTGGCCAACGATCAGCAACTGTTGGTGTATCGCATCACGCAGGAAGCAGTGAACAATGCCATCAAACATGCGAAAGCTTCCCTCATCGAAGTGAGAATGAATTGGGATGGCGGCTTACACGTTGCGATCGCCGACGACGGAGTGGGCTTCGATGTCGCTGCATCCGATGGCTCATTGGGACTGGGCTTAAGTAACTTAGAAAGCCGTGCACGCTTGCTCAATGCTGATCTGAAATTTTTGAAGAATCAGCCAAAAGGCAGCGTGGTGGAGTTGTTTCTATCGAATTAGAAAAAATCTCTCGGCCGCCAAAATGCAGCCGAGAGAAATTCAAAAGCTTATAGGTTAATGAGTGAAGAGATCGAAACGGTCGCTGTGCCGCTCACGGTCACAAAATCGGCGACCGAGCCATTTACCTTCACTTGCGCATTCAATAAATTTTGAAAGGTAAATCGGCTAGTTGCCGCATCTTTACTGTAGGCTGCGAAATGAAATTCGTAGTCACCATCTTCCAAGTAAGCTATTTTGAATGTCTGCGAAACGGTTCCCTTCACCTCTGCGCTGCTCACTGCGTTCTTGAAGTAGATGGCGTCGTCGCCTTGCGCCTGGGTTTCGGTCGCGGCATTGAAAGTCCCTTTTTTGTACGCATAGACGATGATCTTGTCGGCATTGGAGCTGTTTTGCTCAGCATATGTGCCGCTCACCATCCCGGCCTTCGCTTTGTCAACCACTCGAACAGAGGCGTTTAGATTATCCGCATTCACGAACGCATAGCGAATAGTGTTGTCTGCAGACCAACGGATGGATTTGCGCACATCAAAATCCGCAACGATCGTCGTTGTCGCGTTGGCTGTCAGGTTCCAGGTTTTAGCCACCGTCACCTCGATATTGCCAGCCGCGCCCAGCTTGTACTTGGCGTTGTCTACCGTCTGGACATAACATCCGGGCGTATTGCCGTTGGCATCGTGGTCTACGTCAAGCACAAATGTGATTTGACCATGGGTACCCGATGCGAGCTGCGTTGTTCCCAGGGAAGTAACGTTTCCCTCCTGATATGCTTTCAAGTCAATGGTTTGCGTGTTGAAACCGGAAATTGCTTTTCCATCCACACGCACCGCGGTGACCGTGACAAAAACACTTTTTATGGAAGCATCGTCAGAGGGAGCATCAGTCATTTGGATTTCGGCAGTGCCTACACCGGCGGGCTCGTCTTTATGACAAGCTGCAAGCCCAATAAGAAATACAAAAGCCAAACTTCTCCATTTACCAATTTTCATTTTCATAGTTTTTTGGATTTGTTCCGCCTAGGTATACGGAACCAATGCGTGGCGTAACTCGCTCAAAGACCATTCAAGCGACGAGTGACGGAACAAAAACTACGAGTTGTCAGAATCGAGCGGCTAATAGCGGAGCTACAAATAAATTTTTTTGTAGTTGTTTTGACGACTTGCCCGCTTACTCCAACTCTAAAATCAATGATGTCATTGGCGGCAAATTAATTTCATCTGAAATTTGAATGGAAGCGTCGGTTAAAATGTTTTTTGCTTTTGTCTTTCCCTTGATCGATTCAGCAAAACGATGCGTACTTAATTTTACCTCCTTTGTATTTCCATTCAAGATCACCATCACCGTCTGTTCTCCCAGGGTTCTGAAATAAACGTAAACATTGTCTTGCGGGATAAAATGAGTGAGCTTGCCTTTATGGATCACGGTTTTTGATTTCCGCCAATTCAATAGTTTTTTTAAAAATTGGTATGCCAACTGCTGATCCGATGTTAAATTCGATTGCTTGAAAAAATCAACCCGATCTCCCGCCCAACCACCATAGAAGTCTTTCCGAAGCTCAGCATCACCCTCCCCTTTATCACCGTCCATCAGCGCTTCAGTTCCGTAATAGAGCTGTGGAACTCCACGAGTAGTCAGCAAAAAAACTAAACCCATTTTGAATTTATTTAAATCTCTACCCACTACCCGATAGTATCTTGTCAAGTCATGATTGTCGAGGAAAGTGAGATTTTGATTTGCATCTGGATATTGAAAATCTTGACTCAACACATCGTACAACCGCGCGAGGCCACTCTCCCAACCCGCGCCTTCATTCAGTGCCCTGTGAACTGCAAAGCACAATGGAAAGTCCGTCACCGAGGGAAGATTGGAGTCATAGCCGTCTGCATTCTTTGCTCCTTTTTGCCAATATGCCGTTGGGGAAATGGCGTTGAGCCAAGCCTCGCCTACGATCGAAAAATTGGGATATTGTTCAGTAAGGGCATTCGCCCAGCGCTTCATAAAATATTTGTCGTTGTACGGATACGTGTCCATCCGTATCCCATCGATGCCGGCGTATTCAATCCACCACAATGAGTTTTGGATAAGGTATTCCGCGAACAACGGATTTGTTTGGCTGACGTCGGGCATCGTGTTATCGAACCAGCCATTCAACATTTGAATTGAATCTGCCTTCGATTTGTAAGGATCTGGAATCACGCCATTTCTAAAATTGGATCGTGTGAACGCCGGAAATTGATGGATCCAATTTTGCTCGGGCAGATCCTTCATTAACCAATGTTCGCTTCCAATGTGATTCATCACCATGTCTTGAATAATCTTGATTCCCGATTGATGGGCCTTGTAGATAAGTGCAACATATTCTTCATTTGATCCAAAGCGCCTGTCTACACTGTACAAGTCGGTGATCGCGTAACCGTGATAACTGTCGCGTTTTTGATTATTCTCCAAAACGGGATTGATCCAAATCGCCGTCGCACCTAAATCTTTTACGTAGTCGAGATGATCCGATATCCCTTTGAGGTCTCCTCCGTGCCTACCGTAAGGCTTTTCGCGGTGCGTTCCCTGAAAAACTCCCGGGATGGTGTCGTTTCTTGTGTCGCCGTTGGCAAAGCGATCGGGAAATATCAAATACACGACGTCACTGGAGCCGAATCCCTGCGCCCGATCGGTGGCCGAGGACTTGTTTTTCAATTCATAATTAACCGTGAACGTCTTTTTTTGAGATTTAAATTGGATGGGTACCAAGCCGGCTTTTGCTGTTTGATCGATCTGAAGTCTTAGAAATAGGTAATGCGGGTTCTCCACCTTGACTTTCTCTTTGATGTTGACACCGGCGTAATTTGCAGTCGCCTCGTACTCGTTGATCGACGCATCGTGCTTATAGAAAAGAACTTGGATCTCCGTCTGACGCATGCCCACCCACCAGTTGGGTGGCTCAATTCGGTCGAAGGTGGCGGGAGCATTTTTTTGGGAGGAGGCAATAAAGGGAACAAAAAGAGCCATTCCCAACAGGGCCTGTCTACAAATATGGTTCATAAGTGACGAATTGTTACGGGTGGAACTTGACGTAAGAAAGATGTTGATTCTCAATCTCTTTAATTTGGCACAATTATGTAAATTTAACCTGGATTATTTCTTGGCGACCATTGTGCGAGCCCAAACGCCTCTACAATTCGTTCACGGCAATGATTCTAAAGATTCCCCTGATTCCTAGCGTGGTCTGTGTCAACATCATGACAGATAGGTCGCGGGATCAGAAACGTTCAAATGGTATAATCACTGTCTAAAATTAATAGTTGTAGCCTTCCATGAATTTCAATCAAGTCACTATCAAGGATATCGCGCGGGAGCTTGGGATCTCACCTTCCACAGTTTCGAGAGCACTTAAGGATCATCCGGACATCAGTCCGGAAACCAAAAAAGCAGTCAACGAACTGGCAGAGAAGCTGAATTATCAGCCCAATATTGTTGCCTTGAACCTTCGACAAAGGAAGACCAATACGATTGGCGTTATTATTCCAGAGATTGTTCATTTCTTTTTCTCAACCGTCATTAGTGGTATAGAAGATATCGCCTATGAGGCCGGCTACAACGTGATCTTGGCTCAGTCGAATGAATCATATCAGCGCGAAGTGACTGACATGAAGGCGCTCTTCAATACTCGAGTTGACGGTATGTTATTGTCCATTTCCCGTGAGACTACCAATTTCGATCATATTGATTCGATTGTGAACAAAGGGATGCCCGTTGTATTTTACGATCGTATGTATAACAGTCCTTCCTGCAGCAAAGTGATTGTTGATGACTATTCCGGTGCCAAGGAGGCGGTTCTCCACATGATCGATCAAGGGTGTAAAAAAATTGCACACCTCATTCCTTCACCCAATTTGATGATCAGTATTGATCGCTTGAAAGGGTACCAAGATGCACTGAAGGAGCGAGGCATCGAGGCCAATCCCGACTGGGTGGTGCCCTGCAACGAAGGCAGTTTTGAAGAGGGTAAATTAGTAACCGCAAAGTTGTTGTCGCAAAAAAATAGGCCGGATGCCATCTTTGCGAGCACCGACCCTCTGGCGATGGGTGCAGTGATGTCGATCAAAGCAAAAGGATTGAAGATACCGGACGACATCGCCATCGTTGGATTCAGCAATTGGTTCTTTGGAGAACTACTGGAACCGTCGCTCACTACAGTGGACCAACCGGGCTTTGAGATGGGCCGTGAGGCGGCACGCATCTTAATTAAGCAGATCGAGATGAAGGAGAAAGGACAAGAACTAGTACATGAAACCAAAATCCTGAAGACGAAACTGATCATCCGCAATTCATCCTTGAAAAACGGCAAGAAGGGAGCTTGAGGGTTGAATTCGCAATCGTTTTCTGTCATTTAAATTTCCTTAAAGAAGTAAATCAGGAGCAAATCAGCGTATTTGGTAAACTGATTTTATTGTTATGCCATTTCATCGATCTACCGGCCGGCGATTAGGGAGCCTGGAGTCACACCGAGTTGAAGAAAACTCGGTTCTGGGCAAAACTACGTGCGGCCAATTCCGGGTTACAGCGTATTCCCCTTCACTATTTCAAATCACCGCCAGTCGCGATGATGCCTTTGAAAACTTTTCCTATTCGGTGGTGGTTCAGCCAAGTCCTCAAAAGATCGACGTGCAAGATGTGGGTGACCAGCTCGTGATCGGAACAAACGACATTACACTAGTGGTTGAAAAAAAGCCGGTCCGTTTTTCGTTTCATACACGCGACGGCAAGGTCATCTCGGAAGACGACGCCCTCGGCATCTCTTGGATTGGAGACCAAGTGGCCTGCTACAAAAAAATGCAAACCGGTGAGCGATTTATTGGGCTGGGCGAAAAAACAGGGAACCTCGATCGCAAAGGAAGCGCTTATCAAAACTGGAACACAGATGCTTTTGCTTATCACTCGGGTGCCGACCCAATATATTCGTCGATTCCATTCTATATAGGGATACACAACCACCTTTGCTACGGAATATTCTTTGACAACTCACACAAATCGTTTTTCAACTTTGGTGCTTCCAATAACCGATTTTCGAGTTTCGCAGCGGATGCAGGGGAGATGAATTATTATTTCATCTATGCCGGTTCGATCGGTGATATAATTCGACAATACACCGACTTAACGGGACGTATGGAGATGCCCCCCCTTTGGGGACTTGGCTATCAGCAATGTCGCTACAGCTATTACCCCGACAAGGAAGTGACGAGCATTGCGCGCACATTCCGCGAAAAGGAAATCCCGGCAGACGCCATGGTGTTGGACATCCACTATATGGATCAATACAAAATCTTTACGTGGGACCAAAAGCGATTTCCAAATCCACAACAAATGATTGCTGACTTGAAGAAGATGGGCTTTCAAACAGTGGTGATGTGCGACCCGGGAATCAAAATTGAAAAAGGGTACGAGCCTTACGATGACGGCGTGAATAAGAGTGTGTTCCTGAAATATCCCGACGGAGAAAACTACAGCGGGCAGGTGTGGCCGGGCTGGTGCCATTTTCCCGATTTTACCGATCCTAACACGCGAGCTTGGTGGGGAGAAAAAATTAAGTCCTATGCTGACATTGGTGTAGAAGGATTTTGGAACGACATGAACGAGATCGCCACGTGGGGCCAGGCATTGCCAGAAAACATTGAGTTCAATTTTGAAGGCAATAAAGCGACTACCAGGAGAGGAAGAAATGTCTTTGGGTTTCAGATGGCGCGCAGCACGTACGAGGGCGCAAAAAAAATGCTCAAGGGCAAAAGGCCATTCAACCTTACTCGATCAGGCTTTGCCGGAGTGCAACGCTACTCAGCCATCTGGACCGGCGACAACGTAGCCAGCGATGAACACATGATGCTTGGCGTTCGATTGGTAAATAGCCTTGGACTTTCGGGCGTGGCTTACGCGGGTTACGATACCGGTGGCTTTGTGGGCGATGCCAACTCGAGATTATATGCACGGTGGATTTCCATCGCCTCATTGTCTCCTTTTTTCCGCACCCACTCGATGATCAATTCTCGCGACAGCGAACCTTGGAGTTACGGAGAGGAAGTGGAGATGATTAGCCGCAACTATATTCGCCTCCGATATCAACTGCTTCCGTATATCTATTCCATTTTTAAGGAAGCTTCCGAAAAAGGAATGCCGATTCAACGATCACTTGCGATAGATTACACGCACGTGCCGCAAGTTTACGATAGTACCTATCAGCACCAATACCTTTTCGGACCGAATATTTTAGTGGCGCCCATAGAAAGCTACAAGGAAATCGCTAAAGTTTATCTGCCCGAAGGAGAGTGGTATTATTTATATTCCGGAAAAATTTTCTCGGGCAATCAGGAAATCATGATCGAATGCCCTGTTCACAAACTTCCCGTGTTCATTCGGGCGGGATCCATAGTACCAGTTCAGAAATCAGTGATGAACACCGCGGAAAAAACGAATGAATTGATAGTGCACGTGTACAGCGGAAAATCAGCCGGTCATTTCAATTTTTATTTTGACGACGGCGAAACTTTTCAGTACCAAAGAGGAGAGTTCATTAAACGAGAGATGCATTATAAAAGCAATAAGGTGGTCATTGGAAAAACAGAGGGGGCGCTTAAATCGTCGTTTGATAAAATAGGTTTTATTTTCCATGGTTTCTCAGGCGAGAGAGTCACCGTGAACGGCCAGCCTAAGGTACTTCAGCAGGGTACTCATTCCTTTTTTCTGCCGCTCGAGAAATTTGATCCTTTCTTCGATCCAGACTCCATGGGCGAAGAGCAAGTGATGACCCTGCAGCTCGACTATTCCTCCGATGCGATTGAAGTAAACTGGTAAGAAAAAATGTACGATTTTAGATGCACGAAGAACGATGTCGCCTTCAAGCGTTCCGTAGATCGTAAATTGTAAAGCGTAAATTGACTGTCTTAAATCAATCCAAAGATGACTTTATCTGCTAAGCCAAGACTTTCCTTTTGGCAAATCTGGAACATGAGTTTTGGTTTCTTCGGCATTCAGTTTGGCTGGTCTTTGCAGATGTCGAACATGAGCGCCATTTATGAGTACCTCCATGCGAGCGCGGAAGATATTCCATTGCTTTTCTTGGCTGCGCCACTAACGGGTTTGCTGGTTCAGCCGATTGTAGGGTACCTGAGTGATCACACGTGGCATCCCGTTTTTGGAAGGCGACGTCCTTATTTTATGGTCGGAGCGATCCTAAGCACCATAGCCCTGATTTGGATGCCAAACTCATCGGTGCTGTGGATGGCGGCTGGTCTCCTTTGGATTATGGATACATCCATTAATATTTCCATGGAACCCTTTCGTGCTTTTGTGACGGATAAACTGGATGAAAGCCAAAGGACTTCTGGCTTTGCGATGCAAAGTTTGATGATCGGATTGGGAGCGAGTATTGCTTCTGCTCTCCCCTGGATGCTTCGTAATTGGTTTGGTTACAATGCCGTGCCCGCGTCCGGCACGATTCCCGATTCGGTGAAGTATTCTTTTTATATTGGGGCTTTTGCCTTTCTTGCTTCCGTCCTTTACACCGTGTTGACTTCAAAAGAATACCCTGCGGTAGATATCCAACCGAATGAAAAAGTCAAGGAAGGCAAGAAGGGATTCGGTGGTGGTTTCAGAGAAATTATCCATGCCATAACACACATGCCGAAGCGCATGCGCAAACTCGCCCTGATTCAATTTTTCACATGGCCGGGATTGTTTCTGATGTGGTTCTATTATTCGCCGGCAGTGGCTAGAAATATTTTTGGTGCGGCCAATGAGGCTGATCCGTTATATACAAAGGGAGTGGAGTTCGCAGGATTGACGCTTTCTTTTTACAACGTCGTAACTTTTCTTTTTGCGCTGATCCTTCCAATCATCGCCAACAAAGTAGGAAGGAAAATCGCTCATGCACTTTGCCTTTCGGCGGGCGCACTCGGTTTGATTTCGGTGGCGTTTATTTCAAATGCGAACTTACTCTTCTTGTCAATGACAGGAGTGGGAATAGCTTGGGCCAGCATTTTATCGATGCCGTACGCGATGTTAAGTGGATGCCTCCCCGAAAATAAAGTGGGTATCTACATGGGCATCTTCAATTTCTTTATAGTGCTTCCCGAAATTATTGCATCATTATTTTTTGGATGGATCATGGCCCACCTGCTCAACAATGACCGTCTAACGGCTGTAATGATCGGTGGAGTGTTGATGATTGTTGCTGCCTTGCTCTGCTTGCGTGTAAAAGAAGACGAGTAGCGCATTTCAGCAGCAAAACGCGCAGCAAATTTCTTATATTTACTTAGATGCTAGTCTATTTCCACTGGGATGTCAAGAACCCCATTGGGTCCTCCCGGTAATGTAAATTCTATGCGGTTGTTTTTTCTGATATGTCTCGTTGGCTCAATCAAAGCAGTTGGGCAGGATTATTCTCCGTACCAAAATGCGTTAAAAGAAATCTATCAATTGGCTTCCAATCCCGACTCCGCGCTGCGTGCCAACGCCGTCGAGAAATGGTGGGCAAATCTTCGCGAGCAAAATCAAATCCCGCTCATCGTTGAGGATTCCGTTGCTTTTCTTTATCAAGGGGAGGCGAAGTCGGTGATGTGGACAGGCGATTTTAATGGATGGGGATACGACAAAACATTTGACAATAACGGGAAGGTGATACCTAACACGCATCTTTGGATACTAAAAAAATCCTTTCCCAAGGACGCGAGACTCGATTATAAAATCGTCGTGGATGGCAATCAAATTTTGGATCCGGAAAATGCGCACCAGCAGTGGAGCGGAGTAGGAGGGGGTAGCCCGAATTCAGAATTGCGGATGCCACTGTGGAAAGAAAGCCAGGAACTGCAAGAAAACAGCGCCGTTCCGCACGGCACCATAAAACACGACATACTTATTCATAGCAAAATATTGGGGTACCAAGTCATGTACAGTGTGTACCTGCCCAACGGATATGAGAAACTAGGAAAACTTCCGGTTGTTTATGTCACGGACGGATACGAATACCTTCACCCCAAACTTGGCAATATGGCCACCGTCTTGGACAATTTAATTGCGGAAAAAAAGATCAAGCCCATTGCTGCCATTTTTGTTGACCACCGTGAACCGATCAATCGATCGAACAATAAGAGAATGCAGGAACTTGCGATGAACACTAATTATCTGGAGTTTTTCGTGAAAGAATTAATCCCCCATATCGAAAAAAAATACCCCGCCGCCCCCGATGCAACTCAACGAGCGATTATGGGCACGTCCATGGGGGCGTTAACCTCTACTTATTTTGCATTTGCACGGCCCGATGTTTTTGGACTTGCAGTGATCCAATCACCTGCTTTTTGGACGAAGCCCCAGATCTACCAGCTTTGCTCCGGTCCATCAAACCCCAAAATGAAGATTTCAATGACGTCCGGGGTTATTAATGATACGAGCAAGGAGAGCAGAAAAATGAAGGAAATCTTGGCAACCAGCAGTTGCGAATATCATTACCGCGAAGTCAACGAAGGGCACAGTTGGGGCAATTGGCGCAACCTGATTGACGATGTCTTGATTGACCTTTTTGCAGCAAATTAGAAAACGCCCATTTTCGCGGATCATCCGTCCAAATACCTATCGTTCCCTTTTTTGTCATTCGGATTCGATGTTTAACTTGAGGCACCAAATTTGCCCCCAGTTACCCCATGAAGACCGCCCCCAAAATCCTTTTTGTGCTCTTTGCATTGTATGGCATGGAGGCTTGCGTTTCCGGCAAAGCTGCCCTGAAACAAGGCGACTACTACGATGCCGTCATTGAGTCGGTAAACCGCTTGCGGGGCAGCACTACAAACAAAAAAGCAATCGCCGTGCTGACGCAGGCTTATCCGCTGGCCATCGATTATATCGAAACGGGAATTCAAAACGGAATTAAATCGGATGACCCAAAGAAATGGCGCAATGCGGTCGCCGGATATCAGAAAATCAATTTCATCAACGACCAGATCAAAACGTCGCTAGGGGCAATGAAGGTCATCACCAACCCTCAAACACGCTTTAATGAACTGGCATCTGCCAAAGAAAAGGCGGCGGAAGAAGCTTATAATGAAGGCGTGAATTCCATGATGAAGGCAACCCGGCCAGACTATAAACAAGCGTACTATGATTTTAAGGATGCCAATGATTTTAAGCAGGGCTATCGCGAGTCGATAGAAATGATGACCCAGGCCGAGTTTAATGCGACCATCCGCGTGGCATTCGAGGAGATCAACAGTTCACGGTTTAATTACGGCAGCTTTCAACCTACGATCAGCTCTTTGAATCGGCTGTTCCTATCCATCAAACCTATCGCACAAAAAGACACCGTGGGGCCACAACAATATTTGAGGGTCATTTTTAACAATTTTCAGCAAAACCGCCCCACTGTCTCAACCCGCACGGAAAGCGTTGCTCGACAAATCAAAACGGGCGAACAAAAAGGCCCTGATGGCAAGATGCAGGACATCCTAAGCACGGTCACCGCTAATGTCGTTTACTATCATAAAACAATCACCGCTGATGCGTACGCTACTGTAACCATTACCGATGCGGGCAACAATTCCATTTTGCAAAATCTGAACGTAAATGGGCCCGTCAACTGGACGTACGACTGGGCCACATTTCAAGGCGATAGCCGCGCTTTGCAAGGCAACGCGGCCAGTTGGGTGCAACGCAAAGAAACCTATCCGAACGACCAGGAAATTTTCAATCAGGCGATACGCAATTTGCAATCGAACCTCGGTCAGCAGCTGAAATCCTTTTACTCGCAGTATTAGCCGTTTTGTTTGCTGGCCGACATTTAAAGCACGATCAATAGAACTTTTTTTGCGTTCCTAGGCTTATCAACACGCACTATGAAAACAAACTTAGAAATCGTAGCGGCAGGTATTTTGACGGTGGTAGCATTGTCAACATTAGCCCAAAACAAAAAACCAATGGAATCAAGCGAATTGAAAACGGCCACTTTCGGCGCGGGGTGCTTCTGGTGCACCGAAGCCGTTTTTTTGAATGTCAACGGAGTCACCAAAGTAGTTTCCGGCTACTCCGGAGGCAAAGTAAAAAATCCAACCTACCGAGAAGTGTGCTCTGGTTTGACGGGGCACGCGGAAGTAACTCAGATTACGTATGATCCAAAAAAAGTTTCCTTTGAGGATTTGCTTGAAGTGTTTTGGAATACGCACGATCCTACGACGCTCAATCGTCAGGGTGCAGATGAAGGCACACAATATCGATCAGCCGTTTTTTATAACGACGACGAACAGAAAAAAACTGCAGAGCAATACAAGAAGCAATTAGAGGCGTCTCACGTCTACAAGAATCCGATTGTCACTGAGATCAGCCCGCTCATCAATTTTTACCCGGCAGAAGATTATCACCAGAATTATTATGCACTCAATCCTGAACAGGGGTATTGTCAGTATGTGATACGCCCTAAGGTTGATAAATTCAAAAAACAATTTTCTGCGAAGCTGAAAAAATGACCAGTGCAACCGTTAGCAGAGAAAAACGGCCATTCGGTGAAAATTCTTGCAACCTATAGACCACTTCCACGTTGGTAAACCCAGAAGAGTAATTCTCTCATAGGTTTAGGTTTAGGTAACAAAAAAACCCTCAGGCGGAGGGTTTTTTTGTTTGGTCTTGATTTGATCAGCTTTTGTATTTCGTGATGTCAAAGATGATCTCGGTTACTTTGGCCACATTTCCGTCGCGATTGGTAATGGGGCTATATTGGGCATACACCCATACGTCTTTTCCGAATTTGGTCTGCATTTTAAACTCACCTCGTTGCGACTTGCCGGAAGAAATTTCTTTCCAAAACTTTCTATAAGCTTCTGTGCTGCGGTCATCGCGGTGAAGGAAAATCTTGTGATGCTCACCTTTGATTTCGTCCATCGAATAGCCGAAAAGTTTGAGGAAATTGGAGTTTGCCGTTACGATGTTTCCTTCTGCGTCGTAGTCGATCATGCAAGTACTGTTGTTCATCACCTCCATGGCTGCCGTGGACTCCAATTGTGACCGCTGCATTTCTTCCTGCGTTGCCTGAAGTTCTTCCATGTTCTGGCGCATTTCTTCTTCCTGTGCCCGCATCTCTTCAGTCATTTGCTGTGACTCACCGAGCAGTCGTTGCGTACGAGCATTGATTTTCACCGAAGAGATGGTCGAGGCAATACTTTCCGCGATCCTTTTGACGAAGTCAATTTCAAAATCCTTGAACGATCCAAACGTTGCAATTTCAACCACACCAAATATTTGCTCGTTCACTTTCAGTGGCACGATCACCACGGCATTAGGATTGGCATCGCCTAGGCCAGAGGTGATCCTTATAAAATTGTTTGGAATGTCTGTGAGGTAAATCACATCACCTTCCTGCCAGGCTTGGCCCGTTAACCCTTCACCTAAATGTACTTTTTGGTTGATGTATTTCTTTTTGTCCCAAGCATAGCAAGATGCCATCGACATCGTCTTGTCTTCGTTGTCACTGGTATCATCAACGATGTAAAGCGCTCCTTGATTTGCTTTCAAATATTTCACAAGGTTGCCAATGATTTCATCTGTCAGTTTCTCGATGTCACTGTTGTTGCTGCGGAGTATCTCTCCAAATTTGGCTAAGCCTTCCGTAGTCCAGTTGCGTTTTTTATCTTCTTCCGCCACCCGAGCAAGATTGCCCCGCATGTTCAAAAGTGCATTACCCAACACATCATGGTCACTCAACGGCGTGAATTGTGAATCGTACTTTCCGTTACCAATATTCTCTGCAAAAGCCGTGGTTGCTTTCAGCCCATTGACTAAGCTATCAGTGGCAACTGCCATTTCACCGATCTCATCATTCGAGAATTTGGTCTTCTTGTCATCTACCAGCTCCCCTCGGCCAAGTTTGACTACCACGTCTTTGATATAATTGATCGGTTTGGTAATTGTCCTTACTAGGAAGAACGCGCTGAGGAAGCCGATCGCAATGATGATCGCCCCAAGTGCTATGGTAATGATCGTCAAGCGCCCCGTGGATGAAACTAAGGTAGCAGTAGAACTCTCGGCCAACTCTTCTTGCTTCTTTTTGATAAAGGCAAGGATCGCGTTGATCTTATTCGATTCCGGTATTACGATTTGATCGATGAAGTCTTGCGCCAATAATTTCGTCGTGGCGTCCTCATAATCGTCAAAGCTCTTGAGGGCATTGATCACATTGTCTTCTGCACTTTTCTTCAGTGAATCATACTTTCTGAAAACTTTGTGCATCATTACTTTCTGTGAACTGTCTTTTTTAAACGTCGATGAAAGGCTGTCGGCATCCCAGTTCACCATCAGTTTCTCGATGCGTTCGCGCAACGATTTGTATTCATGTGAATAGATGTAGCGCAAGGCTTGTTTATCGTCCTCATTGGCCTGAAGAAACACCCAGTTGGTGGTGAGCATCCGTGTGCGGTGTACTAGGGTCACAAATTCATTGACTGCATCCTTCGATGGGTTTACCACCTCTGACGAAAGCGAAACTTGTCTGTTGATCGTATTGACAGTAATAAAAATGATCAGTGCATTGATAGCGAACAAAAAAATCAGGATGGTAAAGCCACCAAAAATCTTATTGCCGATTGTAAGTCTAATTTTAAACCGTGAATTGTTTTTTTCCATAAGTAGTCTTTCAATTGATAATCGCCAGGCGAGATAGTTCTGCGGAAGCCCTGAGCTTGTGCTTGCTCATGAGTGCCTGATTCATTTCAAAGGCGAGTTTGCCCTCTTTGTTACTGACAAAGTTGATGCAGCCTTTGTTTGCTACGGCCGCTTGCTCCGTGACCAGCAAGACGGGAGAGTCGCCTATTTTGGCGGTGATTTCCTGAAACTTTGCTGTCCAGTCGGAGGGAATGTATAAAATGTGGCATTTCTTGTATTCTGCGAGCGTCGCAATCTTGCTGACTTTGATCGTTCGGGTGCCGGCCTTCTTCTTTTCCGCCATCGCTTTGAATTCGTTTACGATCGGGGATTCTCCCAATACTGCAATTTCAAAGTCGCCGGTACTTTCCTCTGGCGGCCACTGCACAAAGCGCGTGAAGCTGTACATAAAAAGGCCGTGCGTTCGGAAATCTTGGGCTTGCCCAAAAACAGCGGGGGTTAAAAAAATCAAAGCAACTACAATGACGAGTTTCTTCATGCGCGACAGGTTTCTTAGGTGTCCAAAGGTATGAAATGACAGAATTCCAAAACTATTAAAATTCAGCTAATTTCTTACTTAAATATCCGTATCCGCCCAAAGATTTTGTCGCCCCATGATGGTAGACCTACAGTTCATTTGCCTCCCTTTTTGTTATCTTTCACAGGTTAATCATTATTTTTAAATATCACGTCGAATCTTCTTCTGGATGTACCACACCTTGTGGTGATGGCAGGTGGGTCGATTTCAACAAAATGCAAAGTCTATGTGCAGATTAATGGCTTACAAAGGAACCCCGATCATCATTGATAAACTCTTATACCAACCGAAGAACTCGTTGGTCAACCAAAGCATTCATGCCCGGGAAATCGAAGAGCCCCTCAATGGCGATGGCTTTGGAGTAGGGTGGTACGTGCCCGATGTGAACTACGAACCTATCACCTTTGTGTCTGTAAATCCGGCCTGGAGCAATCGGAACTTGCGGAATCTGGCACCAAAAATCAAAACCGATTGCATGATCGCTCATGTGAGGGCCGCCAGTGTGGGTGATGTAAGTGAAAGCAATTGTCATCCGTTCCAATTTAAGAACATGCTGATGGCACACAACGGTGGCGTGGAGGATTTTACGAAGATCAAACGGCACCTGAGGCATCCATTGACTGATGAGCTCTACAACTGGATCAATGGCCAAACCGATTCGCAGCACATTTTTGCCTTCATGCTGAATGAGTTGTTCAAAAACCACAAGAGCGTAAGCCCAGAGGCGATCGTAGATTCGTTTGAAATCACATTTCGAGAATTGAAAAGACTGATGAAAGAGCATGGAATTACGGAAGCCGCATATCTCAATATGGTGGTGACCAACGGATTGTTCCTGGTAGGCACGCGTTATTGTACCGACAGCAAAGAAGAGCCCCTTACACTTTACCACTCGGAGGGCAGTCGTTACGTCGTGGAAGATGGCGTGACGCGCATGGAAGCGCCGGAAGATGACGACCAGGCCGTACTGGTGGTTTCTGAACGTCTAACGGATGACCCGAACTGGACGATGATTCCGCCCAACCACTTTGTGATCGTGGAACAAACATTGAATGTTCGCATTCGTCCTATCAAAGCGTGAACATTTTTTTGTTGATTTGCACCTCAATTCATTGACGGTTTGTCAATGACTTAATTCTTTTAACAGATGTTTGACATAACTGTGATTGGCGGTGGAATTGTAGGTTTGGCAACCGCCCTGCAAATTCAAAAAACAAATCCGGCGCGGCGAATTCTTTTGATCGAAAAGGAAAATGAATTGGCCCAACACCAAACCGGGAACAACAGCGGTGTTATTCATTCAGGCCTTTACTACAAACCAGGTAGCTTAAAAGCCACGAACTGCATTCGCGGGTATCATTTGCTTTTAGAATTCTGCCAGCAGAATGGGATACCGTACGACTTGTGCGGCAAGATTGTAGTCGCCACAGAAGAAAAAGAACTGCCTTTACTCCAAAATTTATTCGAGAGAGGAAAGCAAAACGGATTGGCCGGCTTCAAGAAACTTTCGAAGGAACAGCTAAAGGAACACGAGCCTCATGTCGCCGGACTGGAAGGTTTTTTCGTGCCCCAAACAGGTATTGTTGATTACACCAAAGTGGCCCTGAAATATGGAGAGCTATTGGCAAGAAATGGAGGCACGATTAAACTTGGTGAGCGTGTTACAGATATTCGCCAGTCAGACCACTTGGAGGTAATCACGAGCAAATCCAACTATCAAAGTAGGTTGGTTATCAACTGTGCGGGTCTGTATTCAGACAAGATCGCGCGACTCACCGTCAAGAACCTGAACGTGAAAATCATCCCTTTTCGGGGCGAGTATTACAAGCTAAAGAAAGAAAAAGAGTACTTGGTAAAAAATCTGATCTACCCCGTGCCTGATCCCAATTTTCCCTTTCTGGGCGTGCATTTCACCCGTATGGCTAAAGGTGGGGTGGAGGCGGGGCCAAATGCAGTGTTGGCTTTTCAGCGCGAAGGTTACAAAAAAACCGATATCAACCTTTCTGAATTGACGGAGTCCCTGCTATGGCCTGGGTTTCAAAAAGTGGCCGCCAAGTACTGGAAAACGGGCTTTGGCGAGATGTACCGCTCCTTCTCGAAGGCGGCCTTTGCCAAAGCCCTGCAAAAACTGATCCCGGAAATTAAAGAAGATGACCTGACTGAAGGGGGTGCTGGCGTGCGTGCGCAGGCCTGTAGCCGAGATGGGGGCCTGGTAGATGACTTTCTTATTCTTGAGGAGAAATACGTAGTCAACGTATGCAATGCGCCCTCACCGGCTGCTACGTCGTCCCTGGCCATTGGTGAAACGGTGGCTAAATTGGCCCTAAAAAAATTGTAAAAAACCTTTTAAAACCTGTCACAACCGCTGGGTAGACTTTGTCTTACATAAAAGTCCAAACAAGTAACTTGTAAAACCTAAACTGGCTTTAATCATGAAGGCTATTTTTATCTTTTTCGTAGCGCACTGGTACCTGTCGTTGTTTTTTCAGACATTTTTCCTGCACCGTTACGCTTCGCACCACGCATTTACCATGAATAAATTCACCGAAAAGGTGTTTTTTGTTCTCACCTGGATATTTCAAGGATCAAACTATCTCAGTCCATTCGGCTATGGTGTAATGCACCGCATGCACCATGCCTTTGCCGACACCGAGAATGACCCTCATTCTCCGAAATATGATGAGACCATCTGGAACATGATGTGGAAGACAAAGACCATCTATTCAGATATTGCCAATGGAAAGTTCATTGCAGAGAAACGTTTCACTGAAGGCGTACCTCGTTGGGAAGCATTCGACAGAATTGCACGTTCATGGCCTTCTCGATTATTTTGGGGCTCATTGTATGTTTTGTTCTATGTGAAGTTTGCAACTGTGTGGTGGTTATGGTTGCTATTGCCCTTCCAATTTTTGTTAAGCCCCATTCACGGTGCCATCATCAATTGGTTTGCGCATAAGTATGGCTACAGAAATTATGAAGTAGGCGATACGTCCAGAAATTTCTTGCCCGTTGATTTTTTGATGATGGGCGAAAGCTATCACAACAATCACCACAAGCATGGTTCGCGCCCTAATTTTGGCGGAATCCGATGGCACGAAATTGATCCGACTTACCTGGTGATTAAGCTCCTCAACGGATTAGGCATAATCCGAATCAATAAACAAAAGGAGTTGAATTTAGAACGGGTGCGCAAAGCAGCGTAGTGTTGCCTCTAGGGAAGATCACCTCGAACCGAAGATGGCAGTTCCTATTCTAACCAACGTACTGCCTTCTTCGATGGCGATTTCATAGTCTTGGCTCATACCCATCGATAGCTCTTTCATCTCAATGTTCGATGGTAAATTCATTTTCCTGATTTTGTCTGACAGGCTTTTCAAGCTCTTGAATTCTTTTCTGACTTGATTTTTGTCCTCGGTAAATGTGGCCATCCCCATAAGCCCCACGACGTTGACATAATCAAGAAGAGCGATCGCGTTTAGCTCAATCAACTCGATCAATTCTCGTTCGTCGAAACCAAATTTGGTTTCTTCATTGGCGATGAAGACCTGAAGCAAGCAAGGAATGGTTCGGCCAATTTTTTTCCCTTGTTTGTTGATTTCTTCCAACAACTTAAAACTGTCGACGGAGTGAATGAGCGAGACAAACGGTGTTACTTGCTTTACTTTGTTGGTTTGCAGATGCCCAATCAAATGCCACTCAATATCTGACGAAAGCGCCGGCTGTTTGGCACACATTTCCTGCACTTTATTTTCGCCGAAGATCCGCTGGCCTGCATCGTATGCTTCCATCACCTTTTCCACGGGGTGTGTCTTGCTGACGGCCACTAGCTTACAACCCTTGCCCGCGAACTGTTTTCGAAAAAACTCGATATTATTTCTGATGTCCATTGTATAAATTGCCCACAATTATAACAAGGATAACGTTATGGCGATCATCGGCACGCTGCTAAAAAAAGGGATCAAGCTTCGTGAGAATCTTCAGCAGGAATACTCTTCGCCCTTTGATTTACAGCGTGAGGAACTTAAAGAATTGATGATCACTGCAAGCCAAACCGAATTTGGCAAGTACTACGATTTCGACAGCATTTTGTCTCAATTCAGAAAAGGGGGAAAGGCTTTTTACGAAGCGTTTAAAACCTCGGTCCCCATTCACGACTACAACAAAATTTATAACGACTGGTGGCAGCTGACTCAGAAGGGGATCAAGAATGTGTGCTGGCCGGGAAAGATGAAATATTTTGCGTTGAGCTCAGGTACCTCCGAGTCGGCCTCGAAACATATTCCCGTGACCAAGGAAATGACCAAGGCGATTCAGCGCACCAGCGTTCGACAAATCATTTCCTTATCGAAATATGACTTGCCCTCTTCCTTTTTTGAAGCCGGCATTTTAATGATTGGCGGGAGCACGCACTTAAATAAAAAGGGAAGCTTTTTTGAAGGTGACCTGAGTGGAATTCAAGCGGCACGTTTGCCTTTTTGGTTTCAACACTTTTACAAGCCGGGAAAAAAAATTGCAAAAAGTCGCAACTGGGATGCCAAACTAAACCAGATCGTACGGAAGGCGAAAGATTGGGACATCGGTATTGTGGTAGGCGTGCCCGCGTGGATTCAGATTTTGATCGAAAAGATTTTGGCTTACCACAAAGTCAAGAATATCCATGAGATCTGGCCCAATCTGCGCGTATATGTGCATGGCGGCGTGTCGATGGACCCGTACCGGAAAAGTTTTGAGAAGCTACTGGGTCGACCCATCTATTACATTGAAACGTACTTGGCATCGGAGGGATTTATTGCTTATCAGGCGTTGCCCAAAAGAAAAACCATGCGACTGGTTTTGAACAATGGTTTGTTTTATGAATTTGTACCCTTCGAAGACAAGAATTTCTTGCCCTCGGGGGAGATTAGACCCGATGCCGAGACGTTGCTGATCGATCAAGTGGAGGAAGGGAAAGAGTATGCACTTCTTTTGTCGACATGTGCCGGAGCTTGGCGATATATCATTGGCGACGTCATCAAATTTGCGTCGATCGAGGAATCGGAGATTGTGATCACGGGTAGGACAAAACATTTTTTGAGCTTGTGCGGAGAGCATTTGTCTGTCGATAACATGAATAAAGCAATTGAGATCGCTTCGAATGAGTTGAATATTTCGATCCCCGAATTTACCGTTGCAGGCATTCCTCACGGTTCCTTGTTTGCCCACCATTGGTACATTGGCACTAACGACAAAGTGGACGTCAAAGCATTGCGAGAAAAAATCGACTCTCATCTAAAGGTACTCAATGACGACTACGCCGTAGAACGTAGCGCCGCATTGAAAGAGGTACTGGTGGATGTATTGCCGTTACAGAAATTTCATGATTATCTGAGCTCGAAGGGAAAAGTGGGAGGGCAGAATAAATTTCCGCGCGTCATGAAGAATGCGCAACTAGAAGATTGGATGAGTTTTATACAGGCATGATGCCTCGAACGGTGCAGGGGAAGTAAGTCTCAACACTAGTCAAAAATTCTTAACTCGACCGAATGCTGATTGTTTTAAAAGGAGTGCAATTAGGAATCGTGCTTGCTTTTTTAGTCGGCCCCGTTTTTTTTACCATTATTCAAACCAGTGTTGAAAAAGGTTTTCTAAATGGAGCTCTCGTCGCCTTGGGTGTTTCGATCAGTGATATTTTGTATGTGGCGATTTGCTATTTTGGATTGTTCCAGTTTTTACAAGACGCAGGCTCAAAGAAAAACATGGCCTATGCGGGAGGAGCGATATTGATTGGCTTTGGACTATATCACCTCCTTGTAAAAGCCAAACGAAGCAAAATGGTCTCCTTTCACGCGGCAGCAGAAACGAAGCCATTGAAATACATTTTGAAAGGCTTTGTCATCAATGGCGTGACCCCGATGGTGTTGATTTTCTGGATCGGTACAATAAGCATTGCCACCATTGATTTTGGATACTCTACGGGGTTTGAGTTTTTTGTTTTTTTCACCGCCCTGCTCATCACCGTGTTGGGCACCGACTTGCTAAAGGCCTTTCTTGCCGACAAACTTCGAAGACTTGTGACTCATCGATTCTTGATGATCATGAACATTGTCGTGGGGATTTTTCTCATCGGTTTCGGTATTCGTCTGCTGATCATGGCCGAGAAGGGGCTGCAGTTGGTATAGCCACAAGAAGCTTATATTATTTCACTTCGATAGCGGCGGCCTGACCTAATCCCAAAGTCGTGGCGACGCCGTTTTTCCACACCGTAGCCTGTAGATTTGATCCTGAGGAAACCGAGCCAGCAACGTACACGTCATTTCCCGCAACCGCTATTGACGTACCGTTGGCTATTCTGCTTACGTCCGACAGTTGTGTCATCACGCCGTTTTTCCAATACACCACCGCATAGTTATTGGTATTATTGACGTAGTTCTGGATGGTGCCGGCAATGTATACGTCTGCTCCGAAGACTACAAGCGCATTGGCCGATGATGACCACCCGTCGGGAGTTTCTAGCGTTATCAGTTGTCCGTTCTTCCAGTAACACCCGGTGAAATAATATGAAATGTGTTTGCTGGTGACTCCTGTGACATATACGTCCGCGCCCGACAGTGTGATGTTGGTGGTGTAACTTCCGGGATCTGCCAACAGTGTCTGAACTCCATTTTTCCAGTAGGCGGGGGTCACATTCCAATTCGCATCGATCAGATATCCTGAGGTGTGAACGTCTGATCCAGAAACAGCAATTCCTGTCAACGAAGCATAGTAATTCGAATTGGCCAGAATTGTCTTCACGCCGTTTTTCCAGTACAAGATGTGGTTCGCCTCAGTAATCAAGTTTTCCTGATAGCCCGCCAGGTAAACATCTGAACCAGAAACGGCAATCGCCACTGCCTCTGAGACCGTGTATGGTTCCACCGGAAGTAAGTTCGCGGTTGTATCTTGCCAGTAAACTACATTAGTCGTGTTGTTTCCAAGAATGTAGACATGAGCACCCGAAACCTCAATATCAGTGGCCGTCGATCCGGAGGATAACTGTTTGAGCAATCCGTTCTTCCAATAGGCGGCACTTTGTCCGCCAAGTGAATAAGTAAATCCGACCACATAGACGTTTTTGTTTGGCTCGATGTCGTTGTAGGTGCATGAAAACAAGATGCATCCAAGCAGAATCGCCTGCGACAATTTCACCTTAGTAGTAAAAAATTCCTTCATGCTTGCGGATAACAAAGATAACCTACCCGCCGAATCTTTTTTCGAAAGTTCTTTGGATGACATCGTCGGCCATAAGAGCGCGCGTCGGGTCAACTATTCCTTAAAGAGCAAAGAACTGTCGCCGTAGCTTAAAAAGCGGTAGTCTCGGGCAAGTGCCTCCGCATAAGCACTCTTCCAATTTTCTCCAATAAACGCTGCCACGAGCAGAATAAGCGTGGACCCCGGTTGATGGAAGTTGGTGATTAAAGCATCTATCATTTTGAAATCGTAGCCCGGCAAAATGTAAATCGAAGTCTCGCCAAGGATTTGATCCATCTTTTCGCGATCCATTTTTTTAAGAATCGCACTTAACGCATCCAGCTTATCAACGGGTGACAATCGGTAGGCATCATTTTGATCGATGACAAATTCAGACGACGGGTCGCTAAGCAATTTCCTTCCGTACCAATAGATGCTTTCAAGGGTACGTAGAGAGGTTGTGCCGACGGCAATTTTTACTTTTTGCAAAAGGAGTTGCTCAATGTTATGGCGAGTCACAATGACCTGCTCCGAATGCATGGTGTGCAGTTGGGCATTCTCGACTTTCACAGGTTGAAACGTTCCCGCGCTTACGTGCAATGTCAAATATTCGGTATGAATATCCTTCTCGCGCAATGATTGAAAAACCTTTTCTGTAAAATGAAGGCCCGCAGTAGGAGCGGCAACAGCCCCGTCTGCTTTTGAATAAACCGTCTGATAGCGGTCAGTGTCTTCGGCCTGGGCTTTTCGTTTAATATACGGAGGAAGAGGAATGGCCCCTACTTTTTGAACGACTTCGGAAAATGAAATGAGGAGATTCCATGAAAATTCTACTACTCCATTTTTTCGATCCACCAATCTGGCCGTCAATAGCAAGTTGTCTTTCGAAAATTTTAGGTCAAGGTCGTCATTCCATCGTTTCAAATTTCCAATCGTACAATGCCATCGACATCTTTCTTTGGCACCCATGGCCAGTGCCACTATGGGTGAAGGCGAAACAGGGTTCAGCAAAAACACTTCGATCACCGCGCCGGATTGTTTCTTGAAGAACAAACGTGCAGGAATAACTTTCGTGTTGTTGAAGAAGAGTATAGCCTCGTTTGGAAGATAATCCGCGAGTTGCGAAAAAGCAGCGTGCGATATTTTACCTTGTCGATAAACCAACAGTTTGGATTGATCGCGTTCAGCCAGCGGATGTAGCGCGATCCGATCGTCGGGGAGTTGGTAGGTATAGTCGGAGATTTTGATAGGCATACTAGATTCTCGATCCTGGATATTCAATTCGGATATGGATACTTGGTTCTTTTACTGAGATACGGCATCCAAACCGGTATCAAGCATCTTGTATCCAGCATTCAGTATCCAATTTCACCACTGCGCCGTTGGGTCTATCCTGAACACTTCGCTCATCTCGTCCAGCAAGGGTTGAAGATGCGCGGTATGCTTTCCGTTTCGCCCGCCATACATCGGAGTGATGATTTTCAAATCGGGGAGTTGCAATTGGGTCTTATTTATAGTTTCCTCGATCTTTGAGAGCCATCGTTTTTTCAGTTCCTGCTCACCGGCGAAAATGCCTGACGTGATAATATCTTTTTCAAAAGGAGATTCTTCAAACATACCCAATGCATAAGACATTGCCGCGACCAATGAGTTTTGAAGTCGCGAAATGCTTTCTTCGGTGGCCGACCCCAATTGCTTGACCCATGTATTGGCGTGTAAAGTATGATACCGCAACTCACCTTTGATTTTCCTCGCGAGCTGCGCGAGGGGCTCATAAGACGACTGCGACAGCATCTCCCAACGCAACGCATCGGCAGTGTCAAACAAAAAATGACGGATCAAACTGAAGTCATACTCTTGATTTGGCAACTCCACCAATTGGCAGTTGTGAAATTGGTTTGCATTGCGCGTAAACGCCACCACGTCGGGCGATTGTTCGCCAAGCATATTCAGCATTTGATATACGACATAGCTTTGCCCTACTTTGTCTTGAGCCATCGAAGAGAAGGCGATGTCTTCTTCGAGCAGTGGGCCAAACCCTGTCCACTCGCTATTTCTATGGCCTAAAATGAGAAGATCGTCAGCGATTTTATAAAGAAGTTCCTTAAGTGCTTCGTTGTTCATAGTGAATTAGCTTTTGGCCTATGGCCGATTGCCTTGAATTTTCGCTTTTGATTTCAATTCGTTTAATTCTTCTGTCTCTCTAAAAAATCTTTCAATTTGTCACCGCCTTTGTAATCCGACGCGTCGCGGAATTTTTTTTCAGGAAGAGTTGTCCATAAGTCTTGTTCTTCCTCCGAGGTGAACCTGATTTTGTTTTTTTCAATTGCCCACACGTTATACACAGTTTTTCCCGCCCCAAATAGATCCTTGGCCATCACCATCGCTTCTTCGGGAGAGCTCGCTTCTACGCTACCCGCATTCAGGTGTTGCTTTCCTCGTTTGGCCAATTGATAGATTTCGAAAGCGCGTTTTTTTTGTGAGGGTGTAGAATTTGCCTGGATCAACTCGTAAGCACTTTGATTCCCCTCCGTCGTTGGTGAAACAAATACGTCACGTGTATCCACGACGTAGACAGAGGTGCATGTAAACCGTCTTGTAAAGGTTTCTTTCGCCAGTACATACGCCATCTCCAAATTCGGCGAATGCACACAACCTTCATGTTGAAAAGGTTTTCCTTCCTTGGGCTGTACAAAAACTTCGAAAGTACCGAATTGGTCCAATGGCCTTTTGGCTTCCACCTCCCCAACTTGCGGGAGGCGTGTGACACGCGGATCGAGTGATTTCAATTTTTTTAATTAAGGAAATGCAAATATATCAGATTACTGCCGTTAGAATAGAGAGCAGTCCACGTTTCAATTTCCTAAGAATAAGAACAAAAGAGCAGGTTACTTTGTTGGGTCTAAACTGATAGTTAATAGATGAAATACTTTGATCTTCTTCTTGCCACCGATTGGCTTTCCAAGTATTATCCAAAATACTACGGTAACGAGCTGATGCTGTTGGCCGACGACGTCCTTAAGTGGTTTCGCGACGAGCTCCCCGAGGACAGTAGTTCACTCAAGTACTTGAAGAGCCTTTACGACTCGCCAACCGATGCATTGCGTGCCATCTGGAAAGAAATACAACTGCTGACGGGGCCTTATTGGGGGAATTAGGCTAGTGGCATGACGTACTCCGCATTCGGTGCCTTCAGCGCTTCACGCACCCAGCGCCCGCGCTCTTCAGCTACTCTACGTACTTCCAAACGCTCTTTGTTGCACGGGCCATCGCCATTGATGACGCGCTTGAATTCTTCCCAATCGGGTTCAGTATAATCCCACTTTCCAGTACCCGTGTTTTTCTTCAACAAGGGATCAGGAATTGTAAAACCCAGCTCCCAGATCTTTGGCACGTACATATCGAGGAATTGATTTCGCATGTCGTCGTTGGTGCCCATTTTTACTTTCCAGCGCATCAGGATCTCGGTGTGCGCAGATATTTTATCACTCGGCCCAAAGAAATGCATCATCGGTGGCCACCAGCGGTTGATCGCTTCTTGAAACATGTCACGTTGCTTTTGCGTGCCGCTCGCCAAATAAATTACACAATGGTGTCCGTATTTCAGGTGAAAGGACTCCTCCGCACAAATACGATCAAGCGCGCGGCAATAAGGTCCATAGCTGCCTTTCGCATTGGCCAATTGATTGACGATCGCACCTGCATCAACTAACCAAGAAATAAAACAGCAATCAGCCCATGTGAAAGTGGGGTAATTGAAGATGTTCGAATATTTTGATTTGCCGTTGATCAAGTCATCTATCATTTGCTCGCGCGGCTTACCTAGGGTTTCGGCAGCACTGTACAACAATTGTGCATGACCAACTTCATCTTGCACCTTGGCCATCAGCGACATTTTGCGTTTAAATCCAGGCGCACGGGTAATCCACGTTCCTTCCGGCAAGGCCCCAATGATCTCACTGTGCGCATGCTGTTCAATCATCCGTATGAGTTGTTTGCGGTAGAGCTGCGGCATCCAGTCGGTAGGCTCGATTTTTTCGCCGCGGGCAATCCGCGCTTCAAATGTGGCGAGCAACCGAGGGTCTTCCTGGGCAATGCTGTCCGTCTTTATTCCTTCAAAGGTATTTCCGCCTCCGTACATGAGTGGTTCGAGTTTCTAGCGCAAAATTACCAAATTAAGGCAGAAGTAGAGTGGTTTTCTAAGGGTTTCACCTTGATTTTGACTTCCAAACTGATTTGTATTATCTTGTCTGTCAAACCTAAGTTGTATGAAAATCACTCTAACCTTTTGTTTTTTTGTTATCGGCCAGTTTTTATATGCTCAATCGTCCGACGGGAAAGTCGTTTTGGACAACGACAATGTGAAGGTGTATGAGTTTGAAAGCACACCCGGAAAAGATGTATGCGGTGCTGGAAAACACAGTCACCCCGCGCACCTCACTGTGCTTCTCACCGATGCAAGCATTACAATCACCACACCCGACGGGAAAGTCTCTACCAAGAAATTCAAATCAGGCGCTACATTTTGGAGCCCTGCAGAAACACACATGGTGATCAATGGAGGGACGAGCAATGTCAAATGCCAATTGGTAGAGGTGAAAAAGAAATCGTAGGCGATTGACTTGAAAAAAAGCCTCAACGACATTTTGATTCAACTAGCCCTGATCATTATCGGGGTCTTGTCGGCGTTGGGCGTTGACAACTATAGGGAATCTATTCAAGAACACAGGACCGAGAAAGAGTATCTGGTGAGTTTGCGCAACGCCGTTCAGGCGGATACGGTCGTGCTAAAAAATGAAATCCAGCGCATTTACAACAAGATCAATGCAACCGCTGAGCTGATTGATTTGGCTAGGTCGGGGAGTGTCATTGATGCGGACAGGTTTGAGAACATTATCACCGATGTGATTATGCTCGTACGCCCGAGATTTATCACCGCCGTGTATGAAGAACTAAAGTTTACCGGAAACTTCAAACTGATAAGAAACAAAGAGCTAAAGTCATTGATCATTAGCTACTATAGCGACAATCAAACCATTCAGGAACAAAACGATCATCAATTAGTTGCGTACCCTCAATTATTTATGGATCACCTCAGCTTTGACGAAATGGAAGGCAGGACCCCTTTTGATCAGAAAAGGATTTTCAAGGTACTTGAGACCGATAATGGCGTGCTGATAGAACTGACTCGCAGTCAAAAAGCGGCAGGGACTGTGCGTTCGGGAATGATTTATACTTCCCTTCCGCGAAGTATAGCGTTGTTGGAAATGCTTCAAGCCGAAATTAATAAGTAGCTAAGGATGAAATCCTTTTTTCGGTTGTCTCTTTGCTTTTTTAGCGTCTTAATTTCTTGCTCCGACAGAATACCGGATTATAAAAACGCCAAACTGCCCGTCGAGCAACGAGTGAAAGACCTATTGGGTCGCATGACGCCGGAAGAAAAATTCTGGCAACTGTTCATGATCCCCGGTGAGTTGGGTGGTGATTCGGCCAAATACGGTCACGGAATATTTGGCTTCCAGGTGAGTGCGACTTCAAATGGAAATAGTGCAGCACAACAAATGCTAAACTATAATTCGAGGGAAAGCGCCGCGCAACTGGCCCAAAAGATCAATTCAATCCAGAGGTATTTTGTTGAACATTCGCGTCTTGGGATTCCGATAATTGCCTTTGATGAAGCCTTGCATGGATTGGTGCACGAAGGCGCAACAGCATTTCCGCAGTCGATCGGATTGGCGGCCACATTCGATACGGCCATAATGAAAAGTGTGGCAAACGCCATTGCAGTGGAGACAAAGGCTCGAGGTATTCGCCAGGTTCTTTCGCCCGTGGTCAACATCGCCAATGATGTGCGATGGGGACGAGTGGAAGAGACGTATGGCGAAGACCCTTTTCTTTCGTCCGAAATGAGTGTGGCGTTTGTGAGTGCGTTTGAAAGAATCAATATCATTACTACGCCCAAGCATTTTGTGGCCAATGTGGGTGATGGCGGACGCGACAGTTACCCGATCCATTGGAACGAGCGAATGATGGAAGAAATTTATTTTCCTCCTTTCAAAGCCAGCTTTCAGCGCGGAGGTTCGCGCTCGGTAATGACCAGCTATAATTCTTTTGATGGTACGGCGAGTACGAGCAATCAATGGCTATTGACGAAGAAATTAAAAGACGAATGGAACTTTGACGGGTTTGCGATCTCAGATGCAGGAGCCGTGGGAGGTTCGCTGGTGTTGCATAATACCTCAAAAGACTATCCACAATCTGCTGAGCAAGCGATCAACGCGGGCCTTGACGTGATTTTTCAAACACAATACGATCACTATAAACTTTTTATTCCCCCTTTTTTAGACGGAAGGATTTCACAGAAAAGAATTGATGATGCGGTAAGTAGAGTGTTGAAAGCCAAGTTCGAATTGGGATTATTTGAAAGGCCCTACGTAACACAAGAGGAAATTCAAAGCCTTTCAGAAAGTGGGTTGCGTAAGACGACGGCAAAACAAGCGGCACTTGAATCTATTGTGTTGTTGAAAAATGATCGTAGAGTTTTGCCATTGAGCGCAAACCTGAAAGCCATCGCGGTCATTGGTACGGATGCCGTTGAAGGCAGGTTGGGCGGGTATAGTGGACCAGGTGATGAACGCGTGAATATTCTGGATGGAATTAAGAAAAGGGCCGGCGCTGCAAGGGTGAGCTATGCGGCAGGGTGCGGAAGAAAAAATGAAGAATGGAATGTTGTTCCGTCACCCTACTTATCCCACGATGGCAAACCTGGATTGAGCGCCGAATTCTTTAATAACGTTTCATTGACAGGAACGCCTGAGGTGACGCGCGAAGATGCTGCCATTAATTTTAACTGGACTTTGTATTCCCCTGACCCGAAAATCAATAACGGGTTTTATTCCGCACGATGGACAGGCAAAATCAAATCGCCCCAGACCGGCCTCGCAAAGATCGGTCTAGAAGGGGATGATGGATTTCGACTTTACATTGACCACAAGCTGCTTATCGACAATTGGAAAAAACAAAGTTATCGCACGGTCTCGCGGGAGCTTCTGTTCGAAAAAGATAAGGAATATGACTTGCGTGTGGAATTTTTTGA
>DATJJP010000044.1:0-68677 GCA_035492075.1 Cyclobacteriaceae bacterium | reverse complement strand
AGAAAGGGCATTGTTGACAACCCATTTCATCAAAATGGGCTTACTTTTTATTAAAAATGGAATTTCGGGTGCGAGTCAAACTACGTTCCAAATCTTGTGGATAACTCACAACTCATTGGTGATGAGCAAGAAAATAAATAGGGCGTGGAGGGCGGTTACTTCGTGGTTTTGCATAGGTCGGCAGAGACATCAAGAGCGATTCTCTAAATAAAAAATCCGCTGATTATCGGCGGATTTTTTAGAATGGAAAACGGGAACAAAATATCAGAAGCCCGATGATGCACAGGCTTGATTTATCCATGAAGTCATATTATCCGGAAACGAACCCGCCAATGTTTCAAATGAGTTTCCGTCTCCCATCAAAAATATTTTTGATTTTGGGTGATCGAGTATGCCCATTACCGGCAGATTATTTTCAAGCCACCCAATAACTTGAATATTTTCGCCTGGATTGTTGATCACGGATCCTACTCCATATTCAAATTTTGACAGCCCTTTCACCAGGGCATGATCTGAAAACCGGTTGACCATGCCACCATATTTTCCATTGAAATGAACTCCAAGAAAGTCAGCAAGGTTATCGGAGTACCCAACGTCGACAAAGTCAGCTACCAAGAACAAGATTATCCCTTTCTCAAGTGCGTTTTGATAGGCCGTTAATTCACCGTCGTCATAGCGGGAAAAACCAGTGGCGCGAATGATGACATGATAGTCATTTAATACTTGATCCGAGATTTGGATACCCCGAGGAAGTTCGTCCACGACGAATCCCTTAGCCCTTAACACCTCGGCAAACGTCTTGCCCTGATGATCCTTTGTCGGATCGAATTTGCCTCCCTCACCCTGTGGGAACCACCAGACACCACCATCATGCGATGCATCTACAAGTATTTTTTTGCAATTCTGGGCGACCGATGGTGGCGTGCTGCCGACGGATGGATCATTGACAGATTTGGGTACACTAGGTGCATTCAATTCTTTGACTTCGTCTCGGCAATTAGCTAGTAGAACGATTAATACAAAAGCCAGCGTTCCTTGTGTAAACCTCTTGATTTTCATATTGCTTTAATGTTTATAATGAACATGGGTTATGGACGATGAATCATTTTTGCCACACTTAATTCCCAACAATCGCCGCTGCTGTCGGACGCACTGATGAGCACATCTTTTTGATCGACAGATGCGGGCTCTGCGGTATTGCGGCCGTGTGATTCCTCTTTCCTTATTTCTTCCCCGTGACAATTGCATAGCAGCACTGTTATCAATAAAATCAGCAGGGCCGGTTTGAATTCCTTGGTTCTCATGCGTTTTTCTGTTCTTGTAAATGAGATGCCGTGGTCGCCAACGTTAGCGATACCTCATTTTTCGGTCAATAGCATGTTCATGCTATTTTTGGTGGCCAGGAAAAAAACTCGTCTACGTCCTTTTTTTCTTCTTATGCGCCGAAGGAAACAGCACGTTGTTGAGGATAAGCCGATACCCGGGAGAGTGTGGATATAGATCCAGATCGGTTCTTCTCTGCATACCTCTACCGCCGCCGCCACCTCCTGGCATACCTTCGGGATCGTGACCGCTGTAGTAGGTAAAGTGTCCTTTGCCTACTTCGCCATAGATATATCTCACATTTGGCTTCTGCTTGTTCTCCGCCATCACCAGCACGTTCGGCTTCACGTGCGCTGAATTGAAAGCGGTGGTCAGGCCGGTGAAATCATGGATCACGTATTCGTGATTTTGTGTGAGCAATGAAGGCACGATATCCCACTTGGCCGAAAACTGGAAGAGCCGGAAAAAATCATTGGCCGAGATACTGCCCCAACCCCAGCCACCTACATTGATATCCGAAAAACTGCGGTCGGTACTTCCTTTGAGTTCGAAATTTTCAAACGCGAGTGATTTCGAATAGTCTAAGTCTACTCCTTCGTTTGCGATTTCACTTTCAATATCCTGGCCGTGTGCTGCCAATGCGATGTCAAATGTTTCGGCTCCCGAGCACATGGCAAACAAAAAGCCCCCTCCCCCGCAGAAAGCCATAATCTTTTTTACCACATCGTATTTCATCGCCGAGACTTTCGTGTAACCCAGCCGGCTGGCAGTAACTTCTTGCATTTTCAATTCAATGCGATTGCGCGGACGAAACATGGCCTTCTCGATTTGCCCCGTGAAGTCTTCGTGATGCAGGTGCAGCCAGTCGAAACGCACCAGGCTATCTCTGAGAACTTCCTCATCGTAAATAATTCGGTAGGGGATCTCTGCGTAATCGAGTACGGTAATCACAGCATCTGATTCGTCGTCAACAAGCTCACTCTTGGGAGAATAGACGGCAATCCGTGGCGCCTTGTCCATACGAACGATATTCATGTTCACGGCAGGGCTGTTCACTTGCTTCAGTATGTCGTTGACTTGCTTGGCAGATATTATCTCGTGAAAAATTCCTCGCACTTTGCATTCACCCTCAATCGCAGGTGACCATTCGATCATGAAACTTCCACCCCGGTAGTTCAGCAACCAGTCGACGGAAATATCTTTTTTAAGTGCGAAATAAGCCAAGCCATAGGCCTTCAACTGATTCGTTTGCGAGGCATCCATGGGAATGAGTATGGATGTTGCAAATACCAGCCGTGACGAAAGGATCAAGATGATGACAACCCACAATCTCATCTGCCTACTAAAAATAACTCTTTTGTTGCTGTAGTCGTTGAGAAATTATACGAACTGGTAGCCACTCTTAACAAATAAAAAGGGAGGCCGAATAGCCTCCCTTCAATTTCACCGATTGGAAAAATTTTACATCGTCGTAATCTGCATGTCGTTGACGAACGGTTGGTTATAGACCCGTCTGCCCGTCGCTTTGTACATCGCATTTGCGAGTGCGCCCATCACGGGAGGAAAAGGTGGCTCACCGAGGCCTGTTGGGTCGATGTCATTTTGCACAAAATGCACTTCGATTTCTTTCGGCGCTTCACTGTGACGAATCAATCGATATTGATGAAAATTATTTTGATCGGGCGCTCCTTCTTTGAATGTCAGGCCGCTGTACATCGCGTGCCCGATACCATCCACCGATCCACCCTCGACCAGATTCGTGGCTGCAATTGGATTCACCACAATGCCACAGTCGACGGCGCAATGCACTTTCTGAACTCTCGGCTTTCCATTCTCCATTTTCAAGTCAAGTACGTGTGCCACATAACTGTCGTGGCAAAAATAAGCAGACACGCCTCTGGATATTCCGGGCAATTCTTGTCCCCAATTGGATTTCGTTTTTACTAATTCCAACACACCCGCATATCGTCCCGCATCATAATCATTATCTTTCCCGACAGGGTTATTCTTCGCGCGATGTAGGAGGTCCAATCGAAAATCAATCGGGTCTTTCCCTGCTGCCTCAGCTACCTCGTCTAAGAACGCTTGTTCGGCCCCCGCAATAAAATTGGAACGTGGAGCTCTGAATGCGCCGATGCTGATATTTGAGTCTGCAGACCAGTCTTCAGCCAAATAATTTTCGACTGCGCCGGCAGGAAAACGATTGGCGAACAAGGGGCTTTCCGGAATTCCTCCTGCGCGCACGTGAAATGCAATCAGGTTGCCTTTATCATCGAGTGCTGCGCGATACCAGGCATGGTACGCCGGGCGATAGACGCCCGTGGTCATATCATCCTCTCGAGAATAGATCAACTTAATCGGCGCTTTCATCTTTTGTGAGATGACCGCGCATTCAACCATGAAATGTCCGTACAACCGCCTTCCGAATCCACCACCCATTCGCGACATCTTGATATCCACTTTCTCCAAAGGCAGACCTAATCGAGCCGCCACACTCTTTTCCATAAACTCCGGTGTCTGTGTTGGGCCGATCAATTCAGCGCCATCCTCCTTGACGTCTGCAAAGAAATTCATCGGCTCCATGGTATTGTGTGCCAAGAACGGCGCTGTGTACGAGCGTTCTATTACTTTGGCTGCCTTCTTGAAAACCTTTTCAGGGTCGCCATCTTTGCGAACCTGCCTTCCCGGCTTTGACGAATAAGTCGCCATTAATTGAGCGTGCTTGGTTGAGTTTTCCAAACCTGCTGGAACTTTGGCTTTTCGCTCGGCGCCAGTCATAAAGTGTGTATAGGTTTCGACGTAATCTTTGAACGGTTCCCATTCCAACCTCAGTGCTTTGCGGGCATTCATTACTTCCCAAGTTGTGTTGCCAACCACAACAACCAAGTCATTGAAGGTGTCGACATCGAACATGTGTTTTTTATAATCCTCTTGGTAACTCTTGATCGTGAAGATGTCCTTAATTCCCGGCATTGATCGTGCTTGTGAATCATGAACGCTTTTTAGTTTCAGTCCGAAAGCAGGAGGATGCGCGATCATGGCAATAAGCATTCCTTCTCGCTTAGTATCTATTCCGTACAATGGCTTGCCGGTGACAATGTTACGACCATCGACATTCGTGCGGGGTGTGCCAATGATTTTGAATTCTTTGATGTTCTTTAACTCAACTTCTTTTGGAATTTGAATTTTTGAAGCTGCCGACGCCATTTCACCGTAGCTCGCTGATTTGCCGCTGGTTTTGTGGTACAGCATTCCCGCTTCCGTTGTCACTTCCTTCACCGGCACATTCCAGGCAGTGGCGGCGGCTTGACGAAGCATGGTACGCCCGGTAGCTCCAGCCATACGAAGCCCCTTCCAACCTTGCCTGATCGATTGACTTCCTCCCGCTAATTGCCGCGTGAAAATTTTCGTGTTGAGAGGTGCTTGTTCGACGATGACATTTTTCCAGTCCACGTCCAGCTCTTCGGCCACAATCATCGGCATTGAAGTTTTTACATTCTGTCCGATTTCTGGGTTGGGAGACATGATGGTCACCATGCCGTTTTCTCCAATTTTTAGAAATCCAGTCAACTCAAACCATTCTTTTGGCAAGCTGGCCATGTCTTTGGACTTCGGTGTGCAAGCGCCCAGCCAACTGAACTCAAGCAGCAGTCCTCCGGTCACTAAGGCCGACGACTTCAGAAACGAACGTCTACCTACTGATGTTTTTATGAGTGTCATACTATTGAGTTTTATGAGTTGGATGCTTTCTTGATCGCTTGCTTGATTCTTACGTAGGTGCCACAGCGGCAAATATTTCCGTTCATTGCAGATTCAATTTCCGCATCGCTAGGTTTGGGGTTGGATTTTAGAAGTGCCGATGCGCTCATGATCTGGCCCGCCTGACAATAGCCGCACTGAGGTACATCGACTTCAAGCCAGGCCTTTTGAACGGGATGATCTCCATTTTCAGAAAGGCCTTCAATCGTTGTGATTTCCTTTCCCGTAGCCATGGAGACGGGAAGAATGCAGGATCGTGTGGCATTGCCATCGAGGTGAATGGTACAAGCTCCGCACATTGCCATGCCGCAGCCAAACTTTGTGCCCACGAGGTTAAGGTGATCTCGCAGCACCCATAAGACGGGCGTTGACGGATCAACATCCACCGTCTGACTTTTTCCGTTGACGTTTAAGTTAATCTTTGCCATATTTTATTTTTTTGAAAACGTTTAGCTCGCGGGAATAATGCCCTTAAAAGAGAGAACTGACAAAAGCCTAAGACGGGAAAATCCAGTGACGAATTTAGTAAAACGAGCGTCAAACTTTGGCTTGAACATCGTCTTTTTTACATGACTATAGACGGAATTCTACACAGCAATTGGTCATGTCTAAATAAAAAAGAGCTCGAAACAGCTCTCTTTTATTTTTATTTACTCGATTGCCACTAGTTGTCAGTCACTCTGGAATCATTCGACAATGCTGCTTTCCGCGCTCCGATTAACAGTTTAGCAGTATCTCGGTCAGTTCTTGGGGTTTGCTAAAGAAAGGCGAATGGCTGGTCGACAGCGAATAAATTTTTTCACACCGTGTTTCGCTGTGCATTTTACGTTGAATGAAAGGGGTGACCGCTTTGTCTTCGGTACATTCAATGTAGATCCTCGGAACACGACCAAAATTTTCGTCCGTCAACTGAAGAGGAGTCACTCCAGTAACAAATGGCTCATGACTCAAAAGCACTTTCGCCAATTCTGTAATGTCGTCGCTGCAATCGTGATATAAGCCTTCCTTGTAGATTTTATGGCCTAGTGTGGTACTGTTTGTTTGTTCGTATTTCGTTACAAATGGTTTCAACACCCCTTCGGTATCCTGAAGAGAATACTCGCGCTGGGTTTTGCCGTTAGGAATAAGGTAGGCAGCGAGGTAAACGAGTTTTTCGATTTTGTCGGGTCTATACTCGGCGGCCTGCGAAATCATGATCCCATTTTTGCTGTGTCCTACCAATATTACTTTGCCGTCAACTTTATCTATCTCGTCACAAATTCGTTGCACCACCATATCCATGGTGACCGTTTGAATGGGCGTTTTGTCCCGACCCATTCCGGGTAAGTCAATTGCAATTGCCTGATGACCTTGACTCTCGATGATCGGTACCACTTTGTGCCAATTCCATGCACTGTGCCAGGAGCCGTGAATGAGGATAAATGTTTTTTTCATAGCGATTTTGTTTTGATGACACAAAATTGCTTCCCTCATCATCATCTAAAAACCCGAAACTTGCTGAGTTGAAGAGCAAAAAAGGGAGGCATATCGTCTCCCCTCAATCTTATTTCGAAACTAAATTCCGGTTGATAGTGAGCGCGGTAGCCATTTGAATTGGTGCAAAACACCGCTATTAGTACCTTGCATCGATGGAAAAAAAACTCTTTCTGCTCGATGCCTACGCGCTCATCTACCGCGCTCACTTTGCATTCACCAAAACTCCCCGGATAAACTCAAAAGGTCATAATACATCAGTACCCTTCGGATTTACCAACACCTTGCTTGAAGTGATTCAAAAACAAAAGCCAACGCACATTGCGGTAGCTTTTGATACTGCAGCCAAGACTTTTCGCGATGAAATATTCAAAGAATATAAAGCCACTCGGCAAGAAACCCCAGAAGATATTCGTCATGGCATTCCAACAGTGAAAGAAATCATTCGTGGTTTCAATATTCCGATTCTTGAAATGGATGGCTACGAAGCCGACGATATCATTGGTACGATCGCCACACAAGCTGCTGACAAAGGATACGTTGTATATATGATGACTCCCGACAAAGATTTTGGGCAGCTCGTGAAGGAAAATGTCTTTTTGTACAAGCCCGCATACATGGGCAATGCGGTGGATGTGCTCGGACCCAAAGAAGTTTGCGAAAAGTGGGACATCGAAAATGTATCACAGGTAATTGACATGCTCGGGTTGCAAGGAGATACGTCCGATAATATTCCCGGCATTCCTGGTGTTGGCCCGAAAACGGCTGCCGATTTGCTCAAGCAATACAAAACAGTGGAGGGAGTCGTTGACCATGGGGGTGAATTGAAGGGCAAACTAAAAGAGCGCGTGGAGCAATTTGGTCATCAGGCCATCCTATCAAAAAAATTGGCCACGATTATTACTGATGTACCGGTCTCATTCGATGAAGAGGCCCTGACTTACAAAGCACCAAATGAACCCAAGCTGCGACCAATCCTGGAGGAGTTGGAATTCAAGACGATAATTCCACGAATATTCTCGAGCGGTGGCGTTGCGGGGGTCCCGGTTATCAAAGAGTCAAAGCCTTCGCAGTTGTCGATGTTCGGAAAAGCAAGTGCAGAGACGGCCGAAACCCCTCACGTGTTGAGCGAACCGTCCGACCTTATCTTTCAAACCATCGAGGCCGACGACAAAATCGATTCGTTGATTGAAAAACTGAAAGCGCAAAAAGAAATATCGATCGCAGTGGCAACGGACGAGGTTGAAAATTTTGATTTCACGATTACAGGTCTTGCCTTTTCAATGGCCGCCAATGAAGCTTCTTTTGTCCCCATCAAAGGGAACGATCAATTAAGAAAATTCTCCGAATTGCTTTCCACAGGGAATGTCACCAAAATTGGACACAACATCAAGCATAGCATTTTGGCGCTGAAGAAGTATGGTCTCGAAGTGCGCGGTCCGTTGTTCGACACGATGCTTGCGCATTATTTGATTGAGCCGGAGGCGTCACACGATTTAGAAATACTGTGCAATCAATATTTAAATTCTCCGTTGATTGCCAGCGATACCGACGAGGCCAAGAACTATTGTGAGCGGGCGGAACGAGCTCTGCAGCTCAGGAATCATTTGGAGAAAGAGCTGCACCATCGGGGCCATTGGCGATTGGGGCGTGAAGTAGAGATGCCGCTGGTCTATGCTCTTGCTTCCATGGAATTCGAAGGTGTTGCTCTCGATGAATCTGCTCTGCAGGCCATGTCGTCTTCACTGAAAAAAGACAGCGAGAAAGTTCAATCTGAAATTTTCAAACTGGCCGATGCTGAGTTCAATATCGCGTCACCAAAGCAATTGGGCGAAATCCTTTTTGAGAAACTAAAGCTTGTGGATAAGGCTAAAAAAACCAAGACGGGCCAATATGCTACCGGTGAAGAAATTCTGATCAAGCTGGCGGAAGAGCATGAGATCGCGAAAAAAATTCTTGACTTCCGTGAATATGAAAAGTTGCGATCCACCTATGTCGACGCGTTGCCCAAAATGTTGAGCAAATTTGACCATCGCATTCACACTGATTATCGACAAGCGGTCGCTGCCACGGGAAGATTAAGCTCAAATAATCCCAACCTTCAAAACATTCCGATTCGCACGGAGAAAGGAAGGCAGATCAGAGGTGCGTTCGTGCCCCGCGACAAAAATTTTCTCACAATGTCGGCCGACTACTCGCAAATCGAATTACGTATCGCGGCTGCGTTTGCCAAAGACGAGACGATGATGGAAGCATTTCGAACGGGCCGGGATATCCACACCACCACGGCAGCAAAAGTTTTTAAAGTAGAGATCGACAAAGTCACACCCGACATGCGGCGAAAAGCAAAGGAGGTAAACTTTGGCATTCTCTACGGTAGCACCGCTTTTGGTCTTTCTCAAAATCTTAACATCTCGAGAGGAGAAGCTGCCGAAATTATCGACTCTTATTTCAAAGAATTTTCGGCCATTAAAAAGTACATGGACGATTCGATCAACTTCGCTCGCGAAAAAGAATATGTCGAAACCATTTTAGGTAGAAGGAGATACTTGCGCGACATCAACTCGCGCAACATGGCCACACGCCAGTTTGCCGAGCGAAACGCCATCAATGCTCCCATTCAAGGCAGCGCTGCCGACATTATCAAAATCGCAATGATCAACATTCACGCCTGGTTGCAACGCGATAAGCTAAAGACGAAGATGATCATGCAAGTGCATGACGAATTGGTGTTTGATGTTCATGTAGATGAGCAGGAAACAGTAAAGCCAAAAATCGCGGAGTTGATGAAGAGCGCCGTGATCCTCGATGTGCCAATGGACGTGGAAGTCGGCGCTGGCAAAAACTGGTTGGAAGCACATTAGCGCCACTATTACCTTAAGTAAGCATTTACTGCGTGTATGTTTTGCCTTTCGATTCAATTTTTTATTGAGTCGTATGGAAATATCATTGCAGAAAATTTTTTTCATGAAAATATCAAATGTTATAGTTCTATCCGTATTTGTTGCAATGGCCTGCTCGAAGAGCGAATCGCCGCAGCCGGCACTTCAAAATGCCAAAGTGACCACCACGACAGTACAGGCTCCTTCAGGGCTTACTACCGCTTCCAACACCAACACACATGCTGCCGAAGTGGTAAGTTATATGTCCATTGCAAACTCCATGAGCGACTTTACGGCGATGTTTGCAGTGCCCACATCGGGCGCTCAAAAACAAAGTACTCCAATCACGGCGATCAACGGCAGAGTGGCGGCCACTGCTGCTAATTCCGTCACTTACGTTTGGTCAGATCCGCAATATGGCTCCGTTGCCTATCAAGTCACCGACAATGGTACCTCCTATCACTGGGAGTATTTTTATAAATCAGTGGGAAGCAAAGACTGGTACAAGTACCTGAACGCCGAGGCAATGAAAGACGGCAGCAGCGGCCACCTCGAAGTGCTTGATTTTACCGGCTCCGATCCGAAGGCGGTTGAGGCGAGTTTCAAATGGCAAAAAACGGGAAGTCAATACATCTTTCAATGGACAGAGGTATATGGCTACTTCTTGATGACTGTTGACACCGGCACGAAGGCGGGGTCTTTAAATTACTACGATGGCACTGGAGTAAATGCCGTGTTGTCGGCGAGCTATACTTGGGACAGCGCCGGTCACGGTAATTGGAAGGATTACGACACCGACGGAACAACCATCCTCGACCAGGGCACTTGGTAAATATTTCACACTGACACTCTTTAAAAACCCGATCTCAAGTCGGGTTTTTTTATTTTACCTTTCGTCATGAAAAAAATACTCGCTCTCGTCTTTGTGCTGCTATCTGCCTGCAGCATGCAAAGACCTAATAAAATTGTGATTCTTATTTCAGCGAATGCAGAATGGGGGGTGGTCAAATCCGTTTTTCCAAGTGAAAATTTCAAATCAACGCCTTGGGGTGAATTTTTTGAAAAGGAGATGGAGACCGGCAACGGAAAAAAGCCGGTTATTTTTTTTCACGAGGGTTGGGGCAAAACTGCGGCGGCCGGTGCTACTCAATATGCGATCGATAAATGGAACCCCGACTACATGGTCAACATCGGTACATGCGGTGGGTTTGATGGGAAAATAAATCGGTACGAAATTGTGCTTGTCAACAAAACTGTCATCTACGATGTCAAGGAAGCGATGGCGGATTCGAAAGAAGCGATCAATGACTATGTTACAGAACTTGATTTGTCATGGTTTAAAGTTGAGCCGAGTGATTCTGTAAAAACCACTTTGCTCGTTTCGGCCGACGGTGATCTGGTCCCTAAAGAAATTCCGTTTCTCGAAGAAAATTATCAGGCTATCGCCGGCGATTGGGAGAGCGGATCGATCGCCTATACTTGTAAACGCAACCAAAAGAAGTTGATTATCCTTCGCGGAGTCACCGATCTTGTTAGCGCTAAGGGCGGAGAGGCCTATGGCAACAATCAGGTGTTTGAAAATGGAACCGATATCGTAATGCGGAAACTGATCCGACAGCTGCCGCGTTGGCTTGACAAATTCTAAGTGTCAATTATCAATGTGAAAAATGTACCGATTATCAATCGGGCTAACACCTTCTGCATTTTACCTGTTCCAAATTCTCAATTTATCAGCGATCAACATCGATTAGCCGATTGATCCGACAACCTCATTCCACATGGCCCAATTCATCATTAAAAATTATTTTGAACATTTTACATACATTTACGTAATTAATCAAAAGTTCAAATGAAGGGAACAAACCTTGGCGAATTCGAAGAGCTGGTGCTCTTGACCATTGCTTCGCTCGTGAACGATGCCTACAGCGTGGCCATCTGCGATGAGATGGAACGGCACACCGATCGCTCTGCAAAATTGGGAGTGGTGCATGCGGTACTCAATCGCTTGGAAGAAAAGGGGCTCGTCAAAAGCAAACTGGGGGAAGCCACGAAAACACGTGGGGGAAAAAGAAAAAGATTTTACACGCTCACCGTTCCCGGCAAAGCAGCGCTAGTGAAAGCAAGAGAAATGCGCGAGCAATTGTGGCAAAAGATTCCTGCTTTCGTGTTGAAGACGGCGGTATGAGCGAAAAAAGAAATATTCAACCGCCTCGATGGGCCGAGCGGATACTCGAGTGGTATTGCAAACCCGAGTTGCTGGAAGACTTGCAGGGCGACCTGCACGAATACTTCGAACGAAATGTGGAGTCCGTGGGGAAGCGAAGAGCTAAACTTATCTATGTCATCGATGTTCTCAAATTTTTCAGAATCTATACGGTACGCAGACTTGAATTCATCAACGTTTTAATCAACTGGATTATGTTAGGTAGCTACATCAAAACCTCTGGACGAAACATCGTCCGCAACAAATTGTTTTCGGCGATCAACATCATAGGTCTCAGCATCAGTATGGCAGTGGGGCTGCTGATGATTGGAACGTTGATGGATACTTATTCGTACGACAAATTCCACGCGAACCATGCCCGCATCTACCGAATCATAAGCCAGTATTCCTATTTAGGCAATAAGGACGGGGACTTTAATGCTACTACGTCATTGCGTGCGGCGAAGGCAGTCAAAGAAACCTTTCCCGGCGTAGAAGAGGTTGCGATATTCCGCGGTGGCTTTGATGGCGATTTTCAGGCAGGCGATAAAACCATTCCGCTCAACGGTCTTTGGTCGAACGAAACTTTGTTCAAGGTATTTTCCTTTTCGCTCCTTCAGGGAAATGCGGATAAGGCGTTGAAAGAACCGTTCTCGGTGGTGCTCACGCAAAAGTCGGCGAAAAAATTATTTGGCGATGCCGACGCCCTGGGCAGAACAATCATCTTGAACAAAGACAGAGAGTACACCGTCACCGGAATTATGGAAGACGTACCTCAGTTCTCGCATCTTAGATTCGACCTGTTGGCTTCCCTAAGCGGACGTGAGATCACGGAAAAAGACCATGCAGGTGAAATGGCTTGGGACAATATTTGGCGCCACTGGACTTACGTGTTGCTGCCTGCCGATGCCAATCTTTCATCCTTTCAAACCAACTTGGATCTGTTGAGCAAGAAAGAGGATCCCTCGGTGAAAAATACCAATATCAAATTGGCATTGCAGCCCATGGATGAAATTATGACTGGCAAGAGTTTAAGCAATCAGGGTGGCCCAATCATAGGGGGCACGCTTCTATGGGTTTTCGGCGGGCTTTCCTTCATCGTTCTGCTATCGGCTTGCTTCAACTACACTAATCTTTCGGTGGCAAGGTCACTGCGGCGCGCCCGCGAAGTGGGCGTACGAAAAGTCATCGGCGCAATGAAAAATCAAGTAATCGGTCAGTTTGTGGTGGAAGCCATACTCATTTCTTTGCTATCGTTGGTTGCCGCTTTTGTTATTTTCTTACTGGTCAAACCTTATTATCTAGGCATACACACAGACCTGCAAGAACTATTGTTGCTTGAACTCTCACCCAAGCTCGTGGGTATGTTCCTCCTTTTTGCCGTATTTATTGGGGTGGCTGCAGGTTTTTTCCCCGCACTCTTTTTCTCTCGGATCAACGCGATCCAGGTGCTAAAAAATAACTCGACAGTAAAAGCATTTCGGAAAGTGACGCTCCGCAAGACGCTAATCGTATTTCAATACTGCATCTCGATCATGCTGATTACCGGAGCGTTGATTTTTTATAAACAATACAAGCATTTTCTGGCCTTCGATCTGGGCTACTCCACCGAGAACATTCTGAATATTCGCCTTCAGGGCAACAAGGCGGAACTATTGAAGAAAGAATTGAGCGAATTGCCTGATGTCAAGCAAATGTCAACTTCGGCCATGATCACGAGTGTGGGTAATGTGGAAGGAACCAGCATGAAAAACCCAAACAACCCAGAGGATTCGGCGGGGGTTCGCTTCAACAAAGTAGACGAGAGTTATATTCCCCTTCACGAACACCACTTGCTGGTGGGTAGAAATTTCTTCGCAAAACCGGACAGCGCGAAAGAGAGCGAGGTGATCGTAAATCAGCAAGTCCTGAAGAGATTCAATATCGCGAATCAGGATCCTGCCAAGGCAGTCGACGAAATCGTGAAAATCGATGGCAAAGAGTTAAGAATAATCGGAGTCATGAGAGATTTTCAATACGGCCGCGCCAATAACAACTCCGGGGAGAAGGTGGTATTGCGATATTCAAAAGAAGGTGATTTCCTGAACGTAAAACTCCTTTCGAACAACCTTCCGGTGGCCTACGAAAAAATAAAAGCCATTTGGAAAAAGATAGATCCGGTACATTCGTTCGATGCTAAATTTTATAATGAAGAAATTGAACAGGCCTTTAGGGGATTATCGGCATCGATAAAATTGGCAGGCACATTGGCTTTTCTTGCGATTTGCATCGCCTCATTGGGGCTGCTCGGTATGGTGGTCTTTACTACCGAAACACGATTGAAAGAAATCAGCATTCGCAAGGTGATGGGTGCCAGTGAGGGGAAATTAATTTACCTGTTAGGGCGCGGTTTCTTTATGCTTCTCGGCACCGCCATTGGCATTTCGTTGCCTCTTACGTATCTGTTCTTCGACAAAATCCTCTTTCCCAACATTGTCAATCACGCGCCTTTGAAATTGACGGACGGAATTTTAGGTGTATTGGGTATCGCGGCAATTGCAGCTATCATGATCGGTTCCCAAACATTGAAAGTGGCTCGCACTAATCCGGCGCAAGTATTGAAAAACGAATGAGGTCCGAACCCAAAAACATTCCTCCCTTGTGGGCCACTCGATTGCTCGAATGGTATTGCAAGCCCGAGCTGCTGGAAGACTTGCAGGGCGACCTGCACGAATACTTCGAACGAAACGTAGAGTCCGTGGGGGAGCGAAGAGCTAAACTTATCTATGTCATCGATGTTCTCAAATTTTTCAGAATCTATACGGTACGCAGACTTGAATTCGTCAACCTTTTAATCAATTGGATTATGCTGGGCAGCTACATAAAAACTTCAGGGCGAAATATCATTCGCAACAAATTATTTTCAGCGATCAACATCGTGGGCCTGAGCATTAGTATGTCGGTTGGCCTTCTGTTGATTGGCGTGATCTCCGACATCAAGTCATACGATCAGTTTCACGAAAAGCGATCGCGCATCTATCGCGTCCTTAGTCATTACGAATATCTCGGACCCAAGGAAGGGAACGATATGGCCACCACTTCAGTGACGGTGGCCAAAGCACTCCAGCAAGATTTCTCTCAACCCGAAGCCGTGGCATTTTTCCAAAATGGCTTTGGGGGTGATTTGAAGTTCAATGAAAAAGCCATTCCGCTCAGCGGATATTGGGCCAATGAGTCGGTGTTTAAGGTATTTTCGTTTCATCTCATGAAGGGCAATCCAGCGACCGCATTAAAAAATCCGTATTCCATTGTGCTTACGGAGACGTCTGCGAAAAAATTATTTGGAAACGACGAAGCATTGAACAAAGTCGTGGGCCTTGGCAAAGAGCAGTACACCATCACCGGCATCGTGCAAGATGTTCCCAAGTTTTCCCACATCCGCTTCGATATGCTGTGCTCATTCAGCACGTTTGAAATCCTGAATAAAGACGACAAGGATGTTTTGAAATGGGACAACATCTGGAGCACTTGGGTTTATCTGTTGCTCCCCGAAAATACCGATTTGGCCAACTTAAAAACGAACCTTGATCAACTCAGTGCCGAGTATGATCCAACAGTAAAAAACACGCACGTGGGGTTGACTTTACAGCCACTTGAAAAAATCATGACCGGCCCTGACTTAAATAATTCGATTGGACCTGTCATGGGCCCTTCCATGTTGTGGATTTTCGGCGGGCTTGCTTTTGTGGTAGTTCTGTCCGCCTGTTTCAACTATACCAATTTATCCATTGCCCGTTCGCTTAGACGGACGCGCGAAGTGGGCATTCGGAAAGTGGTTGGTGCTTTGAAACGTCAGGTGATAAATCAGTTTGTCGTAGAGGCTGTTCTGATTTCTTTATGCTCCTTGTTTGTGGCGTTGCTTTTATTCGCACTACTGAGACCAATTTTTTTAAGCGTAGAAAATAGCTTGCAAGAAATGTTGCTCTTGCAATTGTCCCCAAGTGTCATCGCCTATTTTATTTTGTTTGCCATTGGCGTGGGTGTGGCTGCTGGATTCTTCCCTGCTCTTTTCTTTTCAAAGGTGAACGCCTCTCAAGCGTTAAAAGATGCTTCGTCAAGCATCGGATTCAAAAAAATGACGTTGCGCAAAGTGCTTATCGTTTTCCAGTACAGCATCTCTATCATCATGATCACCTCCACGATAATTATTTACAAACAGTACAAGCATTTCATCGCATTTGATTTGGGGTTCAAAACGGAAAACATTCTGAACATAAAGTTGCAGGGAAACAAAGCCGCGATCTTAAAAAAGGAGTTGAGTGAGTTGCCCGAGGTCAAAGATATTTCTCAGTCGATTTTAGTGACTAGTATCGGTAATTATTGGGGTGCCTATATGAAGTATCCCCTCAACCCAAATGATTCTTCGGTGATCTACTACAACATCGTCGATGAAAATTATCTACCCTTGCACGAGCACAAACTTTTGGCGGGAAAAAATTTCACCGCCAAGTTGGATAGCGTCAATGAAACCGAGGTGATTGTTTGTCAAAGCATATTGAAGCGATTCAATATTGCAGGTCATGACCCTCAAAAGGCGATTGGAGAGATTGTTAAACTCGATGGCAAAGAGGTTCAGATCATAGGCGTATTGAAGGATTTTCATTATGGCAAAGCCGACAACAAAGGAGAGTCTCGTGAAATCATCCTGCGTTACTCACCAAAAAGATCAAACTGGCTGAACCTAAAAATTGAATCAACCGATATTCTCACGACGTACAGCAAGGTTGAGTCCGTCTGGAAAAAGATAGATCCCATCCATCCCATGGATGCGAAGTTTTATGACGACCAAATAGAAAAATCATTTGGCGGCCTCAAAGCGGCAGCGAAAGTAGCGGGCTTTATTGCATTCCTTGCCATCAGCATTGCCTCTCTCGGTTTACTTGGAATGGTCGTGTTCACCACCGAGACACGCTTAAAAGAAATCAGCATCCGAAAAGTACTGGGCGCAAGCGAGGCGGGTCTCTTGTACTTGCTGGGCAGGGGCTTCTTAATACTATTGTTAGCCGCTGCCATTATTGCATTGCCCATTACGTATCTGTTTTTTGATCAGGTGGTTTTCCAGGAGATTGCCAACCATACGTCGATCGCATTTGTAGATCTTACCGTCGGGTTTTCCTTCATCCTACTGCTGGCTCTTGTGATGATCACGCTGCAAACATTTAAAGCCACCCGCACCAATCCAGCCCAGGTTTTGAAAAGCGAATGAGCACCGAGCCCAAAACTACACCTCCTTCATGGGCAACTCGGCTGCTCGAATGGTATTGCAAGCCCGAGTTGCTAGAAGACCTGGAGGGCGACCTCTATGAATATTTCGAACGAAATTTGGAGTCGGTAGGGAAGAGAAGAGCAAAACTTATTTATGTCATCGATGTTTTCAGATTTTTCAGAATCTATACGGTACGCAGACTTGAATTCGTCAACCTCTTAATTAACTGGATTATGTTAGGAAGCTATATCAAAACTTCGGGGCGGAATATCATCCGCAACAAACTATTTTCAGCAATCAACATCGTGGGCTTGAGCATTAGTATGTCCGTGGGGTTGTTGATGATTGCCGTCTTGTCGGATATTTTTTCGTATGACAAGTTTCACGCCAATCACAGCAATATTTACAGGGTTATCAGTAATCATGAATACCAAAACAACGTTGCTCAAGCCTTCCAATCTAGAGAAGGAAATTTTATGGCGAGTACGTCTTTAAGCGCAGCCAGTGAAATCAAAGAAAATTTTCCTGAGCCAGAAGCGGTGGCAGTCATTCATCAGGGATTTAATGGTGATCTAAAAGTTGGCGAAAAGGCAATTCCTCTCAAGGGGTATTGGGCCAATGAAGATTTTTTTAAGGTTTTTTCTTTCAAGTTGGTGCAAGGCAATCCCGCAACGGCTTTGAAATCCCCCTTCTCCATTTTGCTTACAGAAACCTCCGCTAAGAAATTATTCGACACTTCGGACGTTCTAGGCAAAACCCTCGTGTTTAACAATGACAAGCAGTACACAGTAACAGGTGTTTTAAAAGACGTGCCAACATTTTCGCACATAAAATTTGAAATGTTGGGATCGTTGAGCACGCTTGAGTTGGTCTCCAAAGATTTCAAAGAAGAAGCAGCCTGGGATAACGTGTGGGGTACGTGGGTTTATCTTTTGCTCCCGCCCAATTCGGATCTTAAGAATTTGAAAAGAAACCTGCATCAATTAAGTAAGAAAGAAGATCCAACCGTAAAAAATGTGCACGTTGAGCTTGATCTCCAGCCAATGGATAAGATCATGGTAAGTAATAATATTGGAAACCAAATCGGCCCCACCCTGGGAAGCGCTGCGCTTTGGATTTTTGGCGGACTGGCGTTTGTGGTTCTCCTTTCAGCTTGTTTCAATTATACTAACTTGTCGATCGCTAGAGCCTTCAAAAGGACACGTGAAGTGGGGATTCGCAAGGTGATCGGAGCACAGCGGAGCCATGTGCTCAGTCAGTTTGTAGTAGAAGCCATCCTCATTTCTTTGTGTTCACTTCTCGTAGCTCTTTTCGTTTTCCGGTTTCTGCGACCTTACTTCCTCAGCATCGAGCCTGCGCTTCAATCCATTTTTACATTGAAACTTTCACTAACGCTGCTCTTCTATTTTCTCTTATTTGCGGTGTTCATAGGTTTTGCGGCAGGTTTATTTCCCGCGCTCTTCTTTGCCCGCGTCAATTCCGTACAAGTACTCAAAGATTTTTCTGCCGGCATCGGGTTCAAAAATCTTACGATGCGCAAAGTGTTGATTGTTTTTCAATACTGCGTTTCCATCATATTTATAACATCTACCCTGATCATGTATAAACAATACCGCCATTTTGTTTCTTTTGATCTTGGCTTTAAGACCGAAAATATTTTGAATATTGAAATGCAGGGTGCTAAAGCTGACCTTTTAAAAAAGGAGCTCAACGAACTACCCGAAGTGACAGGCATTTCGCAGTCGGTGATGGTTACGAGCGTGGGTAATTACTGGGGTACCTACATGAGTAAGCCAACGGCGCCCGATGACTCCGCCATGGTTTACTTCAATGCGGTCGATGAGAATTATCTTCCATTGCACAATCACAAATTGATTGCCGGTAGAAATTTTTCCGCTCGAGCAGATAGTGCCGAAACAGAAATAATCGTTAACCAATCCGTTCTGAAACGCTTTGGGCTCGGTGAAAAAAATCCGGTAGAAGCGCTTGACGAAATGGTGAGGGTGGGCGAGAAGGATGTGCGCATCGTTGGGGTAATAAAGGATTTTCACTATGGCCGAGCCAACGGAAAAATCAAAGAACAAGAGGTCATCTTCCGTTACTCGAATAAGGACGCCCCGCTACTCAATGTAAAGATTGAATCCTCGGATATCCTTTCTACTTATTTGAAAATTGAATCCCTATGGAAAAAAATCGACCCCGTTCATCCCCTCGCGGCTAAGTTCTATGATGAACAAATTGAAGAAACGTTCTCGGGACTTAAGGCTACCGTGAGAATGGCCGGCTCTTTGGCCGTGATGGCTATTGGCATTGCCACCATCGGATTACTGGGGATGGTTGTCTTCACAACAGAAATTAGGGTGAAAGAGATTAGCATTCGCAAAGTACTAGGAGCTAGCGAAGCAGGTTTGCTATTCCTATTAGGTAAAGGTTTTATTCTTCTTCTGGTCCTTTCGGCAGCCATCGGACTGCCCATTACTTATTTGCTTTTCGATCTGATCCTTTTTCCGAACATTGCCAATCACGCACCCATCGCTGCTATTGATTTATTCATAGGAGCTATTGCCGTCTTGCTTCTCGCTCTTGCGATGATTTGCTCGCAAACACTTAAAGCCACGCGCACCAATCCAGCCCAGGTTTTGAAAAGCGAATAAGCGGCCAAATTTTTTGAACAGGGTGAGTAGACGGGAGACGAGTGTATAAAATTCCATTCGTATTTCATTTTTAAAAATTCTACTTTACAGTTCTTAAAATCTAGCCCATGAAAAAGATACTGTTTTTGTTTTTCTGCACATCGATGGTGGCAATGGCTGCCTTTGCGTTATCCAAAAAACCACCGGTCGATGATTCTGCTTTCGAGGGCACCTGGGATCTCGTGATATTAAAAGATGGCAAAGAGCTTCCTTCATGGCTGGAGATCGAACACTCCGGTCGGCATACATTGACGGGCAGATTTGTTTATGCCTTTGGCAGTGCCAGACCAATTTCCGTGATCAATCTAAAAGAGGGCAAATTCAGTTTCTCGATTCCGCCCCAATGGGAGCCCGGCGATCGCAACATGGATTTTGAAGGTGAGCTTGACGGTGACAAACTCAAGGGCACTATGATTTATACGGATGGGAAATCGTATCCATGGACTGCGGTTCGTGCGCCATCGCTAAAAAGAGAAAAGGAACCCACCTGGGGCCAGCCAATAAGGCTTTTTAATGGCGTCGATCTGCAAGGTTGGAAAGCCACTGGTGTAAATCAGTGGGTAGCGGAAGATGGAATTTTGAGGAGCAAAAAATCAGGTTCGAATTTGATGACCGAGCAAACATTCAATGACTTTAAGCTTCATGTTGAATTTCGTTATGAAAAAGGGAGCAACAGCGGTGTCTACTTACGCGGCCGATATGAAGTGCAGATTGAAGACAACCAGGGGAAAAATCCGTGGAGGGGATACTTTTCAGCCATTTACGGTTTCTTGGTGCCAACTGAAATAACGGCGAAAGGTCCTGGCGAGTGGCAGTCGTATGATATCACATTAATTGGAAGAATGGTGACCGTTGTTGCCAATGGAAAAACAGTGATCTGCAATCAGGAAATTCCGGGCATTACCGGTGGAGCGATTGATAGCAAAGAAGGAGAGCCGGGCCCAATTTTGTTTCAAGGCGACCACGGTCCGATCGACTACCGGAACATATTGATCACCCCAGCGAAATAGTTTTGTGAAGACCTCGCAGCTCAAGCTTTTTGTTTCCGAAAGCGTCGGCGAAGTTTCCGGCGAGTTGACTTCGGGAGACAAACCGACTGCAATCATGGCCCTCGCGCATGGTGCCGGCGCCGGAATGAATCATCCGTTTATGAAATCACTGGCTGAGTCATTGGCGGACCTCGGTATAGCCACTCTCCGATTCAATTTTCCATTTGCAGAGCAAAAAAAGAACCGACCCGATTTCCCGGCAGTAGCTCACAAAACCATCGAGTCGGCATTGAACAAAGCGCATGAGCTGTTTCCCAAACTTCCCGTTTTTGCAGCGGGTAAATCGTTCGGAGGCAGAATGAGTTCACAATATTTGTCGGCGACGTCACCTGATTTCGTTAAAGGAATCATTTTTTTTGGCTTCCCTTTGCACGCGCCAGGCAAGGCCACCATTGAAAGAGCCGAGCATCTCAACGGTGTGAAAGTGCCGATGCTGTTTTTGCAAGGGACAAGAGATGCGTTGGCCGAATGGAATTTGATCGAGCAGGTAACGAAGGGACATCCAAAAGCGACGCTAATAAAAATAGAAGGCGCCGATCATTCTTTTAAGAAGGGAAAGGAAAACCTGATTCCTTTTTTGGCGAACGAAACTATTGTGTTTATCAAGAAAATCATTAAGTGAGTCTCCAATGCCGTTTCAATTCATCAAAAATCTAGAAGGCAAAGAACTGACGGATGAAAAGATCCGCGACTTCAAGCGGTTGCTGATTTCACAAATAGCCATCATCGCTTCGATCTTCTTTTTAGAGTTTTCCGAGTCGGCACAACTTCCCCTGCACCCCGAATTGCCGGAGACAATCTTTTTTACGGTGCTCGGTATTTATGTGTTTTTATTGTGGGATGCGCTTCGCAATTACACACGCAACAAATTGATCATCCTCGTCAACTTTGTTTTCATCATTGGCGTGTTTGTACTGGGTACTGTCGTTGCCAATCCTTTTATTGAACTGATCGATCGGTCAAGCTTAACCTACAAAGTTCTTCTCCTCTTCACGCAAATCAGCTTGCTCACCGTGGAAGGATGCTTGATTTACTTTACCGTGATCGAGTTCCTCAAAAAAGATTTCGACTTATCGATAAAGCTGTGGGCTGCGGCGTGCATTTATTTGATGACCGGCCTCGCCTTCGGAAGCTTTTATGAAATGTTCTGCATTTTCGATGTCGATTGTCTAGGCATGGATTTCCCGTTGCGTACCATGGCGTTGATGAAAAGAATGGGGTACAGCATGATGGTGTTGAGCGGCATGAATATTCCCTATACTCCAACAGGCACAATCTACATGGCCAGTACCTTCGAAGCGTTGTGGGGTCAATTGTTTGTTGTGCTCATCGTAGGCCGACTGATGATAAAGTGAAATGGTTGCGTGCAGTTAATTAACGAACGGTCGCCTACAACACTTTTACAATCGGTATAAGCGAAAGCAAAAATCACTTCATCTTTGCACCGCTTTGAATAAGACCTCCCCGACAAAATACTACTTCATACATGGGATCATCCTCTCCTTGGTGGGGACCGTTCTCTTTTCGGTAAAAGCTATCTTAGTAAAGCTGGCTTATCGCGATGCTCAGGTGGATGCAGTAACGTTGCTTGCCCTCCGCATGCTTTTTTCCGCTCCGTTTTTCCTAACAACCGCTTTGTTCTCGTCCAACAAATCAAGCAATGTAAAATTCACAGGTAAACAATGGATATACATTGCCATCATTGGTTGCCTTGGCTATTACATCAGCAGCTTGTTTGATTTCATCGGCCTCAAATACGTCTCGGCGGGAATTGAACGGTTGATTCTTTTCACGTATCCTACCATGGTGCTCCTGATGTCGGCTGTGATCTTCAAACAGAAAATAAAATCGGTGCAGTGGCTGGCGGTCGCAGTTACTTACGTCGGACTAGCCATCGCCTTTTTTGGGGAGGCCGGATTGGGGTCAGAGAAAAGTAGTGACTTTCTTTTTGGATCGTTGCTGATTTTTCTCTGCGCCATCACCTACGCCTCTTACATCGTAGGCAGCGGAAGGTTGATTCCTCAGGTGGGCGCTACCAAGTTCAACAGTTATGCCATGAGTTTTGCTTGCGCCGGCGTACTGCTTCATTTCTTTCTGTTTGGAAATGCTTCACTGTTGCACCAGCCGCTGTTGGTTTATGTTTATAGTTTTTTGATGGCGGTGTTTTCAACCGTTATTCCTTCTTACTTGATCGCAGTGGCTATTAAAAGAGTGGGTTCAGGTAATTCTGCCATTGTAAACAGTGTAGGGCCCGTGTCAACTATTTTCCTCGCTTACATTTTCTTGGGCGAGAGCGTTTCTGCTTGGCAACTGATAGGAACCGCCCTGATTTTGGTTGGGGTGTTTATCATTGCGAGGCAGAAGCAGGGTTGAATTAGTAGTGAGTATCAAGACATGAATAATAAGACATGTCAGACCAACCTGCCTCCTAGGCTATTGCTTCAGGACACTGTGACCGAAGCCACTAGTGCGTTGGCCCGGCAAAAAAGCGGGTGGCGCGATGGCACGCGCGAGGAAGCTTTTTTTGGTTCTTTTTTGTGTCAAGACAAAAAAGAACAGAACCAAACAAGTAGAAATAATTGGCTTGGCATTGCTAAAGACAGCGCTATGCATAAGATGGCAAAGCCTCTTCATCATTGCGAGCAAAGCAATTCGTATTTTGCCATAAGAAACACTGATAGAGTCAATAGCTAAAAGCCAATAGCCAAAAAAGAAAATGAAAATAAAGCTCACGCGCGCCCAAAAAGTAAAACTCGCCAACTCCTCGCAGGTTTTTGATATCATGAGGGAGGTACTCAAGCGCGAAACTTACCTCGACCTGCGCCTGTGTTGGTGTTGCGCGTAAGCACCTGCGACTGCCCACCAACACACCACCGTTCTCCATCGGTTACTCAGTAAAATGAGTTAAAAAATTCCAATTCCTTTTCATTTATCTCTTCGCATTTTTTTTGAATGTTGCTATAGGCTCGGACTGAATTTTGGTTTCAGGTGTTGTTGGTGAGTCTTCACACTTCTTACGCGCAACACCAACAAAGGCGAGGTCGGCAGTAGCACCTTATAATCTCGAACGAACTTAAAATCGACTATTGATTAGTCCCCGTCTCTTTTCTGAGATCTCCAAACCCCTTTATCATCCCCTGCACACACTCGCATGGCGTGGGTCCTCCCGCCCAAATTCCTTCGCACGCCTTTTCAACAAATTCAGGTCGGTTCTGCTTCACCCATTCTTTTGCTTGATAATATTCAGCAGGGTCGTTGGAGGAAGTTTTGACGGAATGGATTTTCTTGTTTCGTATAGTGATGTGAAAGGTATCGGTCACATTAAAATCAATAGCAAGGGCGCTCATCAAGTCATCCTTAACTGTCACAGGCATTATCACGGTGGAGTCATTTCTTTCAAAGTAATGAGTTCGATCAATTATTTTGTAATGCGCGCACTCCGCCCATTTCTGATAATATAAAATTTCAGGCTGCGACTCCTTGGCTGTAGAAAGCAATGATTGTAATGAATCTCTGTCAAAGGAATAGAACGCGTCAACGAAGCGATTCCCAAGAGCAACAGCGCTTGGTTGTGCTTCACCGGGAGTTGATGCGTGTTTGCAACCGGCGAGTGCGAGTGCGCAGAGGAATAAAAGAGTTGCTTTTTTCATCGTGACTTGAAAATCAGCTACAGGCTGCTGGAAACAATTACTTCTTCGATTTAAGGATTCTCTTCAGTGCAAGGATGTCTTGTAAGTCGACCAATTTTTTTTCCGAATCACGATTAAGGCTCTTCTTGTTTTTTAGCAGATCTCGGATATCAATGATCTTGATGATTAGATCATTCATTTTTTTCTTCACTGCATTTTCAAAAATGGCCTCGAGGGAAACTCCCTTCGAGAAAGTAAGTATGTCGACCGCGTCTGGTTCTAACCCGAAAGTAAACACGTTATGTTTCGTGAAATCCTCAGGCGAAATCCCTGTGGTTTCCAATTTCAAATCGCTGAGTGCTTTGAGGATCTTTTCACCATTCTGCACCGTGGGTCTAACCAAAATGTCTATATCGGACGTTGTTCTCCGCACGCCGTAAAAGACGGCTGCGTGCCCGCCCATCAAAACAAATTCAACATTGTGCAAAAGAAACTTCCGTAGAATTCGCTCATGAGTTTTACTGAAGAAACTCATGCTATCGTTTTCCTGGTAACTTTTAAACCTTTCAATGAAAGCTTACCGTACTTATCTCCCCATATTCGTTTCCGCATCTCCTCATGAATTCGCAATCGATCAAGCGGCTTTAGCTTTAAGAAAGCCTCATCTTTCATCTTTTGTTCTTCATCAAAAGAAGTCTTCAAAACCCGGTTTGATCTTTTGAGCATCTTACTTAAAGATAACGCTTTAGACTTTCCCCTTCAAAAACTCGGCCGTGTAGCTCTTGCCTTTCTTCACCATCTCCTCTGGCGTTCCTGCGAAAAGTAAATTGCCTCCATTCTTTTCTCCACCTTCTGGACCAAGGTCTATGATCCAGTCGGCTGATTTGATGACTTCGAGATTATGTTCAATCACAATGACCGAATGGCCGAGATCAACCAGTGCATTAATCGCTTTCAATAATTTAGCAATGTCATGAAAATGCAATCCTGTGGTTGGCTCGTCAAAAATGAAAAGGATATGCCCTTTGATTTCCGAGTTTTTTCCCAAGAACGAAGCAAGTTTTACGCGCTGGGCCTCGCCTCCACTCAGTGAGTTCGACGACTGACCTAATTTTACGTACCCGAGGCCAACATCATTGAGCGGGATAATTTTTTCGTAAATCGTCTTTTTGTCTTTGAAGAACTCCAGGCTTTCTTCTACCGTCATGTCGAGAACGTCGGCAATGTTTTTTTCTTTGTAACTCACCTCGAGAACCTCCTGCTTGAATCTCTTTCCATGGCAACTCTCGCACGTGAGAAAAATATCGGCCATGAATTGCATTTCCACTTTGATAGACCCCTCGCCCTCGCACGTTTCACATCTGCCGCCTTCCACATTGAATGAAAAATGAGAAGGCTTGTACCCTCGCTGCTGCGCCAACGGCTGGTCCGCATACAGTTGACGGATCACGTCATAGGCTTTTACATAACTGATCGGATTGGAACGCGACGATTTTCCGATCGGGTTTTGATCAACGAACTCCACATGATCGATTTTTGCGATGTCGCCCGTGAGCTGATCGTATCTGCCCGGTGCTTCGGCCACCGATCCATTCGCTCTTCCCGTGGCAGGATAGAGAATCTTCTTCACTAACGTGGACTTCCCCGACCCACTCACCCCCGTTACCACGGTCAAGGCTCCTAGCGGAAAAGTTACCTTCAGGTTCTTCAGATTGTTTTCGCGAGCACCCACGATCGTGACGGCATCCTTCCATTTTCTTCGCTGCGAAGGCACTACAATTTTTTCTTTCCCCGAAAGGTAATCGGTGGTATGTGTCTGCGTTTTGCCGTTCACTTCTTTTATCGTTCCCTGAAAAACAAGTCGACCTCCGTGCTGACCGGCATCGGGCCCGATGTCGATGATCTGGTCTGCGGCCCGCATGATCTCCTCCTCGTGCTCCACGACGATGACCGTGTTCCCCAAATCCCGAAGTTCTTTCAAGACCTCTATCATTTTGGCGGTATCGCGTGGATGGAGCCCAATGCTGGGTTCATCCAAAATATACATTGAGCCAACGAGGGCACTTCCGAGGGAAGTGGCCAATTTTATTCGCTGAAACTCTCCTCCCGACAGCGTCGATGTCACACGATTCAGTGTCAAATAACCGAGCCCCACTTTGGTCATGTAGCCCAGACGTGATTTTATTTCTGTGAGAATACGTTCCGAAACCTTCTGCTCATAGTCAGGAAGCTTGAGCTTTTCAAAAAAAACAAGACCATCTTCTATCGGCATCAGTACCAAATCGGTAATTGATGTCGCTGCAATTTTCACATAGGATGCGTCCCTGCGCAATTTCGTTCCTCTGCAGTCAGGACAGGTAGTACGACCTCGGTAACGCGACAACATGACCCGGTATTGAATCTTGTGTGTTTTTGATTCGAGGTATTTGAAAAATTTGTGAATACCGTCAAAATACTCGTTACCGTTCCAGATCAAATCACGTTGCTGCTGCGTCAGCTCGGCATAAGGTCGATGAATGGGGAAATCAAATTTGATTCCGTTTTTCAACAGTGGCTTTGCCCAGTTGCTCATGATCTCCCCACGCCACGGTGCAACCGCACCTTCGTAAACCGATAGACTTTTGTCGGGAATAACCAAGTCTTCATCAATGCCCAACACTCTTCCAAACCCTTCACACGTTTGGCAAGCGCCAAATGGATTATTGAAACTGAAAAAATTGACGGAGGGTTCTGTGAACGTCATTCCATCCAACTCAAATCGATCGGAGAAAAATTTCTTTTCCGCTCCTTCAACGTAAATGATACAATCACCATGTCCTTCGAAAAATGCGGTCTGAACGGAATCAGCGAGTCTGAAGGTCAAATCTTCGTCTGATGCATTTACCGCCGCCCGATCGATGAGAATCTCGAAGTCTCCTTCAATTTTCTTGGGTTTTGCTTTTTTTGCTTTGGTCGGTGTTTCAGAAGGCGCCGGATTCAAAATTTCCTCTATGAACTTTACTTCACCATTCATGAGCACGCGTGCAAACCCTTTACTCAGCAGCAAGTTCAACTCATCCTCGGGTTTCCGGCCCTTTTGAATTTTCAATGGGCAGGCCACCATCACACGTGTTCCTTCTTTTTGCTTGTTGAGAAAATCAACTACATCGGTCACCGAGTGTCGCTTTACCTCATTGCCGCTGACGGGCGAAATTGTTTTGCCGACTCGGGCGAAAAGCAATTTCAGATAATCGTAAATCTCCGTGGTGGTTCCAACCGTGCTTCTCGGATTGCGCGTGTTTACTTTCTGCTCGATTGCAATGGCCGGCGAAACGCCACGAATGTAGTCCACTTCCGGTTTTTCCATTCGACCGAGAAATTGGCGGGCATACGAACTCAAGCTTTCTACGTACATCCGTTGACCTTCAGCGAAGAGCGTATCAAACGCAAGGGAAGATTTGCCTGACCCGGACAAGCCGGTAATCACCACTAGCTTGTTCCGCGGTATGGCAACGCTCAAATTCTTGAGGTTGTTGACGCGCGCTCGTTTGATGATGATGTACTCTTTCGGGCTAAGTTCGTCGATGTGGGAATCGTTGGTCATGAACGGATAAATCTAACAGGAATGAGAAAAACACATATCGCATGGAAAGAGTTTAATCGGTCAACCGATTTTCAATATCCATTCGTTCATGCAATATCCTGATAATTTCGACATTGAATTCACTCGATTCTTTGTAAAAAATTAAATGCGACTTCACTTTAGAAACGCTATAGCTTTCTCTTATGTAATCGATTGGCTTACCGCTTTTCACGGATTTACTGGCGTGCTTAATTTCATCAATAATAAGGTTGTAATAACGATCAGCCTGCCCTACAGACCACTTTTGATAAGTGTACAACCAAATTTCTTCTAAATCTTGTTCTGCCTGATGGCTGATCCTATAAGTACCCTCATAGGAACTTGGCATGGATTTTTTTTAGGTTTTGTTTCGGGTTGAATTTTTTTACAAAGCCACTTTTCTCTCCGATCACTAATGCTTTTTTTAAAGTCTCGCTTTTTTGTTCTTCAGATTCTAAGAGTCGCAAGGCAGTACGAATAACTTCACTTGCAGAATTGTATTTCCCTGATTCTATCCTCCTTGCAATAAAATCCTCGTAGTGATCGCCCAACAATACAGAAGTATTTTTTCCCATAATAGCTTGTGCTTATTATACCAATTATTGGTATAAAGTTAGGGTGAAAACTGATGAACTCAAATAACTGAAATCACCTCCCAATTACTGCACGTTTTCTGAAGATAGTGGTTGTGCCGCTGGTGTCGAAAATCTCGAACCAAACCACATAATAGCCCATCCGCGACCGCGTGCCGTCATCCCGATCGCCATCCCAGCGGAAAAAGCCCTCGTTTGCCAAAGTCTCATTGTTGGCGAGCGTTTTTATCAATCGCCCTTGCGAATCAAGGATTTTGACATTGGCAGCCATACCGCTTTGGTCAAACCGATAGTTGATTTTCGAAAAGTCCCGCCCTGGTTCGGCAGGCGAAAAAATCTCTGGATCAACACGGACTGAATTTTCGTTGATTGATGATTCTGTTCTGGAATTGGAGTTGACAAAACCAGGCGTAGCGAAACCGGCCGAGGCGTTGGCTGATTTCCAGTTGTTCGCGTCATTGGTCAATCCGGAAAAGAAAATTCGCTCCAGCGACACGCCTTCATTGTCCTTGAGAAATGGTGAGTGCATTTTCTCAGAATAAACAAAATGATCAAGAACCAAACCATCATCGCTGGCCAGTGCAATTGACCCAGTGTCGTCGGGCAAGCCAGGTAATTGCATCCTGAACAACGCCTGCCGGTTGGATTGCGAATACACTAGCGAGAGCGACTCAGGATCTGAAGTGAATACCAAATAGTCTGTCGGTTTTAAAATGTAATCGTAGGTAGTGACGACCGAAGGTTTGGTGATCGCCCCCGATTCGTAATTTCCCAACGTCCAGTTTTTGAGATTGATATATTTCGAAGAACGGTTGTACACCTCAACAAAATCAACACCGCCGGTTCTCGGATTGAAAAGGATCTCATTGACAACAATATCGAGACTATCTGCAGTCTCGGGCAATGCGAAAGAAAGGCGGTCAAAATCTGTTTGAATGAAGTTACCCGCGCAATCGGTCAGGTTTTTGACATTCACCGTATAGAGTTCCTTCAATGACAATGCCGATGAGAGTTCCATGGTGATCCGTTTAAGAGACTGATCCGTAAAATACTTTTTCGATACGGCAATCTCCGGTGAAATGATCAATTCAACCGCCGACAAATCTTTTTCCAATTTTTCATTGAACGACAGATTCACGATCGTAGGCGAAGCAGCGACTGCCGACAGCAGCTGAGGGCCGACTAAATCGGGTTTGCTTGCGAATACTGAGTTTTGTTTTCCTGGTGTACCTCCCGATGGATCTTCCGACGACGTCCAGTTGTCTTCGTCACCACAAGTATTATCAACGTCGATCAACTCCAATGCCCATCCGCCTTCTTGTTTGTCCACGTCGTGGTACCAGGCGAATGAGTAGTTTACGGAATCCACAGTTTTTCCATCGGGGTCTTTCAGCGTCAAGTCGTCACCACCATTGTTGAGCGTAGGGAAATTAGAAACCCCGACGACATTCCCATACGAAGAGAACAACCCGGTATTCGAAGAGGAACAGATGACCACATACTGTGTCGGCAAAATGATGTGGCTGCCAAAGGTTGCATTTGATGTTCCGTCGGAAAGTTTCCAGCCGGCCAGATCGAACGGGCTAGCGCTGCGGTTGTAGATCTCAACGTATTCTTGAGCGGGCAATCCTATTTGCGGGCTAGGATCGGCAAAGATTTCTGTCAGGATGACGTCTTTCGTTTTCGCCGCGACGGCCTGGAAAAAAAGGAAGGAAAAAGAAGTGGGTGCTATGAGGTTGCCTGCCAAGTCCTTGACATTTGAAATCTCCACCCCATTTTGGGTTCCGTTAGTAAAGTGTTTCGAGAACGACAGCACGACCGTTCTCCCATCGGCTTGCAACGACGCCGACAGTGGATTGCCGATTGAATTATCCGCTTTATAATTTGAAATCAGCTCGGCCGAAGACCGTTCGACCGGCTCTGAAAACAAAATCGAAATGGAGCTGGCCGACGTCGCTTGCACATTCACCACCGTCGGCAAAGTAATGTCGACGGGCGCCTGCTGCGGGCCCACGTGAATGTCATCATAAAAAAACTTGTTGGCATTGCTGGTGGTGTAGGTACAACGGACCCCGAAAAAAGAAGAAAAATTCAACGTCGCATCTGTGCCGCTCGCTTCCAACAAAAAATTGGAACCACCGGCATAGTCTACATATAGTTTCCACAGACCCATATTATCGCGAGTGACCTTTACGCGAACTCCAAAAGAATTAGCTATCGCTGCATTGGTTCCTCGGCACACAGAAACCGACGCTGAGCCGTTCTGACGGAATAATTCAACAGCATCGTTACTCAAGGTCTCTCCAAACTGCAAATAATATCCATTAAGAGGCAGGGTGAGGTCGGCCTGGTCGCTCGCCAGGTAAACTCGGCCATAGTTCGTGGCAGAGGGCGAAAAACTCTCTTTGACAAAAATCTGCCACTCATAGTTCGCCAAGTTCGTCGATGAAAATGCAGTTGATAAATACGACTGGCCAGCCGCGGAATTGCTAAGCTGTAGTTGCTTCGACGCGTCAACAATAAAGTGGGAGGTGGAGCCTGTCCAGGTGGGATTGTTGGAGAAATCACCGTCGGCAAAATCCTCTGTGACCTGCCCAAAGCAAACGCTCGTTAAGCTGATGCAAAAAATAATCGATAGGAATTGCTTCATACGTTGGTTCTAAAACTAGTATTTTTGCGTTTCCCTAAATTCCCAAATGAGTGTGAAGCGCCACGCGTTGAAGAATTAGGAGAAAATTCTATTAGGCAGTAAAAATTAACTATTAAACATCATGAAACTGGCAATTGTGGGCGCGACTGGCTTAGTGGGTCAGGAAGTTTTGAAAGTGATCGATGAGCGCAACATCGAATTTGACGAATTGTACTTGATAGCCTCCGCTAAATCGGTCGGCCAAAAAATAAAATTTAAGGGTAAGGAATATTCGGTCAAGAGCATCGAAGAGGGATGCGATCTTGCACCCGACGTCGCGATTTTCTCAGCAGGTGGTGGCACCTCCTTGGAGTGGGCTCCAAAATATGCTGACAAAGGAACGATTGTGATCGACAATTCGTCGGCGTGGAGAATGGATGCCACTAAAAAGTTAGTGGTACCTGAAATCAATGGCCATGTCTTGAAAATCGATGACCGAATTATCGCCAATCCCAACTGTTCCACCATTCAAATGGTAATGGCTTTGGCGCCGCTTCACATAAAGTATAAAATAAAACGCATCGTTGTTTCGACTTATCAATCGGTGACCGGCACCGGAAAGGACGCTGTACAGCAGATGATGGAAGAACGCAATGGGTCGACTAATCCGATCAAAGTTTATCCGCACCGCATCGACATGAACGCACTGCCGCACATCGATTCTTTCCTGGACAATGGCTATACCAAAGAGGAAATGAAAATGGTGAACGAAACGCGTAAGATTTTGGGCGATCAAACGATAGGTGTTACTTCGACAACTGTTCGCATTCCTGCGATCGGCGGACATTCTGAAGCTGTGAATGTGGAGTTCCACAAAGAATTTGACCTCAATGAAGTCCGCGAAATCCTTGAAAATACCGAAGGTGTAGTGGTGCAAGATGACGTGAAGAACAACGTGTATCCAATGCCGATCAACTCCCACGGAAAAGATGAGGTATTTGTGGGACGCCTGCGCAGAGACGAATCGCAACCCCGCACTTTGAACATGTGGGTGGTGAGCGACAATCTTCGCAAAGGTGCAGCAACCAATGCCGTGCAGATCGCCGAATTTTTGATGGAGAAAAGTTTGGTGAGTTAGCCCATGTCGGGGCTACAACGGCATTCGTAAATAAATTTTTACTTTAGTGCATAAAACAAACCAACTATGAATTTTAGAAAATACATCCCATGGATCATTATCGGAATACTTGTGCTTTGGGTGATCGCCAAATACAACGGTATCGCTGGAAAAGACCAGGATGTCAAGAAAACTTGGGGTAATGTGGAGTCGGATTACCAGCGTAGGATGGATCTGATCCCCAACCTGGTGAACACAGTGAAGGGATATGCCAACTTTGAGAAAGAAACATTGACCAAGGTGATTGAAGCACGCGCAAGCGCCACCCAGGTGAAAATTGACCCGACGAACCTTACGCCGGAAAAATTGGCCGAGTTTCAGCAAGCACAAGGCGGACTTAGCCAGGCGTTGGGCAGATTGATGGTTGTTGCAGAGCAATATCCCGACTTGAAGGCAAACCAGAATTTCCTCGATTTGCAGTCTCAATTGGAGGGTACCGAAAACCGCATCAATGTTTCGCGTCAGCGTTTCAACGATGCGGTAGGAGATTACAATAAGGCAATTGTTGGTTTTCCTGGAAACCTCGTCGCAATGATCGGCGGGTTTAAAGAGAAAGGGTTCTTCCAGGCACAAACAGGAGCTGACAAAGCCCCGGAAGTGAAGTTCTAGACCTTAGAAAAATGGAATTGAAGAGGCTGTCGTTCGACAGCCTCTTTTTTATTTCGTCTTGCAGCTCTTTTTGATCGCCGCCTTTGCCTCTTGAGAGCCTAGCTCTTCGGCCCGTTTTAGATCAAGGCAACCATCATAGTTATTGTTCATCGAGAGTTTTACCATACCCCGCTGAAAGTAGGTCTCCGGATCGGACGGGTAAAGCTCAATGGAAGAAGTGTAGTCTTCCACCGCGCCATTAAAATCTTCTTTTTCCGTTCTGCTCAACGCCCGATTATCAAAATAAGTGGGATTGGTGGCGTCGAGCTCTACCGCCTTTGTATAGTCGGAGATGGCTCCGTCGTAATCTTGCATGGTATGCTTTAGCACGCCTCGTAAGTTGAAGGTTTCTGCATCTTGGTTGTTCAGTTCGATGGCTTTGTTGTAGTCATCCAATGCCCCTTTCAAATCCTCTTTGGCACTCTTCGCCAAGGCACGGTTTTCATATTTCAGGCCATCTTTCGCGTCAAGTTTTATGGCTTGATCATAATCTTTGATCGCCAAATCAAAATTGCTGGTGTTATAGTATGCTACACCTCTGTAGTTGTAGAGGTTCGCATCATTTTTGTCCAACTCGATGGCCTTCGAATAATCATCTATGGCACTCACGTATTCACCAAGTTCTGCCTTTACGATTCCACGATTAAAATATTTGTCGGCGGTCACGGGACCAATTTCCAACGCCTTTGAAAAATCGAAATATGCTCCTTGCAGATCTTCTGCATCATATTTTGCAAAACCGCGATTGGTGTAGGCTTCTCCATAGTTTCCGTTAAATCGGATCGCTTTGTTGAGGTCTGCAATCGCTCCGTCATCGTCGCCCAAATTGATCTTTGCTTCACCCCGATAGTTGAACGCGTCTGCTTGGGTGGAATCGATCTCCAAGGCCGAATTGAGGTCTCCGATGGCACCGTAATAATCTTCAAGTGCCATCCGTGCACGACCACGAAGCACGAATGCCTTCTTGTTTTTGGGGTCAGCCCCTATGGCCTTGGTCAGATCGTTTTTCGCTCCAATAAAATCTTTACTGTCGAATTTCTTTTTCGCTTCTGAAACGGGGTCTGCGCCCTGCGCAAAAAGAAGGCGTGAGCTGAGGTAGAGAAGAAGGCAGATTATTTTTTTCATTACTGTCAGTCAATGACAGCAAGTTACTAAGTTTTGATCGAAGTGTGAGAAGTTCTCCGTAGTGCAATCGTATTACTTGGTCACCTTGATCAGGCGTTCGATATCATGAAGCAATTTCTTCTTTTCCAAGATCGACGGAGGGAATTCGCCACCACCGGAGTTCAGAATGATGTTGCGAAACGTCGTCACATCGTCCGACAGGATCTTGGCCGCCTGCTTTAATATATGTCTCGTGCTCTTCATATGCGTCAATGGTTACTTGTGTGCTCCCTCGATAAAGGTCATTTGCTGTTAAGATGATAAATCATACCGTTGGTTTAAAAACCAACCGCTTTTTGTAGACCAACAAAGAAATTGCATCGACCCTTTTTTAACTACCGCTTAAGAAATATTATTCAACTCGAATGGGATGAATCCGTAGATTGACCTTATTAACCGTTCATCATGAAAAAATTATTGACCGTCTGCTTTTGTTGGATGTTTTTTAATGCCTGGTCGCAGCAAGACAAGCCGCTCGACGCGAAAATGGATTTTGAAGAATACGACCCTCCATCCTCGTTGGTGGTGGAAGAGCACCGCTTGGCGAAAGCTAAGTTTCCTTTCATCGACATCCACAATCATCAAGGAAATATGGATTCGGGTGATTTGAATAAGCTGATTACAGACATGGATAAATTGAACATGGCCGTGATGAACAACCTAAGCGGTCGTGGTTTCAGTAGCAACGGTGCGAACGATTTCAGCGGAAACGACGAACATCTCAATAAGTCGCTAAGCAACATCGGCAAGAACTTCCCCAATCGGTTCATCCTCTTCACCACCATCAGTTTTGTAGGCATTGATGATCCGAATTGGGGGTTCAACACGGCAAAACAAATTGAAGACAATGTAAAAGCCGGAGCGAAAGGATTGAAAATCTATAAAAGCCTAGGTCTCGGGGTCACTGACAAAAGCGGCAAGCGTATACCCATCGATGATCCACGCATCGACGCCGTATGGGCCAAGTGCGGAGAGCTGGGCATCCCCGTCCTCATTCACTCTGCAGACCCTAAGCAATTCTGGGAGCCGATCGATAAAAACAACGAGCGATGGCTCGAACTGAAAACGCATCCAGGCCGAAGATATGGCGACAAGGAGGTCAAATGGCAAACGCTGATCGACGAACAGCACCGCGTTTTTAAAAAACATTCTAAAACAAAATTCATTGATGCTCACCTGGGCTGGTATGGAAACGACCTGCAAAAACTAGCAACGCTGCTCGACCAAATGCCCAACGTCTACACTGAAATTGGAGCTGTGATAGCAGAACTCGGTAGACAACCTCGTGCGGCCAAGGCATTTCTCACAAAATACCAAGACCGCGTTTTGTTTGGCAAGGACAGTTGGGTGCCCGCAGAGTACGAGACGTATTTTAGAGTGCTGGAAACCGAAGACGAATATTTTCAATATCACAAACGCTATCATGCCTTCTGGAGGATGTATGGCTTGGGTTTATCCGATGACGTCCTGAAAAAGATTTATTACAAAAACGCTTTGAGTCTGATACCCAGTATAGATAAAGGTCAATTTCCCAAATGAAAAAATTTCCTGGATTTGTTCTCTTCCTTTGCTCCATAAATTCGTTCTGCCAGAAAGCGGAGGTCGCGTTCCGAATTCCTGAAAAAGATCTGATCCCTGAAGGAATTAGTTATGATGCCACCACGCGATCTTTCTTTGTAAGCAGCATCAACAGAAGAAAGATTGTCAAAGTAGATGAACAAAGAAAAGTGACTGACTTTGTCTCTTCAGGCCAAGACGGAATAGGGGAGGTGCTCGGCCTCAAAATCGCGAACGGCAAATTGTGGGCTTGCAGCAATCTGCCCGATCAAGAACCAACGGTGTCAATGGTGCACCAATACGACATTGCTACCGGAAAGCTGGTAAAGAAATGCGTGCTTCCGCCGCCGAAGGAGCATCACTTGTTTAATGACATGGCCCTGGCAAGCAATGGCGACGTGTTTATTTCCGATTCCGATTTTGGAGCCGTCTATCACGTGAATGCTCAGCTTGAAACTCCTGAACTGTGGAAAAGAGACGATCGTCTCAGGGACATCAATGGCATAGCGATACTCGACGACAAAGAGCTAGTCGTAAACGCCTCTATTGGTTTTTTCAAAATCGATTTGCAGAACAAAGAGATTTCCGTGCTGCGTTTCCCTGGATACTGGCCACTGGGCATTGATGGATTGAGCGTATATAAGCAAACGCTTGTCGGCATTCAAAATGTCATCTTCCCCGTGTCCGTCAACCAGTATTATCTAAACGCCTCTAAAAATGAAATCGAAAATGCTCGCGTGTTGGTAGCGAGCCAAGTGGAAAAAGCGAGTGTGCTGGGTGTAACGCCCAATCCAATCGAGCTCACTCAGCCAACCACAGGCACGGTCGTCGACAATTGGTTCTATTTCGTGGGCAATAGTCAGCTCGTCAATTATGAAAAAGGGCATGTCAAAGATCCCTCGAAGCTCCAGGAGGTTTTGGTCATGCGGGTGAAATTGGACTAACGCGTTTCTCCGAAATAATACCAAGCGATATCAGCGTAACTGTATTTCTTCATCGCCGCGAATCCCGTATGGAAAAATTTCTTCGAGATAAATTGTTTGACTTCGTTGCTTGATTTTTGGTAGTCAGAATTATACGCCGATGCAAAAAATTTGATCTTTTCCTCTTCCGTTTCCCAAATTGGATATCTCTGTTCCATGAGCCTGAAGAAAAGGCAAACATATTCCAGCTGCGTCTCCTTTTCCTTTATCCGCTTCATCCGCGCACTTCTGGCTTCCAAACTTTGAACGGTGTCTGTCGTCGGGGTGTTCAAAAAATTTTTCATTTCAGATTCGCCAAATTTTTTGATAAGATCGATTTCAATATTTTCCGCAAACGACGGCTTAATCTGAAAACGTCCGATCGAAAAATTCGCATACGTTTTGCCCTGCTGGATGTATAACGACTCGAGTGCGAATGTTTCCATTTTATCCTGAAAAGAATTGTACCTCATCAATTCAGGAAAGACGATCGCTTTCACTTCCTTCGGTCTCAAGCCGTGTGACTGAATGATGACGTCCATCCATTTTTCCTCGTTGGCCAGAAATTGGATGGCGGCTTCGTAGTCGCTGGAAAAGATCTTACGGTAATCCTCTTGAGCTTCCACCAAATGAAAAAGCAGCCATGAGGCTGCTATCAAAAACATTTTCTTGAACATCAATATGGTTTTTGATAAATCACCACCTCTTGATTTTCCAAAGCGAGCCATTTAAAATACATTTTTCCGGCGTTGTTAACCAATGCTATTTTCAGTGGATATTCAAAATGGTCGCCATCCGCAAAGGAAACGATGTTGTCTTTGATTAAACTCACACCTTTGCCATCAGATGCGACATACAGGTTGCAGGGTTCAATCGAACTGTTATTTTCAAACGTCTTGATAACTTGTCCGTCATAAAAAACATTATTGCCCGACAACACCATCAAATGATTTCCCACAGAGGAATACCAAACATTTCTGAAATTACCGGCGTCGGCGAGGTCGATAGTTTTTCCCTGTGATGTCAAAATGTAATATTTTCCTTGACCATTTATCGACATCACCGCAAACTCAGAGTTGTCCGTTGAGGCGACACACGACATAGGCGGAGTCGCCCCCTGAATGGTGATGCTCGCGGTCGACGCAGAAGAAATCACTTTGTAAGTGTACTGCATCGATGGATTCACTTCTAGCGTCACCGCATAAAATTGGGTGTTATCCGAAGTCAAATAAAACTGACTCAACTGACTGTACGGCCCGTATTTTTTTTCGTTGAATTGAATGGTCCTGGATTTTACCGTCGAATAAGATTGATTCGCGGTTTGCTTTTGCGCTTCGGCCAGTTGTTTTTTCATTTGCTCAATCTGTTCTTTGGTCATGTATGCCGCCATTGCCTTGAGCTGCTGGTCTGAGATCGTTGGTTGCGTCATTTGATGCGCCTCCGTTTCGTTGACAATGTATTTTTTGCCTTCCTCGCTATCCAGTTCGATCTGGCGGAGTTTATTATAACTACACTGCAAAGAGCCGCCGCAATCCGTGCTGTTAGGACATGGAACCGGTGTGCGTGATCCGTTTTTGTAAGAGAAACACTGCCTTTTATCACCAAAACCAGTGTTTACAATAAACGAAATTTGGTTAACAGATGAGCCTAAGTCGATACAGCTCTCGCTGTAATCAAAACTTTCGCCTTCCCGCAAGTTGACAGCAACAGTACGCGTGACATTGTTGCTTAGTTTATTCCGTGTTGAGTTTGCAGAGGCGTTTGACGAGGGGCTTTCCAATTTATTCACTTCTTTGTTCACTTCCTGAGAAGCCTTGCTCTTGATTTTGTTCAATAAATTTTGTGCCGACAGGTTGAGCAGTGACATCGCGCATGCAACAGTCAAAAGATATTTGATTCTCATAATCGGGTGATTAATGTTCAATTTCAAAATTTTATTTCTGTCTAAGGGCCTTGCTCACGGCTTGTGATTTTGAATGCACGTGAAGTTTATTGTAGACATTGCAAATGTGTGTGCGAATCGTGCTGATGCTTACCGAATATTTTTCGGCCATTTTCTTGTACGACAACCCATCTACAAGTGAAAACAAGATTTCTTTTTCGCGCACGGTCAGTTGATATTCTTCCAACGAGTTCCCAGGCGGCTTCTGAAAAGCTTGAATCACCTTTCGCGCGATGCTCGCGGACATCGGCGCTCCTCCACCATGTAGCTCGCGAATCGCATCAATGATCTCTTCAGGCGGCGTCTTTTTGAGTAAATAACCCATCGCCCCCGCTCTCACCGCTTCAAAAATTTTGTCATCATCTTCAAAAACCGTGAACATGATAACTTGAATCAAGGGAAAATTAGACTTGACCGTGCGTACACCCTCTATGCCTGAGATATTTGGCAAGCCGATGTCCATCAGTACAATCTCAGGTAGGGTTCTCCCAAACTCGCTAACGACGTTGGTTAAATTGGCAAGTGAAGCAACACAGGTCATTCCTTCGGTATTGTTGATCAAGTTGCTGAGACTCCCTCTCAGGGTGTTGTTATCTTCTACGATAGCCACTTTGATCATGATGCAAGGTTTTGTGAAAGGGCTATTTTTCCTATCAGACGTTTATTTGATTTTTAGAAGAACAGTAGAGCCTACACCCTGTGTTGACTGAATTTGCAGTTCGGCTTTCATCATTTTAGCGCGGCTGCGCATACTTTGAATTCCATTGCCCTGGAAAGGTTTTGAAACATCAAATCCCTTTCCTTTGTCTGTAATTTCTACAGTGAGTGGCGAAACTGAGACTTTAATGCTGGCGAATTTGCTTTCCGAATATTTTACCAAATTGTTCACCGCTTCTTTCATGATCAAGTAGACATGCTGTCTGTGGTCCATCGACAGCCTCACGTGCGAAACACTCTCTGGCACCTCAATTTGATAGTCTATTCCTTTGGCTTCAAAAAGTTTGGAGGCGAAATTCTGAACTCTCACCATCAATCGATCAAATGAATCATTTCTCGGATTTATACTCCAGACAATATCGTCCATACGCTCCATCAACGTAATAGAGTTGTCCTTGATCTCCGCCAACATAGAATGCTTCGTTGATTCGTTGGCTTTCAGTGCCATGTCGCTCAAGATGGAAATAGAACTTAGCGTGGACCCCATGTCATCGTGAAGGTCGGTGGAAATTTTTGCGCGCAGCCTTTCCAGTCTTAGCATTTGAGCCAATCTGATTCGATAAAAAACATAAATAATGCTGCCTGCCGCCAGCATGCACAAAACCATGAACCACCAGGTGGCCCAAAACGGCGGAATGATTTTGATCAAGATAAAATCGCCCGTTTCATTCATCACTCCATCTCCGTTCGCTCCTTTTACCCGAAAAATATAACTGCCGGGATTTAGGTTGGTGTAATTGGCAAAACCTTGCGTGGCGTTAACCCATTCCTTATTAAAACCATCCATTTTGTAATAGAATTTGTTTCCTCCCGGATTCGAATAATTCAGCACCGCAAAGTCAAATGAAAATTGATTTTGTGCGTATTCAATTGTCACACTTTTTCCCGAGGCATTTTCGCTCCACGCAACCGGTTTCCCGAACACCTTAAATTGCGTCAGGTGGATCTCGGGAACATTTTCATTGGAGGTGATTTTTGCAGGATCAAAGACGGTGATAAAATTCCAAGCGCCGATCACCATTCGGCCATCCGACAGTTTTTCAAAAATGACTTCGCCCATTTTCTCCAAGCCGTCTTCTTCTTTAAACAGACGCATGTTGCCCTTTTGATCATCACGAGCTAGCCCTTTGTTCATAGCGATCCAAAGTCGCCGCTGATTGTCGATTTGCACGCCTAGCACGCTGTTGGATGGCAGCCCATTACTGGCCTCGATTCGTTGTGTCGAGTCACCTTTTGATTTTATAAGTCCTCCATTCGTTGCGATCCAAATGGCATCTTCTTTCTTGACCATCGACGCAATGTGACCTCGCGTCACTTTATCTTTTGGTGCTGTAAGCTTCTTCTGCTTTCGGTTGTACTTCCAAAGCCCAAGCCCGTCATCTGCGAACAGGACGTTATGATCATCGTCTTCTAAAATATCCCACACATTGAAATTATAAATCTGACCACCGCCGGATTCAGGTCCACGAACATAATCATAGCATTTTCCCGTGGACGGGTCGAATTTGCTAATGCCTTTTTTGTAAAAGCACACCCACCCGATCCCTTCGCTGTCTTCGAAATATTTCACCACTCGATTACTTGGCAAAGTCGTCGAATCATGGGGGTTGTGATAGAACGATCTAATGGAATTCGTTTTGGTGTCTAATCGATGAAGACCGTGAAGCGTAGAAATCCAGAGGTACCCTTTCTTGTCTCTGAAAACATCGTTGCCCTGGCCGCTCTCGTCAACGGAACTGTTTTCAGGAATGCGGTTCCATTTTTTCAGAAGATTAAAATTCCGGTCAAATTTGTACAACACATTTCCGTACCACGTTGCCATCCAAATGGTGTCGCCTTCACTCAAAATGCAGTTTATTGCACCGAAAGCAGGCGCCGGTGCAGAGACCTTCGAATCAAAAAAAGTAGTCTTGAAATTTTGTCGATAAGGATCGAGAATATGAACACCGTTAGATGCCGTGCATATCCAAACAATCCCTGAATGATCACTGTAAACAGATTTGACCGCGATTTTATTGGCAGGATCATATTGATGCAAGATGAAATTACGATTTGCGTCATCCCATTCTCCGAAACCGCCATCACTTAAGGTCCACAAATGATATCTGCCATCCCTGGTCTTCGACTCCGCCAGGTGATCGACCACGTTGTAAATAGTAATTTTTTGGTCTTGGGGTATTTTGATGCTGTTGATGTCCAGTTTTTTTTCATCAGGAAAAAATTTTATCAAGCCACTTCCCCACGTGCCCGCCCATAATTGATGATTATGGTCTTCCATGATCTGAGCGACAATGGGACCTAAAAATCCTTTCTTGTTATCTCGAGGGAACCAATCCACCACTGAAAAAGACTTGGTGTTCAGGTTAAATTGATACATCCCATATTGAGTACCCACCCACATTCTCTCTGCCGAATCGAGATAGAGCGAATGTATCAGGTTACTGCTTCTGAATTCTGACTCATCGGTGTGGCATCGATTTACGAAATGCTGAAAACAATCGCACGATGGATCGTATAAGTCCAGGCCGATATTAGCAGTCCACAACCTGTCTTGTCTGTCGATGTACAAAACGACTGTATTAGCGATCGACCCCGGGTTCTCATTTTGTCTAAATACTTTTTCGATTTTCCAGGAATTCAAATTCATTCGAGTCAATCCTCCAGACGTAGCAATCCAAAGGTGGTGATCCTTGTCTTCTGCTATGGCTTGAACAAGATTGTCAGGCAGGGAAAGTGAATCCTTCGGATCGCTTCGAAAAACGATGATGTTGTTGCCGGTATAAAGATTTAGCCCGTCCGTGGTTCCGATCCAGATAAATCCGCGGCTGTCTTGAAAAACACAGCTCGTTTCGTTGATGGACAAACCTTCCTTCGTGGTGAGCTGACTGAAGAGGTAGTCGTTTTTCACGATCGTTCGCTGGGCAACGCAAATCATGCAAACCAGCAGGCAGCCAACAGAGAGCAGGGTCCTCATTTAAGAGGAAAAGTAAAAAAATATTCCTTCGGTTTAGCGGAAGTGTTTTAAAGTGACCACTTCTTCCGGTTTTAAAAAGCGCCATTGGCCGCGCCCGAGATCTTTTTTATCGAGCCCAGCATATACCACCCGATCCAGTCGTTCCACTTCGTACCCCAAGGCTTCAAATATTCGGCGTACAATGCGGTTCCAACCAATGTGCAGTTCAATGCCAATCTCTTTTCCATCGTCACTCACGATGGCGATATCGTCTACTTGCGCTTTGCCTTCTTCAAAATAAACTCCATCGAGAATTTTTTGCAGGTCGTTTTTTGAAAGAGGTCTGTTCAATTCGACTTTGTAAATCTTTTTCACGTTGTATGACGGGTGAGTAAGCTTGTCAGCAAGGTCACCATCATTGGTAAGTAAAAGCAAGCCTGTTGTATTCCTGTCGAGGCGTCCCACGGGGTAAATTCGCTCCTTGCACGCGCTGGCCACGAGGTCCATGACGGTGTTGCGTTCTTCCGGGTCATCCGTGGTGGTGATAAATCCTTTTGGCTTGTTTAGCAAAACGTACACCAGAGGTTCAGCCTTCAGTTTTCTCCCCTCATAACGAACATCATCCGTGGCTTTTACTTTGTGGCCCATTTCTGTGATGGTCTCTCCATTTACAGTAACCAAGCCCATTTTGATGAACTCATCCGCCTCACGTCGCGAACCAACGCCGCTGTTGGCCATGAATTTGTTCAATCTTATCAGTCCATCTTCCGGCTTCAAACCGGCATCAATGTTCTTTCGCTGATGTTCCTGCGCAGGGCCGCCAAAGGATTTCTTCTTTTCCCTCACACGAAAAGGCTTTCCGTAATTGGATGAACGCTCTTTCTTTTCCGTTTTCGAAAACGAGGGTTTTTCGCCTTCGCTTGTCTTTTTGAAAAAGCGATCATCTACTTTCTTCACATCGTCGCGCGAAAATTTCCGCACGCCCGCACCTTCGTCTCTCTTACGGAATTTTCCTTCGCCAGACTCATCTCTTTTTCTGAATGAAGTCCTCTCCTTCTTGTCGCCAAAATCTTCGCCCCTTTTTTGAAATGAAGGTCTTTCTCTCTTTTCGCCAAAACCTTCACCCCTTTTTGGAAATGAAGGTCTCTCTCTCCTGTCACCAAAACCTTCGTTTCTTTTTCCAAACCTTCTTTCACCTTGGCCTCCGTCTCTTTTCCTAAACGAAGGTTTGTCCGTTTTATCTCCGTACGGTCTTTCTCTTCGCGGTCCAGCGAATTCACCTCGGCCACGCTTCTCCGTTTTATCAAATTTTGAAAACCGGTCGGGGCCTGATTTTCTGAATCCCGACCTGGAGCTTCTCCCTTCGCCCTCATCTCTTTTGCGAAAAGCACTATTGCTTTTGCGGGCGAATGGTTTTTCACCCCTGCTGGCGAACGGCTTCCTGCGTGGACGGTCTTCTGAGCCAGACTCTCGTTCTGGTTTGTTTGACTTCCTGTCGCGGAAATTTCTTTCTGCTTGTGTCTTTTTTCCGAATGAAGTTTTCCCTCCTGCTCTGCGCTCGCGTGCCATGGTTGTCTAATTTCTAATGAATGTAATGGTATGATTGGTGATAAAAAAATCGCCCTGACTGCAATCGTCAGGGCGATTCATTTATGTCTTTTTCGTTTCTTATTGGTTATCCGGCGTTTCCCCGATGGTATTTACTTCGTTGCTGAAGTCTTTCGGGGTCGGCAGTTCATTGATGTCGTTGATGCCGAAGTACTCCATGAATTTTGGGCTTGTCCCATAGAGCATCGGGCGGCCAATGGATTCTGCTTTCCCTTGGATTTCGATCAGCCCTTTGTCGAGCAATTTTTGAATGGCATAGTCGCAGTTGACTCCGCGGATGTTTTCTACTTCCGGCTTAGAAATAGGTTGTTTGTAAGCAATGATCGACAGTGTTTCCATCGCGGAAATGGAAAGTCTTTTTTTCGACTGCTGTTTGAGCATAATGCCAATGCTCGATTGATACGCCGGTTTAGTTAAAAACTGATAGCCACCACCTGCCTTGAATAGCTGAAATGAAAATTCTTCGGCCTGGAATTTCTCCTCCAGTCGCTGAAGTGCACCTAATATATCTTCTTCAGGAACTTCCGCGTTGAACATTTCAGAAAGGCAAGCCTTAAGGTCGGCGATCTTCACGGGCGATGGTGAGCAGAACACCAGTGCCTCAATATGGTTTTGCAGGAAATCCATGTTATTCGTTATTCGTTGATCTGTTATCAGTTAAGTGAGAATTTACGCGATTGGCTTGTAACGGATAACCATCAGTGTTCTCAGTCCTGTTTCATCATCTTCGCCTCAATTGACTGCGTGGTGTGAGGCACAGCAATCAATCTTTCCTTTGAAATCAACTTGCCCGTCACTGAGCAAATGCCATACGTCCTGTTCTTGATTCGAACCAACGCATTTTCCAAGTTGGTGATGTATTTTTGTTGGCGAGCCGCCAATTGGCTCATGTTCTCTTTCTCGGCAGTTTCGGCACCGTCTTCCAGCACTTTCGTGTTTCCGCCCGAAGTAGAATCCGTACCTTCATCATTGTTGCGGTTCAATGTCTCTTTCAGGATTTTGAACTCCTCACGTGCTTTGTCGAGTTTGCCATTGATAAGCACTTCAAACTCCTTTAGTTCTTCGTCGCTGTAGCGCGTCTTATCGTCAGACATCGAAGTAGACTTGGCGGGTTTGTGCGCGATGGGGCGCTGATTCAGGATCGGGAAAATATTCAATTGCGCGGGTGCGGGTTTCGCAGCTACCACTGGTTTTACTTCCTTTTTCTTCGCTACGGCTTTGGCGGCTTTTTTGGCTACCTTTTTTGCTGGCTTTTTAGGGGCTGCTTTTTTCGCTACTACCTTCTTCACTTTTTTCGCAGCCGTCTTTTTCGCAGGCTTTTTAGCCGCTGTTTTTTTAACCGCTTTCTTTGCTGGTTTGGCGGCTTTTTTCTTAGCTGATTTTGCCATAGAACTTGTCCTTAAAAATGGGTTTTAAAAAGTAGCCGCAAAAATACGGTACTATGCACGAAACAAAAAATCCGACATAAAGTTTGAATTTGGCTGTACCCTCCTGAAAAAGGTAGACCCCAGAATAAATCAGGACGACTTAGTTATCGAAATCGGGGTCGTAGCTAGCCTCTCGCCCGCCTTTTTCGCTATTCTCATCCTCTTCGCCTCCTTCAAATTCGCTATCGCCTTCGAAGTCATCATTTCCGGCAAAGTCTTCACCTCCGCTTTCTCCTCCTTCTTCAAATTCTTGTGGTTTTCCTGACTCCACGTCGTAGCCGCCATCGCTGTTTTTGGTGGCGGGAACCTTCACCAGGTAAACAGAATCCTCCGTTTCCAAAGGAAAAACAAAAATAGGCTCATTCTTCGCGTTGGTGATGCGTGTGATACTTGCCTCATATCCATTTGGATATTGGTCATGCATCAGTTCACGCAAATCATCGGACAAGTTCTCGAGACTCTTAATAACTCTCTTTTTCGCAGCTGCCATCGTTAGGGATACTATAAAAAAACGGCTCAAATAGCGAAGGTTTGCAGGAGTAGGCAAGATTTTTCAAAGATTTTTTTTGGTCTTCAGGGAAATATTCCTACTTTTCATTTCCAAACAACAAAAATCTAACCCCACCACCTATCGATCTATACTTCTACTTCACCTAAACCACGAATAGAAATGATCGATAATCAGTGCAGCGACAGTCAATTGGTGTTGCTCTATCAAACCGGAAGTGAAGAGGCGTTCGAGATGTTGCTTCACAGACACAAATCACGGATTTACACAGCCATTTACTTAATCGTAAAGGATCGTTATGTAGCCGAAGACCTGCTTCAAGATACGTTCATCAAGGCGGTGAATGTGATTAAGAGTGGTCGTTACAACGAAGAGGGCAAGTTCTTGCCTTGGCTGAGTAGAATTGCCCATAATTTAGCCATCGACCACTTTAGAAGTAACAAACGTCATCCGGAGATTACGTTGGAGGATGGCAGCCGCGTGTTCGATTCGCTACAATTTGCTGAAGACTCTTTCGAAACAATTCAACTCAAGCAGGATACTAAGGCCAAATTGCGTGCGTTGATTAAGGAGTTACCTGAAGAACAAAAAGAAGTGTTAATCATGCGAAACTATCTCCAGATGAGTTTCCAGGAAATTGCCGATCGCACCGGGGTCAGCATCAACACTGCGTTAGGCCGCATGCGTTACGCATTAATCAACCTGAGGAAAAAAATGATCTCTGTTAATTACAATAATGCCTATGACAAAAAATTTTACCCAACAAGACCTGATGAGGCGCCTTTACCTCGAAACCTCTCCGGAGGAGACCAAGGCAATTGACAAAGCCCTGCTGACGAACAACGAACTGCAGCGGCAATACAACGAGCTGATCGCCGTAAAGAAAGAACTGGATAGCGCACAGCTTCAGCCTTCCGACGCAGCAATTAAAAATATCCTGCATTATGCCCAAGGCTTGCAGGAACACAGCTAGTTGCGTCAAAAATCGAACTTCCAATGCCCCGTTTTCCGGGGCATTTTTTTGGGGCTTTCGCCAAGTTTTTTCGCCATTTGAATGAAATATTACTTGGCTATTGTTTTTACGTGAATTCAACTCTTATTGCTTGAACCACAGGCATTTGTTTTCCGTTATTTGTAGTAACCACTACAAAAAATGAAACATTCACCTAAACTGGCCATCCTCCAAAGTTTGGACTCCATGGATCAGGTTCAGATGGAAAACGTGCTTCAATACATCAAAGGCGTTTTGCAACAGCCTGGTCACCTGGACTACAAGACTTTCAAAAAGGAAGCCATGAAAGAGATCCGGAATGCATTGAAGCAAAACAGAAGGTCAGAGAACCTCCAGTTTGCGTAGGTGCGAGCGGTCAACGAATGAGCGGACGCCCAATGCGATCCGCTAAAAATCTTCACCCCTAAAGTCTCAAAGAGTATTGTCGGGAAAATCCGGCGTTAACAATAGCGACCTAGTTGTCTTTGGCCTTGTCGTCTTTGAAGTACTTGTCTTCGTCGAACTCGTCTGATTTCTTGACGGCGGGTCCGATCTCCAGGATTCGGAATTCGGTGCGCCTGTTTCTATCGCGACCTCTAGGGTTATCTGTTCCGTCGGGATTGGTATTTCTGGCAATCGGTTTGCTTTCACCATACCCCTTCGCCTCGAGGCGTTTCGGATCGATTCCTTTTCGAATGAGATAGTTCACTGTGCTTTCAGCTCTTCGCTGCGACAAATCAAGGTTGTAGACTTCAGACGCTATGCTGTCGGTATGCGAGCCCATCTCAATTTTTATTTCCGGATTGTCTTCGAGAAGTTGTGCCAGGCCATCAAGTTCTTTCGCTGCGTCTTTGTTGATGTCCGCCATGTTGTACTCGAAATAAATGTTTTTTAGTCGGATGGTAATATTTTTTGCCTTTCGGTCGAGGATCATCAACGTGTCGAAGGTAATATTCGTCACCAGTTCCTTGAGCGATTCGAGTGGGACCGACTTCCCCACGGTCGTGAAAATCTGACGTTTGGTGATGTAGCCATCGCGTTCTCCGAGCAGAAAATAGTTTTCGTTTTCAAACACACGGAAGAGGAACTTACCATCATTGCCAGTGGTGAAATCCTGCATGAGGTCGCCATTTTCAGCGAGCAGGGAAATCTTGGTGTCGGGCAGGATTTCGCGCGTGCTGTCCTTTCTTATCGAGTAAGTGACCCCTTCGAGGGTGTAGTTCACTACCCTAAGGTTAGGGTCGTCATTCTTGAATGTGTAAATATCGTCATCGCCTTTACCACCGTCGCGATTGGACGTAAAAAAGCCGCGATCAGCTTTAAACAAAAACAGACCAAAGTCATCGCCTGTTGAGTTCATGGTAGGGCCCAGGTTGTCGATCGCGTTTTTTCCGTTGAGGCGATTCACCACATATAAATCGAGCATACCGTAGCCGGGATGACCATCCGACGAAAAATAAAGTTTACCATTTTCGGCTACATAGGGGAAGAGTTCATCGCCTGGCGTGTTGACATCAGGCCCCAGGTTTTTCACTTTGCCGAAACGTCCGCGGCTGTCCATTTGACAAGAGTACAAATCCAAACCACCATACCCGCCTTTTCTGTTGGACGAAAAATACAACGTGCGCCCATCTGGGCTGATGGACGGAGTGGACTCCCAGTAGTCCGGCGTATTGATGTTGATAGGAATACCTGGCGTCCAGGCCCCGTTTCTAAAACGTGACAAATAAAGATCAACGTCTTTCCCGCCTTTCTTCTTGCCCGTATTACCCCTGGCGAAAATCATCAACTTACCATCGGCAGAAAAAGTAATGGAGCCGGTATTTACATCATTGACATTGATCCCATCGGGCAGTGCTTTCAGTGTACCGATATCGACGTTTGCCCCTTTGGTGTCTACCTGATACAAATCCGTAAATGGTGTTCCTGAAGCCTCGTAAATTTTTGAATTGGCACGGGAGGATGCAAAATACAATTCGCTATTTGAATATGCTGGGCCATAGTCGGCATACGAAGTGTTAACGGCTTCTAGGTTTTTAACGGTGTAATAGTCTTTTTTTCCGCCCATGGACGAGAGGTACTCAAGCCCTTGCATTTCCTTCTTGGCTCGGTCCCTCAATTTTTCGTTGTCGGTTGCAGATTCGGCAAGTTCCTGCAATTCCTTTTTCGCTTCGTCGTATTTTCCGTTGGCTTGCAGCGCTTTGGCGTAATACAAACCAGTAGAGTCTTTCTTGGATCCGCGTCCTTTTGCTTTTGCATAAAATGGCTCAGCTTCCTTGATACGGTTGGACAATCTGTAGGACTCTCCTACGTAATAATTTGCTTTTGGATTATTGGGTTGCTTACTGAGAACACCGCGATAATATTTGATGACCTTCTCATACTTGGCATACTTGAAATTCTTTTGCGCTTTCTTTTCTGGGCTGCACGACAACATCCAAAATATCAGGATGAAAAGAACTATCGATCTGGTTTGCATAAAGGCTTTACACGTCCTGTAAAACTACAAAATAAACGTGCTAAACAGATAACGTTCCTTTAGGCAAATATTTTGCAAGCCACGTTTTTTCCGTTGCCATTTCCCAGTTTTTTAGAAAACTCCGCTTGTCCGGAACGAGATTGTTAAATGTGATTGATTCCGCGCTAAGCTTAGTGGATTTAAAGAGCGCAGAAAGCTTTTGAATGGGGTAAAGGTTGATTTGATCCCCTTCTCGAAAAGCGACGTTCGTGCGATTGAAAAAGTCATTGTTAAAACGCTGGCTCAATTCTTTCAGGACCCGAACCGACCCGTCGATCGAACAACCCGAGGCATCCGCCGCATTTTCGTTCACAGAAAGAATAATGAATTGGTTGTATTTGATGAGGAAGGAGGTCTCCAGCGGATTTCCATGTGCGGACCATTCGCTGCAAAATTCCCGCAATGCGGCAGAAATCACCTTCTCTTCGGTTTCGCTAAATCGACGATCCGCTTGATAAATCCAAAGGCGGGCCTCGGGCGGCAATTGTTCAAAAGGAATGTACATGGTTCAGTAACGAAAGATGGTCGACAAAAATTCACATGGATTCAGCGATGAGCTCGGCCAGGTCCTTCACTTTCACTTCGTTTTCTTTCTCTTTGTTTTTGACGCCATCGGTCATCATCGTCATGCAGAATGGGCAGGCTACTGCTATCGTAGTAGCCCCTGTTTCCAAGGCTTCTTCGGACCGGGACACGTTGATGTCTTTTTTTCCTTTCTCGGGCTCCTTGAACATTTGCGCACCTCCCGCTCCGCAGCAAAGGCCAGTGGTGCGACAGCGTTTCATTTCTACCAAATCGGCGTCCAGCGCTTGAAGGACTTCGCGAGGAGCTTCGTAAATATTGTTGGCCCTGCCAAGATAACACGAATCATGATAGGTGATCTTTTTGCCTTTGAACGTGCCTCCGCCATTGAGTTTTATCTTGCCTTCATTTATTAATTGTTGCAAAAAGGTAGAGTGATGAATCACTTCATAGTTTCCACCCAGTTCAGGGTACTCGTTTTTTAGCGTGTTGAAACAGTGCGGGCAGGCGGTAATGATCTTCTTTACGCCATAACCATTCAGCACCTGGATGTTGCTCATGGCTTGCATTTGAAACAGGAACTCGTTTCCTGCTCTTCGCGCGGGATCACCCGTGCATGTCTCTTCGGTGCCTAACACGGCGAATTTTGTTTGCGTGGCATTGAGGATCTTAACGAAGGCTTTCGTCACCCGTTTGGCGCGGTCATCGAATGAGCCTGCGCAGCCCACCCAAAACAAAACCTCGGGAGTTTCTCCCTTCGCGACAAGTTCGGCGATTGTTGGTGCATTCATAGTTATTCTTTTGACCAGTTGAAGCGGTCGCTCGGAGAAAATTTCCAGGGTGCAAAACTGGTTTCAATATTTTGGAACATCGAATTCCATGAAGCGGGTGAACCACTCTCTTCCATGGCCACATACCTACGTAATTCTAAAATAATTTCAAGTGGATTGATCAGGACGGGACAAGCTTCAACACAGGCGTTACAGCTCGTGCATGCATTGATTTCTTCTTTTGTGATGTAGTCGCCCAGCAAAAATTTCCCATCATTCAAACCTTGTCCATTTTTCTCCAAGCTCTTCCCCACCTCCTCCATGCGATCGCGAGTATCCATCATGATTTTGCGAGGAGAAAGTTTTTTGCCCGTGAGGTTGGCGGGGCATTCGCTGGTGCATCGCCCACACTCCGTGCACGAATACGCGGCCATCAAATTGTTCCAACTTAAATCGTTGACATCTTTGGCACCAAATCTCCCTGGTTCTGCGGGTGCCGTGGGTGCCGGCGCAAGGCCCAACATCGATTTCACTTCCGTGGTCACCACGGGCATATTGTTGATATGGCCTTTCGCTTCGAGTTTCGAATAATAGGTATTTGGAAACGCCATGAAAATGTGCAGGTGCTTGGAATAGGTAATGTAAATCGTGAACCCTAAGATACCGATGATGTGAAACCACCAGCACGCCCTCTCCACAAACACCAAAAACGAGGTACTGAAGTTTTGCATGATCGGCATGTAGAAAGAGCTGAAGAAAAGTGGGCCCGTTTGGATATAGTGACTGTCGCGGGTCTGCAAAATTTGGTCTGCGGCATTCATCTTCAGAATGGCGAGCATCAGCACGATTTCGGTACAGAGAATAAGGTTGGCGTCCAATCGAGGCCACGAGGTCATCTCCGCCGACCAGAATCGAGGCACTTTCAACACATTTCTCCGAATGAGGAACGAAACGCATGCAATGAGAACGGCTACGGCCAGGAATTCAAAAATATTCATGGCCACATTGTAAAAGCCACCTAAGTATGGGGCAAAAATCCGGTGCGTTCCGAAGATTCCATCAATCACGAATTCGAGCACTTCAAGGTTGATGATCAAAAATCCGATGTAGATAAAAAAATGAAGGACCGCCGGAAGGGGACGTTTGAACATTTTCTTTTGTCCAAAGGCAACGAGAAGCACGTTGCTGAGTCGCTCGTTTCCTCGGTCAGAGATTTCATTTTTTTTACCGAGGCGGATGTTGCCGCGGATGCGGAGAATTCTCTTTCGGATAAAAAAACCAGCTACTCCGAGAATAACAATAAATAGAACTTGCTGAAGTACGGCCATGTGTCAAAATTAGGAATTCAGGGATAAAAATTGCGCTACAAGACAGGGTTTAGCAGTTCTCTCAAAAAATTTTCTATTTCTGTGAATTGTTTTACTTTTGCGTCCCGCTTTTGATAAAAGTGGCCGTTTTCTCTCGGTGACGTAGCTCAGTTGGTAGAGCAAAGGACTGAAAATCCTTGTGTCGGGGGTTCAATTCCCTCCGTCACCACGAAATAAATGCTGGCATAATGGGCCGGCATTTTTTGTTTCTTAGCAGATTGTTTTTTGTCTACATCATTCAAAGTTCGGTCAACTTATCCTTCTACTAAAGGATCGACTGACGACCTGATGCGCCGGTTGCGCGAGCATAATTCGGGAAAGAATTTTTCCACCAAGCGTTATGCGCCGTGGAAGCTGGTCTGGTTCACAACAAAGGAAACAAAATCAAAAGCCGTAAAACCGGAAATGAAACTAAAGAATCTCTCGGTGGTGCGAACGATTGAATTCATGAAAAAATATCCGCCACCGCAAACGGGCTCGGAAACCTATCCCTGGGTTCAACCCTGACGAGGCTGGCGCCTGTCAGGGTGCTGACCGAAGCGTCAGCATTCCCTCCGTCACCACGAAATAAATGCTGATCTAATTAGGTCGGCATTTCTAATTATGATGTTGTCGGTCTTTATATTCGTTAATGCGATCGACACTTCTACATCTTCGAATTCCTTTTTCGTACTTCCTTTTACCTGTCTATCTGTTTGCGGTAGGGGTCTCTCCCAATTTTACGGAGGACAGTTTGCTGTGGACCTTCCTCATCATCCACCTGTTTCTTTATCCCGCGAGCAACGGATACAACAGTTATTTCGATAAGGACGAAAAAAGCATTGGTGGACTAAAGAATCCTCCCCCTGTCAACAAAGGTCTTTACTACACCTCTTTGGCCTTCGATGTGGTTGCAATTGTCTTGGCGTACTGGAAAATCAGTTTCCTTTTTGCCTTGATGGTTTTGATTTATGGATTGATCTCAAAGGCCTATAGCCATCCTGCCATTAGATTAAAAAAACGCCCGATCATCGGATGGATAACGGTAGGGTTGTTTCAAGGCTTTTTCACTTTCGTGATGAGTTATGTCGGTGTCAATCATTTCGACCTTGAGCACCTGATGCAAGCCAAAGTTTTATTGCCGGCTACACTTACGTCGGTGATGTTACTTGGGAACTATCCGATGACGCAAGTTTATCAACATGAAGAAGATGCGGCGCATGGTGACAAGACGTTGAGTATGATGCTGGGCATTCGAGGTACATTTATTTTTGTCCAGGTTGTTTTTGCACTCGCGTCGTTAGGTTTTATTCTCTATTTCAACAATTATTCTTCTTCTCATTACAGTCTTGTGTTTGTCGGCGCTCTGGCCCCGGTCATTCTCTTCTTTATGTTTTGGTTTACCAAAGTTTGGCGAGATCCCTCGCGGGCCGATTTTTCAAACACGATGTGGTTGAATTTTATTTCCGCGACATGCCTTAATGGTTTTTTTATTTACTTCTTTCTCATCAACGGTCACGTCTTGAATTATCTGACGTCATAAAACGAGAACGCTTCTACTCCCAAACTACGTCGCCATCCATGGCATACCATGTCGGGTATTTCGGCAAATGGATTTTTTCCACCTCGTTGCGTTTGATTTTGAGCGTGGGTGTCATCATGCCGTTGACGATCGTCCATTCCTCTTTCATCACCACGGCCTTCTTCAGTTTCTCATAGTCTTCGACGGTGGCACTAACTTCTTTTAGCGAGGCCGACAAACTCTTTCTGATTTCTTCCTTTGATTTGGCATTGGCGGCTTCCGATAGTACTACCAGCGCGATCGGCTGAGGGATTCCCATTCCCACCACGCACACTTGCCCGATGTCGCCATTCTTTGAAAGGCCCAGCTCCATCGGCAGGGGGGATACATATTTCCCTTTGTCTGTCTTGAAATTGTCTTTCACTCGCCCTGTGATGGTCAGGAATCCATCTTGGTCGAGAACGCCCATGTCGCCGGTTTTCAAAAAACCATCGGGCGTGAGCGCATCGGCGGTCATGGTTGGCTCGCGATAGTAACCCATCATCATTGCGTTGTGCTTGGTAAGTATTTCCCCATCGCCAGAGAACTTGGCTTCCACCGACTTCATCACTTTGCCAACCGTGCCATGGCGCCTCTCCTCTTGGTTGCCATGTGATATCGCACAGTTCTCGGTCATTCCGTAAATCTCGTGCACAACGATTCCCAGTCGTTCAAGCCAGATCAACAACGACGCGGGCATGGGTGCAGCACCTGAAGCGTTGATGGCACTTTGGGAAAGCCCAAGTTTCTTTGAAAGGACTTTCCTGATGAGTGAGTTGATCAAAGGTATTTTCAGGTACAGATCTAATTTTTTCTGCGGCAGTTTTTCCAAAATCTTCTCTTGGAAGCGCGACCAGATTCTCGGAACCCCAAAAAACAGGTTCGGTTGGACCGACGCGAGATCACGTGCAAACGTATCGAGCGACTCGACAAAAGAAATGGACGCACCTGTCTGGCAGCCCAAAACCTCCGTCAGGTGGCGCTCGGCGATATGGCAAAGGGGCAAGTAGGAAAACAGTTTTGGATGAGCGGGCAGTGGCTTGACGCGGCCCAGGTATTCCATGATTATTTCGGTGGCATGTCGAAAGGCATTGGAATTGAACATAACACCTTTTGGCTTGCCCGTGGTGCCTGAGGTGTACATTATAGTCATCAACTCTTCCGACGTCCACTTCGCGGTTTTCTCGAGCGGAGTTTGTTTCTCGATCCAGTCACTAACCAATTCTCCTTCCGCTATTCCATAAAAGTCGATGCTGATTTTCTTTACTGAAGACGGTATTCCCTTTTTTTGCTTGTCGTAGTCATCGAGCTTGCCAACGAAGATCGCTCGCGACTCGCTGTGCTCCAGAATTTGTTTGATTGATGCGTCGGTGATATTGGCATAAAGCGGAACGGACACATGACCTGCCATCATGATCGCGAGATCGGCCATCAACCAATGCGCGCAATTCTTCGATAGAATTGCGATGTTGCTTCGCGTAGGCAAGTTCAGCGCTTGAAGGCCGGCGGCAATTTTCCTGATTTCCACTCCCGCTTCGTTGAACGACCATTCGTGCCATTTGCCGCGCACGGGTTGACGAAGGAACGTGAGTTCAGGTTTTTCATGCTCCCACTTGAGAAAGGAAGCGAGTAGGGGCGTCGTCATAGATAGGTTTAGCATGAAAATAGGCAAAATAATCACAAAAGGACGCCACCGAATTAATGAAACAGCGATTATTACTAATATTCTTAGTATTTGCCTAATTTGTTTGGTTATATTTGAAGATGGATCAATCGATTATTCACTTTGACCTGGATGCTTTTTTTGTGGCGGTTGAGTGCAAGCTCAATCCACAGTTGAAAGGCCGACCGCTTATTGTGGGGGGTCAGGGCAGACGCGGTGTGGTTGCTGCTTGCAGTTATGAGGCTCGCCGTTTTGGTGTGCATTCGGCCATGCCCATGTATCTGGCGTTGCAGCTGTGCCCCGACGCGAAAGTGATTTCGGGCGATATGGAAGCCTACAGCCAGCAATCGCATTTGGTTACTGAAGTGATTGCACACTATGCCCCGATGTTTGAAAAAGCATCGATCGACGAGTTTTATGTGGATGCCAGTGGCCTGGATAAATTCTTCGGATCTTTTAAATGGGCGGTTGAATTGAGGAAAAGAATTATCAAGGAGAGCAGCCTACCTATTTCGATGGCCATGTCGGTGAACAAATTAGTATCGAAAGTGGCTACGGGCGAGTTCAAGCCGAATGCAGAAAAATTGGTAGCGGCAGGAGATGAAAGGGATTTTTTGGCTCCGCTTGCCGTGGAAAAAATTCCGATGATCGGGAAACAAACCGCTTCGTACCTGCATGACATGGGCGTGCGCACGGTAGCCACGCTGCGTGAAATGCCGGTCAAGCTTTTAGTGAGCGCCTTCGGAAAAAACGGGATCAGCTTGTGGAACAAAGCGCACGGCATCGACAACAGCCCGGTGGTTCCTTTCAGCGAGCAAAAATCTATATCGACGGAATCCACTTTTGACGCTGACACGATCGACGTAAAGAAATTGAAATCGATTCTTATCGCGATGGTCGAAAAAGTGGCTTTTCAATTGCGCGATCAGAAAAAACTCACGTCGTGTGTGACTGTGAAAATTCGCTATTCCAATTTTGACACAGAGACTAAACAGATTCATATTCCGTACACGTCTTCCGATCACGTCATCCTGAAAGTGGTGCAAGAGTTGTTCGATAAGCTTTATAACCGCCGAATGTTGATTCGATTGGTGGGTGTACGCCTCAGCGATTTGGTTCATGGAAATCATCAAATCAATTTGTTTGATGACACTGAGGAAGACGTCAACCTCTACGAAGCAATGGATTTTATCAAACACAAACATGGCGTCGAAAAGCTGGTGCGAGCCACGACGATAGGCGTGAGCAGCCGTGTGCGAATGGAGATGAATGCCTTCAAAGGAAAGGTGAGCAAGGATTTAATTAATCATTGATCGCTTTTACTGGGCTTCGGAATTTTTTTGACAAATGCTGCTGACCATGGATCCAACTGAATCCACAATGACACCCCAACAAATCCTCAAAGAAAAGTTTGGCTACAGTTCTTTTCGACTGGAACAGGAAAAGATCATCGAATCGGTATTGCAGAGGCAAGACACCTTCGTGCTCATGCCCACGGGCGGGGGAAAATCGCTTTGTTACCAAATACCGGCGCTAGTGTTCAACGGACTTACTGTCGTGATCTCTCCGCTAATAGCGCTAATGAAAGATCAGGTAGATGCCTTGCGTGTAAATGGAATCGCCGCCTCCTTTCTCAATTCCACGCAGGGTTATTCGGAGCAGAGTGAAATTCTCGAAAATGTAAAAGCCAAAAAACTGAAACTACTTTACCTCGCGCCCGAGAGTAATTTTATCAGGCAGCTTTCATCCGTCGATGTGAGTCTCATAGCCATTGACGAGGCCCACTGTATTTCGCATTGGGGTCACGATTTCCGACCTGACTACTTGAACTTGGCTCACTTGAAAACGAGTCTGCCGAATGTTCCTTTTATTGCGCTTACCGCGACGGCAGATCAACTCACTCGAAAAGACATTGTTGAAAAACTGGAATTGAAGAATCCCCGCATCTTCATCTCCAGTTTTAATCGACCGAATATTCGCTACACCGTGGTGCCCAAAAGAAATAGTCTCGAGAAGATTCTTGATTTTCTCGATAAACGAAAAGAGGAATCGGGGATTATCTATTGTCTCTCGCGTGCCTCTACCGAACGGCTAGCCGACGACTTAAAGCATCATGGCTTTCAAGCTTTGCCTTATCACGCGGGTCTTGAAAGAGAAACAAGGGCGAAGCATCAAGAATTGTTTCTGCGCGATGAGATAAAGATTATGGTGGCCACCATTGCGTTTGGAATGGGAATTGATAAGTCCAACGTGCGTTACGTGGTGCACACCGACCTACCGAAAAACATTGAAGGCTATTATCAAGAAACGGGGCGTGCGGGGAGGGACGGGTTAGAGAGCGAAGCCTTGCTTCTTTACACTTATGCCGATGTCGCAAAGCTGAAACGATTCGCACAAATAGAGGGGAATCCGGAACAAACTGAAATCGCCATAAAGAAACTAGACCTAATGGCCGAGTACGGCGACCTCTCAACGTGCCGCAGGAAGTACTTATTGAATTATTTCGACGAAGCCACCACCAATTACTGCGGTAATTGTGACGTGTGTCTTACCAAAGTTGAATGGGCGGACGGTACGGAATCTGCGCAAAAAGTCCTTTCTGCTGTTGCACGATTGCAAGAACGTTTCGGCGCTAGTTACGTCATTGATTTTTTGCGAGGGTCCAATTCCCAGAAAATTCAAGACGAACACAAGCAGTTAAAAACATTTGGTGTTGGGGCCAATGTGGCAAGAGAAGCGTGGAGCAGTATCATTCGCGATTTAGTGGCCCAAGAATATCTCACAAAATCCGAAGGAATGTATCCCGTGTTGAAACTCACCGCGAAAAGCGCGAGCGTGCTAAAAGGACTGGAGCGGGTGATGATCACAAAATCGAGGGAGATTACCGAAATAGATCAAAAAACCGACTACGAACCTGGGCTCCTTCAACGGCTGAAGGATAAACGGAAGCAAATAGCGGACGAAGAAAACGTGGCGTCGTACATCGTGCTGTCGGACGCAACCCTTTTGGAGTTGGCAACCTTCCTCCCTCAAAACAAAGAAGAGTTTTTGAAAATCTCCGGCTTCGGCCAAGTGAAGATCGAGAAATATGGAAAGCAATTTGGGGAAACGGTATACGCCTATTGCCGCGAACACCAATTGAAGTCTCGCATCCATCTGAAAACCCCAAAGCGAATAACACGGGAGCGGCCGGAAAGAGACACCGATACAAAACAAAGAAGCCTTCAGCTCTTCGGCGAGGGAAAGTCAATTTCAACAATTGCTGAACTCCGCAACTTAAGCCAGTCCACCATCGAAGGCCACCTTGCTTTCTACATTCAGCAAAGAGCCTTGCCGATCGAACAGGTAATGGACGTTTCCAGGATACCCAAAATTCGGCAGGCGATAGAACAAGTGGGAGGCACGGCGCTAGGGCCGATCAAGTCTTCACTCGGTGACGAATACAGTTATGGCGAAATCCGAATGGTGATGGCTTACTTGGAGGCAAAATCAGCAGACACCAGATCGACAGGTTGATAAGAACATGTATCTCAATTGTCACACGGGTTTCAGTTTCAAATATGGTACGCTGCCGATCCGGGCACTTTTCAACGAGGCCAAGCGCTGTGGCATTCATAAACTGGCCCTTACCGAAATAAACAACGTTGCCTCTTATTTGGAGATGCTGAGGCTCTGTCACGAAAACAAGCCCCGTCATGGAGGCCTCACCAAGTATGGCAAGCCTGGCTACGACCTTGCAATTGCTGTTGGCATTGAGTTTAGAACCAAGGACAATTCGTTGCTTTACATCGCTCTCGCAAAAAACAACCGCGGGTTTGAAAAGCTTAATCGATTTTTGTCGTACCACAATCGTGAGGATAAAAAGCTCCCCGAAAGAGCACCTCAACTAGATGACGTATTCTTTCTTTATCCTTCAAAAAAGATCTTACCCGAGCAGCTCCTGCCGAACGAATTCATAGGTGTGAAATGGGGCGAGCTCAATGCCTACTCTACACATCCATCAAAGGCTTCTTTCGCAGAAAAATTTGTCGCCTGGCAGCCCGTTACTTTCCTTCCGCCAGAAAAAATCGAGGACAGGGTTACAAAAAAAATAAAAACGGTTTATCGGGACCACAACGCTCACCGTCTGTTGCGGTGCATTGCCAACAACACGCTGCTTAGCAAACTGCCCGTACATCAAGAGGCGGACCGTGAAGAGTTCATGTTGTCAGGGGTGGAGTTGCAAAATCGGTTTGAAAATTTTCCCGAGCTCTTGGTCAACGCCAACCATCTGCTTGCCCAATGCTCGATCGAATGTGAACTAGGTGTTGATAAGAACAAGTTGAGTTTCTACGACAACGTAGAACAAGACATGAAATTTCTTCGAGAAAAGACCAGGGATGGTTATGAAAAAATTTACGCAAAACAGGATACCAGCAAAAGGATTTGGAACGAGCGAATAGAAAAAGAATTGGCCATTATTGCTCTCAAAAAATTCACTTCTTATTATTTGATCACGCTGGATCTGATCGACTATTCGAAAAGCAAAGGTTTCGATTTTGTGGGCCGGGGAAGTGGCGCCAACAGCACGGTTGCCTACTGCCTGGGCATTACCAATGTCGATCCCATCGAGCTCGATTTGTATTTCGAGCGTTTCCTGAATGAAGAGCGAGTCTCTCCACCTGATTTTGATATCGACTTTTCTTGGGATAACCGGGATGCTATCTATGAATATCTTTTTCGAAAGCACGGCACAGACCATGTTTGTCTGCTCGGCACCCATGTCACTTATCAAATGAAATCTATCCTTCGAGAGCTCGCCAAAGTTTTTGGATTACCGAAAGAAGAAATCGATGATTTGGTTGAAGGACGTCATCAGGAAACGAGTCGTGATCACATTGCGGAAAAGGTAATGGCATATGCTCGTTACATTGTTGACAAAGAGTTGCCTTCGAACCTATCGATTCACGCGGGTGGCGTGCTGATTACCGAAAAATCAATTTACAATTATACCGCCACCGAATTTCCTCCTAAAAGTTTGCCCGTCTCCCAATTTGAAATGCATGCGGCGGAAGATTTTGGAATCTACAAATTTGACATCCTCAGCCAACGCGGCCTAGGCCATATTAAGGAAACCGTTAGTCATATCAAGAAAAATAGAAACGTGGACGTCGACGTATATCAATTCAAAAATTTCAAAGAAGACGAAACAATAAAAACATTGATGCGCACGGGCAAAACCATGGGCTGCTTCTACGTGGAGTCACCCGCCACTCGCATGCTCCTGGGAAAACTGCGATGCGATGATTACCTCACGTTGGTTGCGGCAAGCTCAATCATTCGCCCCGGCGTGGCAAGTTCGGGGATGATGCAAGCGTACATTGAACGATTCCACAAAACGCGCAACGGAATTCCGTATGAATCTATTCATCCAAAAATGGATGAGATTATGCACGACACCTACGGCGTGATGGTCTATCAGGAAGACGTGATAAAAGTGGCTCACTATTTCGCCGGACTGACACTGACCGAAGCGGACGTTTTGCGGCGCGGAATGAGCGGCAAGTACCGGTCGCGCGAAGAATTTCAACGCGTTAAAGATCGTTTCTTTGAAGGGTGTCATGAGCGCGGCTATGATCAGAAAGTCACGGATCGCGTATGGTATGAAATCGAAAGTTTTGCAGGCTATTCCTTCGCGAAGGGCCACTCGGCCAGCTACGCCGTGGAAAGCTACCAGAGTCTGTTCTTAAAGGCGCATTTCCCACTTGAATTCATGGTGGGTGTGATCAACAACTTCGGTGGATTTTATAAAACCGAATTTTACTTTCACGAGGCAAAAATGCAGGGAGCCGACATCCAGCTCCCTTGCGTCAACAAAAGCAACTACCTCACGGCCATTTTCGGAAATCAGATTTATGTCGGGTTTGTCCACCTGAAAAGTCTCGAAACTAAAGTTGGACATGAAATTGTTGCCGAACGAAATCGAAGAGGGCTTTTCAAAAGCTTGAATGATTTCCTCACACGTGTTGCGCTTGGCTTAGAGCAAGTGCGCATTCTTATCCGAATTGGTGCTTTTCGATTTACGAATAAAAACAAACAGCGGCTCCTTTGGGAATCCATGTTGTTCTTCAGCGAAGTAAAGGAAAGGTTTGCTACGTCGGCCAACCTTTTCGACACTGAGCCGACCGAGTATCCGATGCCCGAATTTGACCGCGATGAAGTTGAAGATGCCTTCGACGAAATCGAGTTGCTGGGATTTTCGCTAGATGATCCCTTCCGCTTGCTTGCCACAAGAGATTACGGCAACGTCAGTGCGCGCCTGCTACCAAATAAAGGCGGAACGGGCGTAACCATTGTCGGGTATCTAGTGACCACCAAGGACACGCGCACGAAACGAGGGCAATCAATGCACTTCGGCACCTTCCTGGATAGCAACGGCGAAGTTTTTGACACCGTGCATTTCCCAGAAGTAGCTTCCAGATTTCCGTTTCGCGGAAGGGGTTTCTACCAAATCCATGGCAAGGTGGTGGAAGATTTTGGTGTGTGGGTAATTAATGTGGCTTCGATGAACAAGCTTCCTTTGATCAACAAGAAGCAACTTCCCGCCGAACGCTTCGAACGCGAAGCACCGTCAGGTCAGTGAAAGCATCACTTTTTTCATCAGTGCTTTTTCATCGGCGCTAAGGTCCGATTTCTCTTTTTGAAGCCCCGTGAATTCCTCCAATTCAAAGTAAAAGCGCAAGCGATATTTCCAGATCAGCTCCGGGCCAATCGCCTTTTTGAGTTCTTTCAAGTCACTTCGCTTATGCACCCAAAACAACTGCACTTCTTTCCCTGGAATCTCCACCGAAACCTGCCCACGCAGAAACCTTGAACTGTCGTCCAAGTGTCTGTGGTGCAATTCAGCAAAGCCCGGGTTTCCAACGATATATATAGTTTGCATAGTCTAAAAAATCAGAGGTCCTTTAAAACCTACCTCCGTGTGCCGTCCTTTACGGCAAATTTAGTGCTAAGGTTTTTGTGAATTTAAGGGTTGCCATTCATTAAACCCAACAAAATAAGGTGAAATGCACGAACGGCCCACTTGGTGCAGTCAGTGCTGTTAAACCCCCAATAAAATTTCTGTCAAACAGGTTTTGGCACAATTTTTAATGTTTTTTAGCTCAGGTTTTAAAACCGATCTTTAACTAACAAAATCCAAAATATGCAGAAGATCATTTGGTGCTCAATTCTAGTTGCCAGTTTGTCATCGTGTGGCTCAGGCCAATTCGGACAAAGGGTAAGAGAGCCATTTCAAGGAAACGCGTATGAATCGAACAACCGATTTTTTAGAGGTACCGGCAAGGGTGAAAGCTCCGCAGAAAATATCGCCCGTAGCAAAGCCGATATAGAAGCAAAAACGTTCCTGGCAAGTCAGGTAAATACCACGATGAAACAGGTGGCCGACCAATACCTTGGCCAAACGCAAAACGACCGCGCTGCTGATGTAGCCGACAAATTTCAAACGCTATCGCGCGAGGTCATGAACACCAGCCTTGCCGACCTGCGTAAGATTGGAGAGCAAAAGTATTTTGACAAAAAGCAAAACAAGTACACGGTATTCATCGCCTATGAGATCAAAAAGAATGCGATGTTTAGTTTCCTGAAGAAACAAGCACAGACCAATAAGCAGATCGATCAGCGCCAGCAGGAAGTGATTCAAAAAATCCTGGACGAGGAACTTAAGAAGTCTGAAAAAGACGAGTGATTGGAAGGAGGTCTAATTTGAAAATGCGACTGTCCCGATTCCTATATTTTCGATTAAGCCTTTTTAAATTTTAGACTTCAAGGCTCTTCGTAATACACTACATTCAACACCGTTGTTCCCACGGCACTCAGTGTTTCCTTACTGATAAGTGACAGGTTGTCTTTCCGCGTGTGGTGGTAGTCACCGAAAAAACCAACGCCCGCTTGGTAATGAACGATATCGGCCATCGGGATTTTCCCCTTCAGGCTCACAAAGACATGATCGTCCGTTATTGCCGATACGTTCGTTTTCACAAAATAATCCGTGTACCCAAGCTTTGTTCCCGTGTTCCAGATTTTTTCGACCACGCTAGGGGCGAGTTCAAGTGAAGCTCCTTCTCTGAAAAACTGCGAGTGGCGCGCACCGACCATGTCCAACAAAATTCCATAGTAGGCCGAATAATTCTTCTGGTGCTTATGCTGCGACCAATACTGCGAGCCCAGGCACCACCATTTCTCATATCCTTCGGGGAGTACCTGTTTGCTGTCTTCGTCCTCCTTTTCTCCCCAATCTTCCCCATCAAACAAAATGAAGTCCACGCCCACTTCCGGTTTTTTGTTTTCGTTGATTGCGCGTGCTATCTCCAATAACACGCCAACACCGCTTGCTCCATCGTTAGCTCCATCGAATGGGGCATCTTTTTTTTCTTTGTCCTTGTCTGCATAGGGCCGGGTATCCCAATGAGCAGCAAGCAAAATTCTTTTCTCCATGCGAGGGTTGTAACTGGCGATGATGTTTTTCAGGTGTATCCTTTGATTGTCCCACGTAAGCGCATCAAATTCCTGCACTGAAGCCTCGGCTCCGTATTTTCTGAGTTTCTCTACAAAATAATCCCCCGCCTTTTCATGCGACTTTGTTCCGGGCACCCGAGGACCAAATTTTACCTGCCTTTCAACAAATGAATACGCCGAGTCAGCATTAAATTTCGGCACTTGAACGGTTCGCGCCCGTGTCGCATTCTCTTCGGTTTTCTTTTTCGCAGTACACCCAATCAACGCCACCATAAAAAGCAGTACAACTGAACTCCTCGTCATCTTCATCTCATTCATTTAGTTTATTCTCTCATAAAAAATTCCCTTGCGCTTGTACTTCGTTTCCAACGAGGGTAGACGCGAAAAAATCTTTTGCATCTTATTTTGTTCGTCGACAATGATTTCCGGCGGATCTTTTTGGAAGGACTCGCTGATCAAAACGAGGTCGTAATAATAATGATGAAGTTCAAATATTTCTTTTGACCGTTCCCAATTCAAAAAATAGGACGACATTTTGTTGGTATTGTACAGTTCGAAATTATCTCCGAGCACCAAAATCCTCTTGTTACTGATCGCCGTCTTGTTCGTTACGAACATACGGGAATAATCCACGCGGTCGAGTTTGTTCAAGCGAGCCGTCGTGCTCACGCCAACAACTGACACAATAAAAATCCAAAGCATCACTTCAGCTATCCATTTTCTGCGAATGAGTAACAAATAATGACTTAAAAAATAAGTGAGCGAGGGGAGGAAGAAAACGAAACTATGGGGAGTAAGTTCTCGCACCACCAACACGTTGACCGCAGCGATTACCAGCCAGATCAACATGACCTGCATGAGTTGTGCCTGATATCTTGTAAAGCGCGCTTCACGGCCAAGCATCACCATCGAAAAGAAGAAATAAACGATCACACTGCTTCCCAACCACAAAAGAGATTGCCACGAAACAAATTTCACCGACTCCAACGTAAAATTGGCTTTATAAAATAGGCGGCCAAGCTCGGGCAACCCGTTTTTGAAATAATAGAGGATTAACAGAAGCAAATGGGGAAAAAGGAAGCCAAACAAAAGCATCAATGATTTTCGAAGATCGACTCGAGCAAAAATGAGGAGGATGATTATCGCGCCGATCAAAAAAATGGAAGTCGAGAATACAAATAGGGATGCGATGCTCAGAAAGACGCCCAGGTTAAGAATGTTTTCATCGTGCTGCGCTTTGAATTCGATTTCCTTGAAAAGGTTGTTGAGGGCAAAAAGCAGAAACGTGGAAGCCCACAGCTCGTCAGACAACGACAGCAGATCAAAGGAAAAAAAACACAACACACCGAAAATAAGAGCTGGGAAATAGTTGTTTTCATTGTACGCTTTATTTCGGATGAGCACAGACGAAAAAAAACCGGCTTGGAAAAAAAGCAAAAGGAGTGCGAAAACGTGCCGTGCCGTGATCGATCGACCCCACATCCATTCCGTCCACTTGGCCATTTGGGCTCCGAGCCATGGAGTGTCGTCAACCACCTGAGTATATATGGATTTGCCGTCGTTGAGCGCCTCGCCCAGCACCACGTTCTTCAGTTCTTGGAACGTAATGACGTCTGACTTTATCAGCACGGGCAATGAAACCATTGACATGATGAACAATACGCCAAGGAGGCGATAAGGGTCGTTGACTCTAAAAAAGCGCAGCACCTAAATTTCTTTAGCTGCAAATAAATCAATTTTTGAATAGCGATAAATGCTGTTTTCGGTTTGTATCTTTACGTCATGAGCGTGAGGCAGCAAAAATATGGGCGGTTGATTCAAAAGGAACTGAGTGACATTTTCCTGCGTGAGAAGCGCAACGTGCTTGACAATGCGTTTGTTACGATCGCCGAAGTCAAAATGAGTACCGACCTTAGTGTCGCCAAAGTTTTCGTGAGCATGATGCTCGCGAAAAACAAAAACGTGGTGTTGGCGAGTCTCAATTCACACAAAAGCGAGATTCGCAAAGCCTTGGGCGACCGCATCCGAAATCAAGCGCGAATTGTTCCCGAATTGATATTCGTCATCGATGATGTAGAAGAAAACGCACAGCGCATTGACGACCTTATTAAAGGCCTGAATATTCCCAAGGAAGAAAAATAAGCCTCTTCTCGCCAATGAATTTGCCGCTTTTCATTGCCCGACGATATTTCCTTTCCAAGCGGAAGACCAATTTTATCAATATCATCTCCGTGCTCTCGATGGTGGGTGTAGCGTTCTCTACGGCAGCGTTGGTCATTGTGCTTTCCGTCTTTAACGGACTCGAAGGACTGCTTCGCTCGCTGTACAATTCATTCGATCCGGAAATAAAAATTGAGGCAGCCAAAGGGAAATCTTTCGAAGTAGATGAGGCCTTTCTTGCCCGGCTGAAGTCAATCGAAAACGTAGGAATTGTCACGGAAGTAATCGAAGATTTTGCCTTGGTCAGGTATCGCGATTCCGACATCATCGTGACGATGAAAGGGGTAAGCCCTTCGTTTGTAGAGCAGCATCGGTTGGACGATAGCATTGTTGAGGGGGAGCTAAAACTTCAAGACAAGAACGGCCGTTACGCGATTCTTGGTCGCGGCGTGCGATATGCTCTGTCGGTTCCGGTCACGGAGGGCATTTATCCCCTTCAGGTATTTTACATCAAAAACGCGAAAACATCTTCGATCGATCCCTCCCGGCTGTATACCTCGCGAAACATTATGCCCGGAGGAGTGTTCTCCATTGAAAAAAACATTGACGAGAACAATATTTTCCTCCCTCTGGATTTCGTCGTTGATCTGATGGACTATGGCAACAAACGCACTTCTCTCGAGATCAAAAGCAGCCCTGGTGCCGATCTTAAAAACATACAGCGCGCTATCCAAAAAGAGCTGGGTGAGAGTTTCCTCGTGCTCACCAATGACGAGCAGCACAAAGACCTTTACCGGCTACTCAATCTTGAAAAACTGTTCACCTTCGTGTCGCTGACTCTTTTGATCTTAATTGCATCCATCAACATTTTCTTTTCGTTGATGATGTTAGCAATCGACAAAAATAAAGACCTCTCGATCTTATCTGCCATCGGCGCACAACCTCAATTAATCAAGAAAATATTTCTCAGTGAAGGGGCCTTGATCGCTTTTAGTGGTGCCATCACGGGGCTTCTTTTGGGAGGTATCGTCTGTTGGGCTCAACAGCAATTTGGCTTGGTGGGTATGGGTATGGAAAGTGCCATCGTCAACGCGTACCCTGTTGAAATGAGGTTTATCGATTTTGTGTCGGTTGCTGTTGCAATTATTGCAATTACCGGACTGATTGCATTTTATCCTGCGGCGTTGGCATCGAAGTCATATTCGCCTCAGCACCTTTGAAAAAATCCGAGGTGACCCACCGAATTGTCGCGCCTAAATCTTAAATTTAAGATACGCCACTGCAACTTAAATCACTGATTCTCGTCTTGTGTAAATCAACAAAAACTAAATCTCACCCACTATGAAATTTAAAAAACTACTCTTTCTGATCGCCTTAATCGTTTCTGCGGCTTCTTATGGGCAAACTGCCGACGAAATCATCTCCAAATATTTTGAAAATACAGGCGGTCTTGAGAAATGGAAAGCGGTTCAAGGCACGAAGATGTCTGCCAAGGTGAATAACCAAGGAATGGAAATCCCACTGTCTATCCTCAACTTAAAAGACGGTCGCCAGATGACTGTCATTACCTTTCAAGGAAAGGAGATAAAGCAGGGTGTGTATGACGGCACAACGCTTTGGTCGCACAACTTCATGAACATGAAAGCTGAAAAAAGTGATGCGGAAAGCACTGAAAATTTCAAGACAAATTTAGGAAGTGATTTCCCGATCGCATTTATGAACTACAAGGAGCGTGGATACAAAGTTGAGCTTCTTGGTAAAGAGACTGTTGATGGAACGGAGACATTTAAAGTAAAGCTCACCAAGAAACCGATCAAAGTAGATGGGCAACCGAAAGACAACATCGAATTCTATTACTTCGACACGGAAAATTTCGTTCCGCTGGTGGTCGAGTCTGAAATCAATTCAGGTCCGCAAAAAGGAAAAGTTGGACAAGGAAAAATGAGCGACTACCAGGACGTCGGTGGTTTGCTGTTTCCGTTCTCAATGGCACAAGGCTTGAAGGGTGAAGGCCAGATGCAGCCGCTCACGATCACAAAAATAGAGCTTAACCCAAAGGTGGAAGACAAGGACTTCGCCTATCCAACTGAAAAGTAATGGCTTCGCCGATCTAAGAATTCTGAAAATACTTCAATCAACTCGTTGAAGTATTTTTTTTCACTTCAAAACCTAAAGGCAAAATGAAAACAAAATATCTGTTAGCACCTCTGCTGATGGCTGCGGGTTCCCTGCAATCCCTCGCTCAGGATGCAACTTCAAAAGGAAAAGAATTATTCGGAGACCTAAAAGCAAGACACATCGGTCCCGCACTCATGAGCGGTCGCATCACTGACCTTGAGTTGCACCCGGCCAACGATCGAATCATCTACGCCGGAACGGCGGGGGGTGGTGTGTGGAAAAGTAACAACGGTGGCGCCACCTTCAATCCCATTTTTGATGATTACTGCCAGTCGATCGGAGCCGTAGAGATCGATCCAAGCAACCCCGACAACGTGGTTTGGGTAGGCACAGGTGAGACATGGACCAGAAATAGTGTTTCGGTGGGCGATGGTTTGTACCGAACGGTTGACGGTGGATCCAACTGGATAAAAATGGGCTTTGAAAAATCGGAACGTATTTCCGGTATTCAGGTAAACCCCAAGAATCCGAACGAAGTGTATGTCGCTGTACTTGGTCCGCTTTGGAATGACAGTGAGGATCGCGGCCTGTACAAAACGACGGATGCAGGAAAAACTTGGACCAAAATTCTTTTTGTGAACCAGACCACGGGATGCAGTGACCTGACGCTCGACCCAAAAGATCCCAACATCGTGTATGCTTCGTTCTGGGAATTCAGACGGCAGCCTTGGGCGTTTAGTTCTGGCGGTATAAACAGCGCTCTTTACAAGTCGACGGATGCAGGAAAAAC
>DATJJP010000043.1:0-27640 GCA_035492075.1 Cyclobacteriaceae bacterium | reverse complement strand
GATGATTTTGACACAGAGATTTCAATAATCCCAGGTATAGAAAGCAAAGGCCCGTTAGATGCATTTCCTTTGAATTTTTGGCCCCTCCAAGAAATAACTTGCTTCCCTGAGAATGTTGGTGTTAAGTTCTGAAAGCCCAATCTTTGAATTACATCTTCATCAAACGGTTTGAATCTTTCAATCTCGATCCATTTTAATTTATTGCGGGAGTATTCAACGAAGTATTTTTCATGCTGATACGTTCCTTGGACGCAAGTCCCCGCAGGGTTCTCTATGACACAGTCTCTTGAGATGGCTAATTGTTGATCTGGATTCCCCAACTTTAAAGCAACTTCCCGAGGTGACGCATTCAAGATTCTTCTAATAAAGAAATATGTTGTATCGATTGGTTGACGTTTTGCTCCGATCGGTCGGTCCGTAGTGTTCTCCATGTTTTTTGTCGACCGGTTACACCCAAAAAAGGACAGAACGATTGTCAGGAGAAGAGCGAGGGATTTTTTCATATGTGGAATTTTGGCCACCAATTATTATGCAAGGTGAAAGGCAATAAATCTATAAAATATCAAGCAAAAACTCGGGGAAAATGCCACCGAAATCCGACCTATTTTACTACCTTCGAAGCTCAAATTTTTATTCGTTTTTAACTCGATTTTACAGTGGCAGAAAACACCGGCGACCCCCTCGAAAGACAGTCCATAATCCCTATAAATATTGAAGACGAAATGCGTGGCGCGTACATCGACTACTCGATGTCGGTCATCATTTCGCGAGCCCTTCCAGACGTGCGCGACGGCCTAAAACCCGTGCACAGACGTGTGCTCTATGGCATGCTCGAATTGGGCGTGAATTACAACCGCCCCTACAAAAAATCAGCCCGTATCGTGGGTGATGTGATGGGTAAGTACCACCCCCACGGTGATGCTTCCATTTACGATACCATGGTACGCATGGCCCAAGACTGGAGCATGCGCTATATGCTGGTGGACGGCCAGGGAAACTTCGGCTCCGTAGATGGCGACCCCCCAGCGGCGATGCGTTATACCGAAGCCCGTTTGCGCAGAATTGCGGAAGAGCTTTTGGCCGACATCAATAAAAACACAGTTGATTTTCAACCTACGTACGATGATCAGAATTCGGAACCCTCGGTTTTGCCTGCGAAGGTTCCCAACCTCCTGATCAACGGCTCCTCGGGTATTGCAGTGGGGATGGCCACCAACATGCCTCCTCACAATTTGACCGAAGTAGTGGATGGCATCATCGCTTATATCGATAATCGTCAGATCACCATTCCTGAGTTGATGAAAATTGTTCAAGGCCCTGACTTCCCGACGGGTGGAATTATTTACGGCTATCAAGGGATCCAGGAAGCATTTTTGACGGGAAGAGGGAAGATCGTTGTGCGAGCAAAGGCAGAGATCGTTACTTCTGCAAATGGAAAGGAACAGATCATTGCTACCGAAATTCCGTATCAGGTAAACAAGGCGCAAATGATCGAACGGACAGCTGCGCTCATTAATGAAAAAAGGATCGAAGGCATCAGCGACATGCGCGACGAATCGGATCGCGATGGTTTCCGCGTGGTTTATGACCTGAAAAAAGATGCCATTCCGAATATCGTCCTCAACAACCTGTTCAAACACACACAGCTGCAATCGTCATTCGGCGTAAACAACGTCGCTTTGGTAAAAGGTCGTCCGCAGACGCTGAATCTGAAAGACCTGATCGTCCATTTTGTTGATCATCGCCACGAGGTGGTGGTACGCAGGACCAGATTTGAATTGGATGAGGCCGAAAAACGCGCGCATATTTTGGAGGGATACCTGATCGCTCTGGATCATTTAGATGAAGTGATTGCCTTGATACGCGGTTCAAAAGATCCGGACATCGCCAAGACGGGCTTGATGGAAAACTTCCAGCTCTCTGAAATTCAGGCGAAGGCGATTCTTGAAATGCGCTTGCAACGTTTGACAGGACTTGAACGTGAAAAAATTCAGAATGAATACACTGAAGTCAAAGCCCTCATTGCTCGACTCAACGAAATCTTAGGAAGCGAGACCATTCGCATGGACATCATCAAGACGGAACTCAATGAGATGAAAGAGCGCTATGGCGATGCTCGCAGGACCCAAATCGTGCACAGCGAAGAAGACATCACCGTAGAGGACATGATCCCGAATGAGGAGATGGTGATCACTATTTCAAATCAGGGATACGTAAAGAGAACCTCACTGTCTGAATACCGGACTCAAGGGAGAGGTGGCATTGGTTCAAAGGCGGCGGCGACAAAAGAAGATGATTTCACAGAACATTTGTTCGTAGCCCAAGCACACAATTACCTGTTGATCTTTACCGAGTTTGGAAAAGTGTATTGGAAAAAGGTTTACGAAATCCCCGAAGGCAATAAAACAGCCAAAGGAAGAGCCATACAAAACTTGTTGAATATCGAGCCGGGAGATACTGTTCGAGCGGTTCTCAATATGAAAGACCTGGAAGACCAAGAATACATCAACAACACCTTTGTAATTCTGTGTACCGAAAAAGGGATCATCAAGAAAACATTGCTTGAAGCATATTCCCGTCCACGCGCGAATGGGATCACCGCGATTACCGTCCATGAAGGTGACCGATTATTGGATGCTGCGTTGACCAATGGGAAAAATCATATCATCATTGCCAAGAGCGAAGGAAAGGCCGTGCACTTTGACGAAGGCGATGTTCGCCCCATGGGCCGCAACGCTGCTGGAGTGAAAGGAGCAACTTTGGAAAGCGATGAAGATAAAGTGATAGGTATGGTTTGTATTTCGCGTGAAGACGCCAACTTATTGGTGGTTTCAGAAAAAGGATACGGCAAGCGTTCAGATATTGGCGATTACAGAATCACCCATCGTGGAGGAAAAGGCGTAAAAACCATCAACATCACGGAGAAGACCGGCAAGCTTGTTGCAATCAAAGAAGTGGTGGACAAAGACGATTTGATGATCATCAACAAGTCGGGTATCAGTATTCGAATAAGCGTGGCAGAACTCCGCGTGATGGGACGCGCCACGCAGGGCGTTCGTTTGATCAAACTCAACGAAGAAGATGCTATTTCGTCGGTTGAAAAGATCCAGAAGATGGAAGGGGAGGAGAATGGATCAGAACCCACGGCCACTGATAACATTTGACTTTATTAAATTAATTTATAACCCTTAACTTTTGGCCTGAATCTAATCCTAAGAATCCATGAAGAAAGTAATTTTCATCTGTCTATTATCGCCAACGCTGCTGTTGGCACAAAAAGAAATAAAGCCCAGCGTGAGCAAGGCGGAGACAGCGTTGCAGAAGGGCCTTATCGATGAGGCAAAATCCATCATCGATGTCACCGTGACCAATCAGGAATTTATGGTTGATAAAAAAGGCAATCCTGCAAAGAATGCCGCCAAAGCGTGGTACCTCAAAGGCTTGATCTATACCGCGATCGATACCACAAAAGTAGAGAAGTTTAAATCCCTTGATCCCGATCCGTTCAAAGTGGCACAAGAAGCATTTCAGAAATCGGATGAAATTGACAAAGGAAAAAGCGAGAGCCTGGTCAATACGCTCATGCTAGGCCAGCCGATCCCGTTGAAAAAAGCGGATGCGGCCGCCATGTTTGCACAAAAATACCTTGACCGCGGATATGAATTGTACAAACAAAAGGAATACAAAAAAGCATACAACGACGTCCAGAAAATATTGTTTTTCCTCCCCAATGACACGGCGCAGCTGATGAACGCGGGAGTTTATTTTGCGCCACAGGCCGGCGAGGACGATAAAGCAATCGAGCATATCTCCAAATACATGGCCGCCGGAGGTAAGAACAGCGACGCTTTCATCCAATTGTATCAACTCTACTTGAAAAAGAAGGACATGGACTCTGCTTTGAAAGTAGCCAAAGAACTGACTGCAAAGTATCCAAGCAACCTCGATTATTTGAACATGGAGTACAACATCTACGCCCAAACCAGTCGCTTGCCTGAAGCCAAGGCGTTGATGCAAAAACGAGCACAAGCAGACCCTAACGATAAGGAGTCGAGGTATTTCATGGGGCTGATTAGCAACGAAATGAAAGATAAAGCCGAAACAATGAAATGGATGCAGGAGGCCGTGAAGATTGATCCTGGATATTATGAGGCAAATTTGGTTATTGCAAAGCTGATTTATGCTGATGCACAAGGCTTGCGTACCGAGCGAAATGCAATCACTGGCACTAAGCCAGCAGATCTTGCAAAGCGCCAAGAATTGTTTCAAAAGATACCTGTGAAATTGAAAGAGTCTGAGCCGTATTGGCAGAAATGCGTCGAGGCGAGGCCAAAGGAAGAAGAGGCCTTGTATGGACTTTTCTCACTATACAGCGATATCTCCGGCTATGACGAAAAATATGAAGCCAAGCTGACGGAACTTAAAAAGAAGATGAAGGCACTGGGCTTGGAGGTGGATTAATAAGCGAAAATTATTTATTGAAGGCCGGAATTTTTTCTGGCCTTTTTCTTTTTTAGTTATTGTTTGAGCACAATTAATTTCGGAATGAAGAAAGTTTTCAAATGGATCGCGTGGGGGCTGGGAGGTCTATTGGTAACAGCTGTGTTGGCGGCCATTATTTTACCTAGGGTTTACAAAGACCAAATCCGCATAGACATTGAGGAAGAGATCGATCAAAGCGTGGATGCCGATGTTACGTTCAGTGAAATCAACCTTAAACTGTTCAAGCATTTTCCAAATCTCACATTATCGCTGCACGACCTGGTGATCAAAGGCAAAGAGGAATTTAAACACGATACCCTGGCAGCTGCAAAGAAAATATATCTGGAAGTAAAACTTTGGAGCCTCCTGTCTAAACGCGAAATAGAACTGAAGAGCATTCACTTGGAAGAACCCGAGATCAACGTCTATGTACTCAAAGACGGAAAGGCAAATTATAACATAGCCAAGCCCTCAAGCGATAGTACGGCAGGTCCTTCAACCAAGCCATCTTCCCCCCTGAAGGTGGCAATTGATAAGGTCAGTATTGAGCACGGCAAAATCACCTATTCTGATTGGCAGAAAAATATTTTTGTAAACGCAATCGATGTGGAGCACGCAGGCGGCGGAGATTTTTTACAGGATGTCTTTGATTACGAAACCCAAACCTCCATTAGACAATTTTCGCTCAAGTATGACGACGTGCAATACTTCCTTAAAAAAGCAGTGGGTATTGATCTGATTATGGAGATGAACCTTCCTGAAACGAAATTCACATTCAAACAAAACCGATTACAGATCAACCATTTCATTTTTAGTATCGACGGATTCCTGCAACAAGTGGTAGACCGCTATGCAATGAATTTGAAATTCAAAGCGGAAGAAACTTCCTTCAAGAATATCTTATCATTGGTCCCCGGGCTGTACTTAAAAAATTTCGATTACATGGAAACTGCCGGTGACCTCGGCTTCAGCGGATTCCTGGACGGCGTATACTCTGGTCCTACCAGCGAACTGCCCGCGTTCCACCTCGATGTCAGCGTGAAAAATGCGATGGTGAAAATAGACAGTCTACCCGAAGCGTTCAATAACATCCAATTTGAACTCATCATAGACAACAAAGAACGCATCCTTGACAGTACTGTTATCGATCTGAAAACCTTTCACGTTGACCTCGGCAAACACCCGGTTCATGGGCAAGTGAAAGTGGAAGGTTTTCATAAGCCGAGAATCAATGCCGATATTTTTGCAAACCTTGAAGTCGAGATGTTGGAGCGGCTGTTCCCGATACCAAAATTGAAGTTAAAGGGAAAAGCCAATTTTGAATTGAAGGCGAATGGGGTAGTCGACAACAAGAATGCGACGATTCCCGCATTTAGCCTCAACCTTAAATTAACCGATGGCCGTATACAGTATGATAGCTTGCCCAGGCCAATTTCAAACGTACAGTTCCATTTAAACGCGGAGAACAAAACGGGCAAACTGGAGAACACCCTGGTTGATTTCAGACAGATCCATGCGGAAGTGGATGATAATGTCTTGCACGGATTTGCGAAATTGAGTGGCTACCCTGATACCCAAATTGACGCCGACATTGACGCTGACCTCGATCTAGAAGATATCGAAAAGATTTATCCGGTGGATGGCTACCAAGTCAAAGGAAAATTCAATCTCGATGTCCTTGTGAAAGGAATGTATAGCAAGGCGAAAAATAAATTCCCGAAGATTGATTCAAAAGCCAAGTTGGAAGATGGATTCATTCAATACAAGAATTACCCACCTCTAAAAAACATTCATTTTTATTCAGAAGCGATCAGTCAGGCAGATAACCTTTCAGGAGCCAAACTTAATATCAACAAACTCACTTACACGCTGGAAGAAGAACCCTTCGAGATTACAGGGAGCCTTTCTAATTTGAACAATTACGAATACAATTTCACAGTTAATGGCAAAGCCGATTTAGCGAAGCTTGGCCAAATTTATCCGTTAGCAGGAGTTCAACTAAGTGGTTTGGTAGAGGCGCGTTTAAAAATGAGCGGGTTGCTGAATGATCTTGAAAATGGAAACTACTCAAAACTGACATCGAAGGGCAAAGTGCTCTTTAGCAATGTCGAGGTGACGGGAAGCAATATTCCCAACGCAATCAAGATCAACGCAGCAGAATTTTATTTCAACCCAGAGAAAGTGGTCCTCAAGAATTTTGATGCAAAGTTGGGCAAGAGCAACGTGAAAATGAAAGGCGACATCGTCAATTACATGTCCTTTGTTACTCACAATGCAGACTTGATCAAAGGAGATTTGGAATTGACCTGTGATACCCTCGACGTCAATGAATGGATGCCACCGAGACAAACCGCCACAGGCAAACCCGTGCCGGTAGCAGACACCACACACTCGAAGCTCACGGTCATTGAAGTCCCCATGAATTTGAACTTTGTTTTTGACTCTCAAATCAAGTTTGTAAAGTACGAAGATTTGAAAATTACTGAACTCGATGGAGAAATAACAATAAAAGAGGGCGCCATGACGCTGCATGAAACTGGCTTTAACTCCATGGATGCCAAGTTCAGCATCGATGGAGGTTATAATACGAAAGACATTTCTCATCCGCTCTTTGACATGAGCCTCGACGTGAAAGACCTCGACATCAACCGGGCATACCGCGAAATAAAATTGGTTCGGGATTTGGCACCATCGGCGGCAAATACGTACGGCAAGTTCTCAACTACCTACAAATTGAAGGGTGAACTCAAGAAAGACATGTCGCCGAAGCTAGAAACACTGGTAGGTGGAGGTGTCATGCGCATCGCTGAGGCGAAGATCAACGGCATGAAGATGTTTGAGGAGATCAGCAAGACGGCTAAAAAGAGCGAGGTGAATGATCCTCACCTGAAGGATTTCACGATGGAAACAGAAATTCGCGATAGCAAAATCATTGTCAAACCCTTCACCATCAAAGTATCAGGTTTTGATACGGATATCGAGGGCGTAAACACGATGACCGGCATGGTCGATTACTTGGTGAAGATCGAATTGATTCCTTTTACCAAAATAAAAATCCCATTCCATGTGACAGGTAAATATGACAACCCAAAAGTGGCGCTTGGAAAAGGCCACACGCTACCGTATTAAATTAAAAAAGTCATCGCGGCACGATGACTTTTTTTTCAGAATGCTTGAGTTAATCCAAAAACTCTTTTACATCAACGTAAGGTAAGTTGAATGCGTCGGCCACGGCTTTGTAAACCACTTTGCCATTGATCACATTCAAACCCTTTTTGAGATCTTGATTTTCGTTACATGCTTTTTTCCATCCCTGACCAGCCAGTTTTACGGCGTAAGGAAGGGTGGCATTAGTCAGTGCGAGTGTAGAAGTGTAAGGCACAGCGCCAGGCATGTTTGCCACACAATAGTGAACCACATCATCGATGATGAACGTCGGGTTTTCGTGTGTTGTGGGCTTGCAGGTTTCAATGCATCCTCCTTGGTCAACAGCCACATCCACGAGCACGGTTCCAGGGCGCATGGTCTTCAACATATCGCGGGTGATCAATTTCGGAGCCTTTGCACCTGGAATCAAAACACCACCGACAATTAAGTCTGAAGTTTTTACTAGGTCACGGAGCACATAGTCATTGCTCACCATGGTATGCACGTTCTTTGGCATCACGTCGTCAAGGTATCGCAGGCGATTAAGATTTACGTCTGTGATAATAACATCGGCACCTAACCCAGCGGCCATCTTAGCGGCGTTGGTCCCTACCACACCTCCACCTAGGATCAACACTTTCGCGGGCATTACCCCAGGTACTCCTCCAAGTAAAATTCCACGACCTTTCAGCGGTTTTTCAAGATATTTTGCCCCTTCCTGAATAGACATACGGCCGGCGACCTCACTCATTGGGACAAGCAAGGGAAGACTGTTGTCCGCACGCTCCACCGTTTCGTACGCCAAACACACGGCTCCCGTCTTGATCATGGCATGGGTCAGCGGCTCATAGGAGGCAAAGTGAAAGTAGGTAAATACCAATTGGTCTTTCTTGATGAGGTTATATTCTTGCTCGATTGGTTCCTTTACTTTCATGATCATTTCCGCAATAGCGAAAACTTCTTCTGCTTTTGCGAGCATCCGCGCACCCGCACCGGTGTAATCCTCATCGCTAAAGCCACTGCCTTCTCCGGCCTTTGCTTGAACATAAACCGTGTGGCCGCGCTTTACTAATTCTTGCGCGCCGGCAGGTGTAAGGGCAACGCGATTTTCATTGTTCTTGATTTCTTTGGGTACGCCAATGATCATTTGATATCGAGTTTATTGGTGGATAAATGTTTCAGTATCTTTTTCGGGACACAAATATAACATTCGATTGCAATTGAACATTCTTAAGGAATTTGCTCCACCTACGCGTTCTGCCGATTGGTTTTAGTCGGCTTTTTTTATTTGCAGAATCTGACGTACCGCAGGAAAATATTCTGCGATTGAGTCGATTGGCGTAATAAAATAGTGGCCGGATTTTACTTTTGAACGCTCATTTCTTTTTTTCTACTTTTACCTCAAACCTAACAGGCGTGAGTCAGACGAAAACAGCTACACCTAGCTTTTCAGCAAAAAAAGCAGAATCAATTTTGGCCGACTATCGCTTGGCTTGCCAGAGCCGTGAAGCGAGCTTGCTCGGCCGGAAAGAGGTGTTCATGGGCAAGGCTAAATTTGGAATTTTCGGTGACGGCAAAGAAGTCGCTCAAATAGCTATGGCCAAAGTCTTTCGCAACGGCGACTTCCGTTCCGGCTACTATCGTGATCAAACATTCATGATGGCGATCGAAGAGCTTTCACTATCCGCCTATTTCGCTCAACTGTATGCGCACACTAGTGTGGAAGCAGAACCCGCCTCCGCCGGCAGACAGATGACCGGGCATTTTGCTACTCGCATGCTTGACGAAAACGGAAAACTAAAGCCTCTTTCAAAACTCAAAAATAGCAGTGCTGACATTTCACCAACGGCGGCCCAAATGCCTCGCTTGGTGGGTCTCGCCCAAGCCTCTAAACTTTTTCGTGAAAACCCTGAGTTAAAAGGTTTTTCCGACCTCAGCGTCAACGGAAATGAAATTGCTTTTGGAACTATCGGAAACGCTTCCACTTCCGAAGGAATGTTTTTCGAGGCAATCAATGCGGCGGGCGTACTGCAGGTGCCCATGTTAGTATCTGTGTGGGATGACGACTACGGAATTTCAGTTCCAAAAGAATATCAAACAACCAAAGGAAGCATTTCGAGAATTCTTAGCGGTTTTCAACGAACCAAGAACGAGAAAGGCTTCGAAATCTTTACTGTGCCCGGCTGGAATTACCAAGAACTCTGCCGCACTTATGAAGAAGCCGAGAAAGTTTGCCGTGAGGAGCATGTGCCTGTACTCGTGCATGTCATCGAGATGACTCAACCGCAAGGCCATAGCACCTCAGGTTCTCACGAGCGATATAAATCAAAAGAACGACTCGAATGGGAGCGAGAATTTGATTGTATTCGCAAAATGCGTGAGTGGATGGTAGAACAAGGTATTGCTCTGCCGGAGACACTGGATGCTATCGAGAAAGAAGCTAAAACGTTGACAAAGCAAGCCAAAGACAAAGCGTGGCGGATGTTTGAGCAAGACACCCAGGCAAGCCAAAAATCCCTCCTCGCTATTTTGCGTAAGGAAACGACGAATCCTGATTTGGTCGCAATCAAAGAGCACTTGGAAAAAACGATGAACCCCGAGCGGCTAGATGCAGTAAAAGCAGCGAAGAAAGCCGCACGAGCATTGGCGGGGAAGGACTCCGAAGTTCGCAATGAACTTTGTCAATGGCTGAAGGACTCAGGGGCAGATAATTTTGAGCGATACAATTCTTACGTGTACAGCCAGTCAGAATGGTCAGCACTGAAAGTAAACCCCGTTGCTGCTGAATACGCCGAAGACGCACCCGTGCTCGATGGCCGTGAGATACTGCAAGCTTGTTTTGACGCTGCCTTGAAAAGAGATCCTCTCACCATAGCTTTTGGAGAAGATGTTGGCAAAATTGGTGACGTGAATCAAGGCTTTGCTGGACTGCAAGAAAAATTTGGACAACTTCGAGTGGCAGACACGGGAATTCGCGAATGCACCATCATCGGACAAGGAATAGGTTTGGCCCTTCGTGGTCTTAGACCCATCGCCGAGATTCAGTATCTGGATTACTTGCTCTATGCGATTCAGATCTTGTCGGATGACCTGGCCAATTTACAATACCGAACAAAAGGAGGGCAAAAAGCTCCATTGATTGTCCGTACACGTGGTCATCGCCTAGAAGGGATATGGCACGCCGGATCTCCGATTGGAATGATTTTGAATAGCCTTCGCGGAATGTTTGTTCTTGTGCCAAGAAACATGACACAAGCAGCGGGTTTTTATAACACCATGCTGCAGTCAGACGATCCCTGCCTGATTATAGAATGCTTGAATGGCTATCGCCTGAAAGAAAAACTGCCCGCCAATATCGGAGAATTTAAACTGGCCTTGGGCGTCCCCGAAATTTTGAAGGAAGGAAACGATGTGACGATCGTGACGTATGGCTCCATGTGCCGCATTGTGATGGAAGCGGCGAACGACTTGGAAGCCGCTGGCATAAACTGTGAAGTGATCGACGTGCAAACGCTGCTGCCGTTTGATACCAATCATATCATCCTCGAATCAGTGAAGAAGACCAACCGTGTTGTTTTCGCCGATGAAGATATTCCCGGGGGCGCTACGGCGTTCATGATGCAGCAGGTATTGGAAGTACAGAAAGCCTATGCTTTTCTTGACTCGGCACCTGTCACTATCACTGCCAAAGAGCATCGTCCACCGTATGCATCGGATGGCGACTATTTCTCCAAACCAAATCCTGAAGAGGTCTTTGAGAAGATTTATGAGATGATGCGCGAGTCAAATCCCGAACGGTTCCCAGCGCTGTATTGAAATGCTATTTAGTGATTTGAGCGATTGTAAAATCCTTTTTTCCAACAACGTTGCTCACGTGGCGAGCGCGATCGTAAATCACGATGTTCATTTGCAGTGTACGGGTATTGAAAATTTCGTATAAGCTAAATGACCCAATCCGAAACGTAATCACCCCATCCAACGCCGTTTGCCTGCCATTGGATAAGTCCGGGAACGCCGCACGGAACAGGTTGTATGAACACTGGTTCCACTCGGCATCAGCAATCCATGGATCAAAAGTCTCGTATACTCCGTTGTTCTTGGAGTAAATATCAACATTGACATTGTATGCTTTAAGGTTTTGCTTCGTATAAATGGTATCAACGACCACGCCGTTTTTGCGCAACGGCTCCCAGCTTCCACACAAAAGTGGAGGCAATGTATCAAACTGGGCAATGCTTCTTTTTACCGCGTAATTAATGACTTTATACCCCGTGAATTGGTCTGTGGGGTTTATCCAGGGTTGAACTGAGAAATTAGAAGTACTGTAGTAGTAATACAAAGGATTGTAGGATTCTACCGAGTTTGAGTCCGCATCCGTGACCCCGAGGTCCCCATCGCCATCAGTAAACTTCAGCCTAAAAATCAATGTGTCCTGCTGATTTGCTGCTGCATTGCCGCGCTTAAACGTGATGTCGAGTAAATCAATGTGAGGTGTACTTAGATACTTGGGTGGATCCACGCACGACCCAACGAGACAACTCGCCAGGAAAGCAAGCAGCGAAATTTTAGTTAACCTCATTTTTCTACCTTTGAATCATTATACCACTACGTTGAGAGAGATCACCAGATTCATTGAACGGCTTCCCGCCATCAACGCTTTCAACTTTGAAGATATTGTGCTCAGCGTTTTCGACTTTCAATACAAAAATAATCATCTTTATCGATCTTACGCGCAAGCCTTGGGCAAAGTTCCCGACAAAGTAAAGTCTGTAGACCAAATCCCCTTTCTACCTATCCGATTTTTCAAGAACCATCACGTCATCTCAGGGATTTGGACGGAGCAAGCGCAATTCACGAGCAGCTCAACCTCTGGCGAAGGGGTGAGCACTCATGCAGTACCAAACCTTAGATTCTATTTGGAGAACGCAAAATCGATCTTTGAGCAATTCTATGGATCTACCCAGGACTATCATTTTCTGGCGCTACTTCCTTCCTATGCTGAAAGACAAGGCTCTTCTTTAATTGCCATGATCGATCGTTTTATTGGTGAGGATGAAAGTGGTCATTCTGGATATTATCTGCACAACCACGATGAGTTGATCGAAAAAATTCATTTGCTAAGGACGTCGAATAAGAAAACGATACTATGGGGCGTCTCTTTTGCGTTGCTTGATCTGGCAGAAAAACAGGAGCTAGATCTCAGCACATGCATCGTGATTGAAACCGGCGGGATGAAGGGCAGGAGGAAGGAGTGGGTGAGGGAGGAACTTCACCGATATTTATGTCAGCGATTTAATGTCCAGGGAATTCATTCGGAGTATGGGATGACCGAGTTGTTGTCGCAAGCGTACTCAAAAGGCCAGGGTTACTTTCAATGCCCGCCTTGGATGAAAGTTATCGTTCGAGATATTAACGACCCATTTTCCGTCGTTCAAGAAGGCAGAATTGGTGCGATAAACGTCGTCGACTTGGCAAATATTCATTCCTGTGCCTTTATTGAGACGGAAGATATAGGGCGGGCAAACGGTGCTGGTTTTGAAGTACTTGGACGGATGGATAATAGCGATGTCAGGGGCTGTAATCTGCTAGTGGGGTGAGCGTCGAGAACGATTTGTTTGAAAGAAAAAGAATCCTAAATTTGTTTGGACTAACATCATTTACAATGAAAAAAGTACTGGCCTTTATTGCTTTGGTTGCGTTCATATCGGCTTGCAGCCAATACACTTGCCCTACCTACAGCAAGAAAGAAGTTAAGACTAACTCGGCAAAGAGAATCTAAGCCGTTTTAGAGGTATTTTTTTACTTCTGCTGGGCCAATCTTGCCTTCGCTCATTATTACCAGCCTCTCAATAACGTTCCTCAGTTCGCGGATATTGCCGCTCCATTCATTCTCGGCGAGCAACTTTAAAGCCGCCGACTCAATCGTTTTTTTCTTTGCTCCATAGTTAGTAGCTATATCTTCTAAAAATTTCTCGGTCAAAAGAGAGATATCATCCTTGCGCTCTTTTAGGGAGGGGACCTTTATCACAATCACCGACAGTCGATGGTATAAGTCCTCCCTGAAGCGCCCTTCGGCAATTTCCTTCTTTAGGTCTTTGTTGGTGGCAGCGATCACCCTGGCGTTGGTATTGATGTCCTTGTCACCACCTACCCGGGAGATTTTGTTTTCCTGCAGTGCGCGAAGGACCTTCGCTTGGGCCGCTAAACTCATATCTCCTATCTCATCTAAAAAAAGCGTGCCGTTTTCAGCCAATTCAAATTTACCAAGACGCTGTTTTATGGCGGAGGTAAATGCGCCTTTTTCATGTCCAAATAACTCACTCTCAATCAATTCTGACGGAATTGCAGCGCAGTTGACTTCGACGAAAGGAAACATCGCGCGATTACTTTTCTCATGGATTTGACGCGCTACCAATTCTTTCCCTGATCCATTCGGCCCGGTGACCAGAACACGGGCATCCGTGGGCGCTACCTTGTCGATCATGTTCAGTACGTCTTTGATGCCATTCGATTGACCAATGATCTCAAACCGTTGCGAAACTTTTTTCTTCAACGAAACTGATTCTTTGACCAGCAAATTCTTGTCCAGGGCATTCCGCAGCGTGATCAGCAATCTGTTTAGGTCAGGGGGCTTTTGCAGAAAATCATAGGCTCCCTTTTTTACCGCATCTACGGCAAGCTCAGTAGTGCCATGTGCCGAGACCATAATGAACGTGGTGGATATGTCTTTTGACTTGGCTTGAGTCAGCACCTCCATCCCATCCATCTTAGGCATTTTGATATCACAAAAAACCACATCGAAGTGATCCGCTTCTAGTTTGGCCAGCCCCTCAGCACCATCCTTCGCTTCATCGACTTCCAGTTTGAGTTCTTTTTGATCTTTCAATATGTCTTTGAGCACGGCACGTATGCTAGCTTCATCTTCGATGATAAGGATTTTGGGCATGGAGTTTATTCTTTCGATCTATCAATTTATTATTTCGTCAGGCAAAAGAAAAACCCTGCCTTTCTTAGGCAGGGTTTCCTTGTTAAATTTTTTTCGATGTTATCTCTTAAAACCAAGAGCGCTGCCACCACATTTGCTGGCGGAGCCATCGAACGTATATTGGATGTAATAAATGCCCGTTGCACCGCAAGAGTAGGAAATGGCCGTCACAAATTGGCCACCGATCTTGTTGGTGATGACTTTATTTCTGCCTGAATCGAACAACGAAACTATGATTCCATCGGTAGCGTCTCCCGTCGCGCAAAGATTGATCATATATTGAGTTCCTTTGGTGAATACGTAGCTGTATTCCACTTTGTCTTTTCCACCTTCACCATCCACTTTGTAGCTTTTCAAGAAATTAAATCCAGACGCCAACTTAGGGATGCAAGCATTCGCAAAATTGTCGGGATTGCATTGACTCGACAACTTTGATGAGCCTAAGCCGATGAAGGAAATGGCCAACATGATAGTAATTACTTTTTTCATAGAGATCGATTAGCTAGCTATTTTGTTTCTTATTGAATCAGTAAGTCCCGTAATATTTTTGATGTCTTCGTCAGTCACATCGATGGTTGTGGTGCTGTGATCTTCAATCATTAATACTCCATTCACGATCTTTGATGTAGGCTCCTTGTGAACGTAGGTAATCTTGATTTTATCAAATGCACCTTTCAACGCGGTCAGATCATTCAATAACGATGCCATATTTTCATCGTCCTTATAAAAAGAGAAAAGAAGTACAATTTGCTCTAGAATGATTTGTTGTTCGCCAATCTTTTCCTTCAATTCCTTGTTTTTTGGGTCCTTTGCAGCCACCTGGCAAGTGATTTGCATGGCTTCAATCCATCCCCCGGTAAGCAACAGTACGCTCAGGTTCGATCTTCCTTGAGTTTGCAGATAGCTATTGATGCTGTTGAAATTTTGAGTCGTAATCAAAAGGAGAGAGTCAAGGTTCTTGCTGTTGGTGGCCAGCTTACTAATTGTCTCTATATCAAAAAATTGACCGATATTCAACTCGTTGGCTAATTGCTTTATGGATGCAAGATATTTAATGCCGTCCTGGTTCTGTTGGTAAATATTGGTATAACCTAGGTCTGTACCATAAATGCCCAAATTCAATGCTTTCTTGTAATTGCTATTGTACTTGGATATGTTGTCGGGTGTGTTGAGGATGCTGGAGCTGTATCTGGTGCCCGATTGCTTCAGTAAAACGGAAATCTCCAGTGGGCTAGGAATTTGTTGCAGAATACCGTTAATGACCTCTTGATCTATGGAAGGTCCCTTTTTTGCCGAGTCAAGGCTATTGAGAAATTCTTGCTCATCAGGCTTTTTGGATTTGCCGCAAGAAGCAAGGATCAGGGCGGCAACTAAGCCAATAATTGCTATTCTCATAATTACTCTTAGTTAGTTACAAAATTATAAATTAAGCGCTCTATGCAAAATAATTATTTTCGCTTAAAAGGAATGTTGATTTTGTTGGGAATGCTTACGTTACCAAAGAACTCGACGCCTTTACGGAGCCATTCAAAATACAGCGCCAGGTAGCAAGCGAAGGCCATTGCCCAGATTACCAATACATCGAAAATAAATGTGCTTATGATCAAGCCAAAGAAATTCTTTTCCGGAACGAAAAAGGCCGTACGATAGTCAAAAACACCCGAAGGTTGAGGATCTTGGAAGATCGGGTTGACCTGCTGGATTAATTTTCCATTGTGTTCCAGCAGGCGCTCCTTTACATTCACATTTTTCACCATATCCGATAGGCTTTCGTTGTGGTAAATGTTTTTTTCATCATTTACTTTCACACCATTCTTTTCATAGAAAGCCATCTTCTTTTCCGTCATGTTCACATTGTCATTGTAGATTCCCTGATAATGTTTACGATAGTTCTCGAAATAGGTATCAAGCAAGGTGCTTTGTTCTTTTGTGTAATGGTCTAGGTCGATTTTTTCAAGACCCTCACGAAAAGACTCGATCTTTAAGGTTTCTCTAAGGATACTCAAATTGAGCTCGACCAAATTTTTTTCCGATTCGTTTTTCCCTTCAAAGTTCTCCATCACGAAACGGTTGCGCTTTTTCAGTTCGTCGGCCATATAAGCCGATTTAAAATCAGCTCTCGCTTCGCCGCGTTGGTATTCAAAATAGGGTGCATCGTATTCGTTGTTCTTGTATTGATACACTGCGATGGCTTCGTAGGCCCACCGCGACGCCATGCAGTCGGCGATAATCGGTACTTTGCCTTTGGCGCTAATCAGATCGTTTAATTTGTCGAAAGGGAAGAGAAGGCCACTCAAAATCATTTGCGGAATAAGTAGCAAGGGTATCATCACATAAACGGTGACGGCGGAATTAAATGCAGAAGAAATATTTAAGCCAAGTACGTTGGCAAAACATGCCGTGGAGAAAAGGACCAGCCACATGGCAAACGTGATGCCGTGCACCTCCAAAATCAAATTGCCGACAACGACAAACGTCAGCGTCTGAACGGCCGAAAGCAAAAACAGGATGTTCAGCTTTGACACCAAATAACTGTTCCAGCTCAAGTTCAGGAACGATTCACGTTTCAAGATTTTTCTGTCCCTGATAATTTCTTCTGCGCTGACGGTAAGCCCCATGAAAAGGGCCACGATGATGGCCATTAGCAGGAATGCAGGAAAATTATCGTTGAACCTGAAGACATATTCTTTGCCGCCTGGCGCGCTTTTGTATTTGATGATGAAAGCCAGGATAATCGCCAGCAACGGTGCTTCAAGTAGATTGATGAGCAAGTATTGTTTGTTGCTGAGTTTGGCAAGAAAGTCTCGCGTCGTAAAAATCCCTGCCTGTTTTATTTTACTTGGGATGCTCAGGGTGCTGGGTGGAGTTTCTTTTACATCCTCCACCTTGTTTATCCGGAAGCGTTGCTGGTACATCTCATGCCACTGGGTAGGCGTGACTTTCCGCTTGCTGGTGGGCTGACCATATTCATCGACCACCTTCGACTCGATGATGTTGAAGATCTGTTCGGGATTTACATTACCGCAGGTCTCGCATTGCCCGCGATTGCTATCGACTTGGTGCGTGGCTTTCTTGAAATAAGTCACTGCTTCAACCGGGGCTCCATAATAGGCCGGGTATCCGCCCGTATCCATGATGATCATTTTGTCAAACATCTTGTAGATGTCGGACGAGGGCTGGTGGATCACCACGAAAATCAATTTGCCTTTCAGCGAAAGTTCTTTGAGTAAGTCAATTACGTTTTCAGAGTCACGTGAGGAAAGACCGGAAGTAGGCTCATCTAAAAATAGAATGGCGGGTTCGCGAATCAATTCCAGAGCGATGTTCAATCGTTTTCGTTGACCACCGCTAATGGTTTTCTCCAGCGGATTGCCCACCTTCAAATCTTTGCGCTGCTCAAGGCCCAGGTTCTCGAGGGTGCTCATTACCCGTTCGTGCAATTGCGCTTCCGTAAAATGAGAGAAGCACAACTTGGCGTTGTAATAGAGGTTTTGATATACTGTTAGCTCTTCGATCAGAAGGTCATCTTGCGACACGAACCCTACTACACCTTCAATTTTTTGTTTTTCGGTGTTGATGTTGAAGCCGTTGATCTTGATTTCCCCTTTTGAAGGTTGTTCCAATCCGGCGAGCGTAAGAAGCAGGGTGGTTTTTCCTGCTCCGCTGGCGCCCATAATACCGATCAATCTCCCTGGCCCTTCCGAAATCAGGACATCCCGCAATCCGATGGCACCGTTGGGAAATCTAAACTCCTCGATGTTCGCATTGAATGAGAGTTTGGTAGTCTTAATTTCTTCATTGAAATGAGCTACCAGGTCACTATAATAAAGGGCGTCACCTTGCTGCGTCTTGATGGTACTGCCATGAGAAAACAAATACACTTTGTTGGGCTGCATGATGAATCCGTTAAGGGTGTTGGATTCATGCCCCAAGTATTTGGTGAAATACATGTCCACGCTGTTGATCCGCATGAAGATCATCTGACCTTCGATGTGTGCGTGTGAATGTTTTTGCAATTCGGCTGATTTTGTTTCTGCTGAATTGACCAATAAAATGTCTTTGAAGTTCAGTTGATCTGCCTGCTGGGCAATGATAAATGTTTCTACAAGCTTGTATTCATCTTGCCCGATATTAAATACCGTCGAAACGGTATTGATGATTTCAATGCGTTGCGGTGTAAAATTCTTATCGGAGCCGATTAGCTCTAACAGCTTGGTCAGAACAACTACTTTTTGTTTCTGGGTAAGGGTCTTGTTGATTTTTTTACAGATTCCCAGCGTCTTCACCGAATCCTTGACAGAGGTGAGTTTGTTCTTCTCCTCGTCCTGTTTTCCCCAGCCGGCAAAGTCATCATACAGCGCCACATATTCCTTGACGGTGTCTTGATCTAATTCTTGCTGGAAAAAGTTGATTACAAATTGGCGCTCATTCTCGGTAACACCCCCATCTTGTTTGGTGATGATAGCGAACAACTGCGTTAGCGCTTTGAGTATTTCTTCACTCATCTTCTTTTACACGAATTCAAGACTCAATCGCCTGCAAAAAAATGCGACAGGCCCAAAGTGGAAAGGCAATCTCGAATTTTACCTCTCTTTGTTAGTGGTTAATAGGTTTTAAACTCAAATGGGATTTCGACAAGCTCCGAAAACTCTTGTCCGGCTTCTTCCATGTCTTCATCGTCATCGTGGAAATACCAGAGGATCTTCATGCCTTTGATCTCTTCGAGTGCAGAAAGTACATCCAATATCAATTTAGATGACGCTGTATTAAAATACTCCAGTTTGAAAATAAATTCCGTGGCCGGGTTGGATTCTTTTGCATAGCCATTGATCCAGTCGATCACCGGGCGGTAAAATTCGGCGGAGTCTTCGGGCAAAGAACGACCGCTGATTTCAAAAATTCCGTTCTTTTTATCTAAGATGATGGTTGGTGTGTCTTCGGTACCTTTTAGATTGAGGATTTCCATGATTGATTCAATTATTAATTTTTTTTATTATTCTTTTTCGCGAGAGATGTTCACTTTCAAACAGAAGAAGTCATGGGTGCCGTCCATGCTGGCGAAGTAATACTCCAATTTTTCCCCCGACTTGCGGGCCATATCCACGAAGCCAAGGCCGGCTCCGCCCTTCTCTGAGATCTGTGTGTTCTTGATGATTTCCTTGTACATCTCCTTCAAACCTTCTTTGTCTTTGCTGTTAAGATCACTCAGGTTCTGGGTGAGCTTGGCGACGCTGCTTTTCATGATCGGATTGCCTGTCATCACGCAATACTGCTTTTCATCCTTGCTGATCAGGAAGATGGCGCTTTTGCTAATGAGGGATCCCGCCTGTAATCCTTGTTCACTGCTATGTTTGACTATATTCTGAAGGGCTTCTACCATGACATTAAAGACTTTTCGCTTAATGCCGGAGTCTTCGCCCGATGAATCAAGATTGCGCTCAGCCATGGACAAAATGGACTTGGTGGTTTCCTGCGTAAAATCTCCTTCGTATACCAAAATGAGCTTCTGCGTCATCATGGTGCGGTGCAGGTCATAGATATAGTTCATTGCAATGAGGGGTTTAAAGGTCCAATTTATGCTTTAAAATTTAATTCCAATCAAAAGTACATCATCTGTTTGCTTGTGCTCGCCTTTCCAGGCTTCCCATTCCCGGTCAAATATCTGGGCGGCATCGTGCATTGACTTTTTGTGAATTTGCTCGATGATCTCCCGGGTCTTTTTGGGGCCAAATTTACGAACTTCGGGACCGCCAAACTGATCGGGGAACCCATCTGAACTGAAGTAAAAGGAGTCTCCCTTGGCCAGTTGAAGCTTAGTGGTGGTGAAGTTGGTCTGGTTCTTATAAATGCCACCTCCGATCGGAAATTTATTCCCTTTTACTTCATCCATTGCCCCCCCTTTCATGAACCACAATGGGCGATGGGCGCCGGCGTATTCCACCGTACGGTCCTCCATGTTTACGCGGCACAAAGCGATGTCCATGCCGTCTTTTGTGGCCGAGTCGTCCTGGTCTTGACGGAGCGTCGAGGTGACACCTTCGTCAAGCAAATCCAAGATTTTTCCGGGCTCGGTAATTTTTCTGCTTCGTACAATATCGTTCAATAAGAAGTACCCAATCAAGGAGAGGAGCGCACCAGGCACACCATGACCAGTGCAATCCACGGCGGCGATAAAAATGTCGTTTTTGATCTGGACAAACCAAGGGAAATCACCGCTGACCACGTCACGAGGTTTATATAAGATAAACGAATCGGGCAGCGCTTTGCTAATATGTCGCGAGTTTGGCAGGATCGCGTTTTGAATTCTCTTCGCGTAATTGATAGAGTCGTTGATCTTTTTGTTCTTGTTTTGGATCTCCACCTCGATTTCCTTGCGTTCGGTGATGTCGTGTGATACCACCAAAACGGATTCTATGTTTTTCTGCTCATCATATTCAGGAATGGCATTCACTTGCATGATGCGCTTGCCTTGATCGGTAGGGAAGTCCATCTCCATGGCTACTGTGTCGTTGGAGACATTTACCTGCTCAACGATGGAAAGCCATTGGTCGAGGATCGCCGTGTTTAGATCGGTCTCCCTCACCTTCTTGTTCAAGAATTGTTTTGGCGACTTGCCCGTGTAGGCTTCGATCGTCGGGTTGATGTATGAAATCGCTTCGTGCTCTAAACGCGTGATGAGGTCAGGCGAATTTTCGGAGAGGGCCTGCATTTTGCTTCGCATCCGTTGTTCTTGTTCGGCACGCCTTCTTTCGGTGATGTCTCGCGAGTTGAGAATGTATCCTCGGATAGCGGGGTTGCTCATGAAGTTGGTTCCCGTAGCTTCCAGCCAAATGTAATTGCCTTCTTTGGTTTGATACTCGAATTGAACAGTGATTTTTTCGTCCGGGTTTTCCCGCAAATTTTTGAACAAACCCTGAGCGATCTCCACTGAATTGGGGTGGATTTTATCCATGTCACTTTTGCCCTGCAATTCTCTTTGATTATACCCCAGAATCGTTTCCACTGAAGGCGATACATAGCGCACGCGGCCATCTTCTTCATAAATCGTGATCACCTCAGATGCATTTTCGAGCAACAACTGCATCCGTTTCTGGGTACGATTTACTTCTTGAACCTGCTCTTCCAGCATGGTGTTGCTTCGTTTCAATTCCTCCTGCGTCGCCTGCATTTCTTCGGCGTTCTGGCGAAGCACTTCTTGTTTTTCTTGCAACTCGTTACTCAATGCTTGAGATTCGGCCAGATGTTTTCGAGTACGCTCATTGACTTTGATATTGAAGATTGTTCGGGCAAGGATCACGCCCAACTCTTGGACAAACTTGACCTGCGATGGATTGAATTTCTTCATTCCCGCAAATTCCAGCAATCCATAAACTTCTTCGTTGGCAATGAGCGGTGCGATTAAAATGCAGTTGGGTTTTTGTTCACCCAAAATCCCGGAAGTGATGGAGAGGTAGTCGTCGGGAATTTCGGTTCGTATGACGATGTCTTTTTCGGCAGCGGCCTGCCCCACCAGGCCTTCTGCAAATCGGAAGGTCTTTTTTAAATACTTTTTTCGAGTGTAGGCAAAGCTGGCTCTCATTTCGATGAGCATTTTATCGCGATTGTCGGAGTTGACATCGTAAAAAGCGGCCTGTACGGCACCTATTTTTTCGGCGATAAATTTGATTACGTCATTGCCAAGTTCATCTAACGTGTCGTGAGCGCGCAGGATCTCCGCAGCTTCAGCCACCCCTCGTACAATCCAGTTGCGTTCATTGTCTTTGCGCTCATTTTCAATCAAGTCGTCGCGCATGTGAATGAGTGCCTGGCCCAAGGTATCGTTTTCACTCACGGGCTGGAACGGTGCATCTAGTTTCCCTTCTCCCACATTCTTGGCAAATTCAGCACTACTTTTAAGCGTTTGCACCAACGAGTCTACTTTGTCGGCCATCTTGCCAAACTCGTCGCGTGAGCCCGTGGCAATATTTTCCGGAAGGACACCTTGCGACACGAGTTCAAGCGTGTGGCCCATATCGTTAAGCGGTTTTACCAACGTGCGACCAAGCATATGCGCAACCCCCCACGCGAGAAGGATCAAGGCCAGTCCACCAAGCAAATAAATTTTGATAAGGCTTGCTCCTTGATTCTTGATTTCATCCGTATCGATTTTGACCACTAGCCCCCAACCTGATTGGTTTATTTTTCTAAATACTTTTAATGTTTCAATATGACGATAATCGGGCCCCACGCTTGATCCATTTTTACCATCGATAGCAGATTGCATTTCGATACTGGCGCGGCTGCCTGCTTCAAGTGTCTTTAAGAATGTTTTCGGATCATTTCTCAATGGGCTGACAATAATCATTCTCTTGCTTGCTGGATCAACTTGGCCGAGATAGGCCTCACCTGTTGCCCCTATGTTTCCTGTGATCAATTTTTGATAAATCGGTTCAAGGTCAACTTTGAATGCCAGTACTTTGTTGGCGATCCCACCTCCTACATAGACGTAATACTTTTCCCCTTCTTTCCGCACACCACTGACTTGAATACTGTTAGCTGCATTCGTGAAAAAATTGATGTCTAGGTCGGGTAAGTTGCGTCCTTGAGAATCTGCTTCCGTGGACGTTACTACTGTTCCTTTTTTGTCAGTGATGTAAACCCCTGCGAAGGAATAGATTTCTTTAATGTGAAGTAGAGAAGCGGCCAGCGAATCAGGACTGTTGGCGATTTGTTTTTTTAATTGATCGGAGCTTTGTAAAAATTTGACGGTGGTATTGACATGATCGAAATAGTGATTGAACAATTCCGCTTGCTGGTCAGCCACGGCAGTGAGACTGGCATTGAGCTTATCCTGTTCCGCTTTAACATTGACTCTATAAGTGAAAAGGGCAAAAGCAAGGGCACCAGCGGTCGCGAGCGCAACGATCAAAGCCGTGATCTTGGTACTTATTCGTAAATTTTTAAGCATAATTTCTAACTGATCTCTGATAAAATATGGCCTGCCTCAGCTGCTTGTTTGCGCAACGATTCAGATAAACCGGTAAATGTAGCTACTTCGATTACCCCAACTGTTTCATTTTCTTTCTTGATCGGGAAGACGTATAGAAATTTCGGGAGTGCGCTTCCGAGGCCGCTTTCAATGCGGGCCGCATAGCCTTCGGGTAATTCATCCAGGTATTCAGTTTTGCCGGATGCGGCAACCTGACCAATTAACCCCTCGCCCCAAAAGAATGAAGGTTGCTCGCCTTCCTGTAAAACAAGTGCGTAACCACATGCTAGATCGAGCATTTTCTCTTCCCCTTTTTTGTTTGTGGTGTATAGTGCCCCTTGTCCAGCTCTCAACTGATTGCAAAGTTCGTTGAGACCCGCTTGTAATTTCTCGTTGGCAGCCGCCGAGTTGATCTTCTGGCGAAGCACATTTGCATTGATGTTGTCAGTGGAATAGCCTTCCATCGATCCGTGTTGTGCATCGTCGCTAGCCATCTTTTTATCCAAGTACACGATGGTTTCCTTTTTCGTGCGCTGCATGAAAAAAATGATGGCATAGCAAAACCCAAAGGCGACGCTGACCACCAGGCCCAGTTTAACGATCACGCCACCTGACCGATGGGAAGCGATCATTCCGCCGTCCATCACCAGATCATTTTCAAGGTTGAAAAGAAACCACAATGATATTGCTACAAAAACAAAAAAACCGACGGTTGCCGCCTTGGCCACCTTGGCGGGATCTTTAAAAAAAAGTTGTATCTGTTCTATTATTTGCATTGCTTGTCTATTTCCTTCATCAAACTTACGATTTCATCCACTCTTAGTACGTGATCGATTTTCGTCAGTGACAGTGCTGCTTTTGGCATCGTATCAATCATGCATTCCGTAGGCTCTTGCACCACGGTAAGTCCACCTCGATCTTTGATGAGTTTCATCCCCAAGCCTCCATCACGGTTGGCCCCTGACAGCAAAATACCAATCAATTTCTCACGAAAAACATAGGCAGCAGTACCCAAAGTGATGTCAATTGCTGGTCTTGAATTGTTCACCATTTCTTCAGTGCTCATCGCAAAATAATTCCCGAGCTCAATGGACATATGATAGTTTGATGGCGCCAAATAAACGCCTCCTTTTTTTATCTGTTCTTTGTCATACGGTTCGGTCACGGGAAAAACACTTTTGATTGACAATGCTTCCACGAACCCATTGCGCACGTGCTTCAAACGGTGCAAGCACATAATGATCGGCAATGGAAAAGTCTTGGGCAATTGAGATAAAATTTTTGTGATCCCCTGAAAACTTCCTGCCGAACCGCCTATGACAACGGCCTTATAACTGTTATTTAGGTTGAACCTCGTGTTCATCGGCTCTTCCTAATCTTTTATTTTTTTGTAAACCTTTTCTTCATTGTTGGCCACCAAAAAACGATTGGCCACGTCACACCAGATTAACGACTCCTTCGAACCAATGGCGAGGTATCCGTACTTGAACAAGCTCTCATGAAATTTTTTCAGTACTTCATTTTGCAATGTCTGATTAAAATAAATCATCACATTGCGGCAAAGGATCAAATCGAACTTGTTGAAAATATCTCCAGTGACGAGATCATGTTTGCGGAAAGTGACATTATTGAATAGGTTCTTGTCAAAGGTAACCCGGCCATTCTCTTCCTTGTAATAGTCTCGCAAGCTCCATTTTCCCTCGAAGCGGATGTAGTTCTTCTCGTTGAGGTCCATGTTCTTGGCGGGATAACTTGCCGACTTTGCCCGTTCCAGAACGTTCACATCCAAATCGGTGGCGTAAAGAGAGACATCGTTGTGGATTCCCATCTCCTTTAACAATATGGCCATTGAGAGCACCTCCTCTCCAGAAGAGCAGCCGGCATGCCAAATGTTGAAGGACTTGTGGTTCAGTAAAATTCCGGGAATGATTTCGTCTCGCATGATCCTCCAAAAACTTGGGTCGCGAAACATTTCGGTAACATTCACGGTGAGTTCATCCAGAAACTCATTGATAAAGGAAGGGGAGTCGTTCAGGCGCTTGACAAGCGTATCGATCGTAAGACTTTTCAGTTCAATGATTCGCAGGATGCGCCTCTTGAAAGAAGACATTGCATAGTTCCTAAAGTCATAGCCGTATTTGGAATGGATCAGTTCGGTAATTCGCTTGAGATCAGCAATGTCGATGTCTTGTACCACAAGGTAGATTTTAGCCCAACGTCAAATAAAACAAAAATACCTTTATCAAACTGTTTTTATACGTAGAATATAATACAAATATTACATAGGTTAACTCGGGCTAACCGTCCAACGAATCTTTGGAGAAACCGAATGGTAACAACGATGCGGCGGAAGGTGCCTTCGTCCATTTTTTGTTAGGCGCCCACATAATCACTTCCATTGGTTTGTGTTGGCGCTGCTCGAACTCATGCATCACCTGCCTACACGAGCCGCAGCAGGCCGCCGGAGTGAGGTCCTTGTGGTTTTTCTTGTGAGCCACCACGGCGAGCTTAACGATCTTCTTATCCGGGTGATTCGCGGCAGCCACGTAAAGTGCCACTCTTTCGGCGCACATGCACAAGGGATACGATGCATTTTCTTGATTAGAGCCTGTGACTATGGTCCCGTCTTCAAGCATAAGCGCGGCGCCTACGCAAAATTTTGAATAAGGTGCGTAAGAATGGATGGTTGCCTCCTTGGCCTTGTGCACCAAATATTTGGACTCAGCGTCCAGGTCCTCTAGATGATCAAAATAAGTAAAGTCTTGCATCATAATATTTTGAGGGAGGATAAAGTTAAACCACTGATGATTATTAGCAAAATTTTTTCACTTGCTCGGCGACGAAAATTCCTGTCCAAAATGAACGATTTATCAGGATTGACTTGATTTACTCGCACAATAGGTGGATGGCAAGTAAAATCAGGAGATCTGATCCGTAAACTAAATCAGAGAACACAAAGAACTTCATTTGCAGGAAGAGTTACCGTAAATATCGAAGGTCAAATTTTAGTTGCTCTTTCTAAACTGCTTAACTTGCCGCTCCTTTCACTGAACCATGAAAAAAATTCTAGCCATTGGCGCCGGTCGATCTTCTTCTGCATTGATCGCTTATCTCATAAAGAACGCCGCGGCAAATGATTGGCACGTCACGATTGGAGATTCTTCTGTGGTGGCGGCGCAACAAAGAATTGGCTCGTCACTACATGCGAAAGCCATTGCCTTCAATATTGAGAATACCGAAGCAAGCCGTTTGTCGATCAGAGACGCAGATGTGGTGATCTCCCTTATCCCCGCAAGTCTCCATCCTCAAGTTGCAAAAATTTGCCTGAGCGAGAAGAAACACTTGATCACCGCCAGCTATGTCTCTGACGAGATGAAGCATTTTGATACGGAGGCAAAGATGAATGGACTTTTGTTTTTGAACGAATGTGGACTCGATCCGGGCATCGACCACATGAGTGCGATGCAGGTGATAGATAAAATAAAAGCACAGGGTGGGGTGATGCATTCTTTCGAATCGTTTACCGGTGGATTGATTGCTCCCGAAACTGATCCTGACAATCCCTGGCGCTACAAGTTTACTTGGAATCCGAGAAATGTGGTGCTGGCTGGACAAGGCACGGCCAAGTATTTGCACGATGGGAAATATAAATATGTACCCTACCAACAGCTTTTTCAACGGTTCACACCCGTCTCGGTTCCCGGGCAAGGCGAGTTCGAGGGTTATGCCAATCGAGATTCGTTAAAATATGTTGATGTGTATGGGTTGCAACAATGCAAGACGGTATTGCGCGGCACCTTGAGAAACAAAGGCTATTGTGGAGCGTGGAATATTTTGGCTCAACTGGGTTGCTGCGACGACACGTACGCCCTGGACGGAGTCGCCGCGATGACACACAACGATTTCATTTTATCTTTCATTGATTCAGGGATAGATGCACAAGAAGAAATTTGCAAGCGTTTTGGAGTTTCACGCGACGGCGAAGAAATGAAGCGACTGACTTGGAGCGGGCTTTTCTCCGGCGAAAAAATTGGTTTGGAAAAAGCAACGCCGGCTCA
>DATJJP010000042.1:0-18193 GCA_035492075.1 Cyclobacteriaceae bacterium | reverse complement strand
GAAGGACAGGAAAGTGAAATGGAAAACCTCCCTTGCCGAAGTGAAGAACAGTCAGTATCAAAACTACAAATACTCGGAAATCTTTTACGGCACTGTATCGAACATTGGCCATGATGACTCCAAGCTTGTCGTCGTCAAACTGACTGATTCCGATAAGAACGCGACCTCAGCCAAAGGTTCATCGGTGGAATTTGAAGGCTTCTGCAGAGCTTACAAGTTCAAACCCGGCGAAATTGGATTTGTGCTGAGCGACAGACTGGACAGCCTGCTGTTGAAACTACAGGCAACTGGACTCGCGGTTAAACAACCAAACGGAGAAAAGAAATCGAGTGATCTGGATGAGCTCAAAAAACTCAAGGAGTTGCTTGATCAGGGTGTTATCACTAAATCTGAATTCGATGCCGAGAAAAAGAAGATCCTGGACCGCAGGAACTAAGAAAGCATGAGCTGCATAAGCATTGTCGTTGGCCTGACATTCTCAATTGTGCTTGTCTGCAGCACGTTTTATACGCTGCGGACAAGTCGTAGGATGTTGAATTCGTCCCCTCGAAGGAGTCAGAAAGCCAAATGATTCAAAATGGAGGAAAATTATTTCCAATTAGTCGGTCCTAACCGCAAGTTCTTCAGAAAAGGGCCGTAGATGGTATACGCTTTCAATATCACTTCATCTTGTTCACCCTCCTTATAACATTTTCTTCTTTCCTGACCCAACTCGTCAACCTTTTTTGTGAGTTCGTCAATGACCGATTTATCGGGGTTGGCTTTGACCAATTCTTCGCACAAAGGACCATGATAGTAGGCTATCATGTCTCCGATGATGTCGACCGCGGTTGTCAGTTTCAGCCAGTGTTCGGTCTCTGGATTCATGTCATCTTGCTGAAGTCTTGCGATTGGATTTCTTTTTTGATGCTTCAGGCTGTCCAACTTTGTTGAGGAACTCGTTTGCCTCAGCTGCACTTTTGAGCAGCAATGGTTGATGTCGAAGATTCACGAATTGCTCGTCGTCAACTGTCACTACGGTTTGTTGAGGCTTCTTTTTCATTTGTAACTCTCTTTGCTCTCGCAACGTATACACTTGCTCCCTACAAGGCTGGTTTGTTCTGTTCGGCATCATCAAACGTCCCTTTGCTCAAAGTGTAGAATTGATTGATTGCATCCAGTATTGGTTTCTGAAGCTGGAGGTTGACCAACTCAAAACTGGAAATCACTAGATCTCCAGTCGTGGTTATCTTGACGTTTTTTTCCAGTTTGAGTGCGCCTGTCTTTTCCTTACCGTTTGAGTCTGCAATTGCTGTCAATTTAGCCAAAATTTCAGCCGAGATCTTTTTCGTTTTGCCTGATATTAGATCATAATATGAAGTCCTTGACAGGCCTAGTTCTTTAGCAAGCTCGGACTTCTCCATTCCCTTGCTTTTACGCAATTTTTCAATCGATTTTCTGTCTTTAAAGTCGCTCATAATTGTAACTCCAAAAGTACCAAATAAAACTGACCTTACAAATACCTTACATATACCTTACACAAGCCGAACAACGCCTTACACAATACCTGACATTTTGCCTTACACTATGTACGGTCTTCGAAAATTTTTTAGAAAAATTCTTTGGAGATAAGTCTTAACTCCTTAGGATTGCATCAAAATTCCAAACAACTATTAAGTATGGTTTTGTTTGAATCGGTACCACAACAACTTAAAGAGAAGCACCAGCGATTCGTAGCAAAGCCAGTCGAGTTTCAACCTGCTGAACCCGACAGAGAAAGAGTTTTTTACTTAATCGGTTTGGAATATGCTATACAAAAACAAAAAATCATCCACTGGCTTACGGGGGATCACACCCGAACCTCCATCATCATCAACCCTTTTATCGCAAAGCGAAAAACGACGGAGTCGATCGCGTGATAATTCGCGTGCACCACAACTGAGCTTACGCATGTTGCGTCAGGCAGAACTGCTGAGCGAAGAAATCTCCCGACGCGCCACTGATCTCACCACATTGCGTGCACAGGGCGTGCAACTGTCACTGCTGCATCCCGAGGACGACGGGGGATTGTTCGAAAAGATCGTCACGCAGCAGAACTCGATGCTGCAGCGTTTCGCCCACGAGCTTCTTTTCGATAGGCTCATCGATAGGAGAATGGTACTCTTTGCCCTGCAGTTGTTTTATGACGGCTCACCGGTTTTCCATAAGCACCGGGATTGGGTCCGTGATGAATTCACGATGCTGGCCTGCAGTTGCCGCGAGCAGGCACGGCAAACTGGCGACACGTCGTTGCATCCGCTGTTCATCCATAGCCAAAACAGTTGATGGATGGAGACACCAGCAACGGCCACCCAGCCCGAAGCGGGAGGGGAAGCAACAACCTTTACGGCAAGACCGACCGCGCCCGAAACCTACGGCTCGTGGCGCCCGCAGAAGTACTTCAAGGTGAAATCACCGTTGAGCAACCGGCTCAAGCTTTTTGTATCCACCGGCATGTTCGTCAAGCGCTTCGGCGCCAACGAGAAGACCGTGCGCAACGGCATCAGCAAATTCATGCAGGGGAAGAGCCAGTACTACCAGTGTTTCCTCGACGGTGACGCGATCATGGTCGATTACGACACGCTCCCCAACAACATCAAGTCGAAGCTGAAACTCCCCGCGGACGCCAAGGCTGCCTACGACCTGCTCCGCGCAGAATACGAGATGCAGGAGAACATCAACCGCGACGTGGAGTTCAAGACACTGAGGAATTCGCTCGAGGACCTCTACCACAACCGGTGGCCACCGTTCCTGAAACACTACGAGGAAAAAATCCTTGACCCGGAAGAGCGCATCCTTTACGCGAAATCCCACTCGGTCATCCAGGGCGTGATCGACGCGCACCGCGAGCGGTGGGCATCGAAGCTGATCTACGAGGCGTACCGTCAGATCATGTGCAACGAACTGGATGCCCTCAGCGAGCCGGTGTTCTTCACCGTGAGCCCGGTGTACTTCTGGAGGAAAATTGCAGACTGCAAGTCCTTCGGCATCCCCAACACGATCACTCACGGTTCGATCGGCGTTCCCCGCGAATATGCCGTAGTGGTGACCGGGCAGATCAAGGCCTTTGCGCGGCTGAAGTTCCGCGACGAGCGGCGGTATACGATCGCCGCCATCGTCAAGATGATCGAGGACAAATACCACGTCACCGTCTCGAAGTCCTCGCTCAAGAAAATCAAGAAGAAGAACAAGGACCGCCAGGTGCTTGAGTTCGACAGCAACGGGAAGGAGTGGAGCCGCCAGAACGGGCTGCCGAAGATCACGCGCTTCCTTGCCGAGGCACCCGGCGAACAGTTCCAGGGCGACTTCTACAAGCTCCAGTTTTTCTGCCGCCATTCCACCGGGCGGATCATACGGTTGTGGGCCTATGTGGTTCTCGACGTCTTCAGTAGGAAAATGGTGGGCTGGGCGCTCGCGGAAGACCCATCGGCCGAACAGGCGCTGGAAAGTTTCCGCATGGCCTTTGTTGAAAATTCGATACTGTGCGAGGAGATCATAGTCGACAATGATCCATTGTACGGGAAAGTGTTCAAACGCTTCTTCCGGCGGCTCAATAACCTTGGGGTGATCACGACGAAAGCCTTCCCCCACATACCTACATGGAAGGCAGAGATCGAGTCCAGTTTCGCAGTTTTTCAGAAGCTGCACTCAAGCAAGCCCTGGTTCATCGGCGAGGACGTGAAGAGCCAACGCAACAAGCGGGCGGGAAATCCCTCTGACGAACTGCGCGACAGGCTCTACAGGGACAAAGCAAACATGCTCACCGAACCCGAGATGCGCAAGGAGTTTGCCAAGATGGTGCAGGAGTACAACGCGATGACCAACGACCGCAAAAAAAAAACATCCCCACAGGACACGTACCGGTTGACCAAATCGAAGCGCACGATCAAACTCGAGGAGTGGATGGAGCCGCTGCTCTTCTGGAAAGCGAAGACGAAAAAGCGCATCAAGGATGACGGCCGCATCGACCTGCAGATCGACAACGTCGAGTACACTTACCAGGCGACCGAGGCGGAAATGCTGTGGACCCACAAGAACTCCGACGTGCGCATGTGCTACAACCGGGAGGACATGTCGAAGGTCCACATCTTCGAACGCGGCACGCTCAAGTACATCGGCGCCATCGAACCCCGTATGGTCATGAACCGGGGCAACAAAGAGGAAGTGCTCCGCCGGCAGAAACGGATCCTTCGCGAGGCGCAGCAGTACATCAGGGACGAACGCCAAAAGGACGAGGACATCGTCAACGGCACGGCCACGGGGCGCAAACCGGTCAGCCGCGAGAAACTCGCCGACAAGCAGATCAGGCGAAGGATGCGCGAGCAGAAACTGCGCGACAAGGTGGCCAGTGTGAAAGTGCACCGCTGAAAAAATCATTCAAACATTTTAAACAACACAGCTATGAAAAACCTCCATGAAAGATTCTCGTCGATCGACCTTTTGAATTTTCTGTTCACCAAGCTCGGTTTCATCTTCCATTCCCAACAATACCTCATCGCGATCCTGGACGAGGCCCTGAGGCGGTCGCGCATGGTCGCGGTGCTGGGCCGAGAGGGGATGGGCAAATCGTCGGCCATCGCCAAGTTCGTCCAGGACAACCCGCAGGTGTACTACCTGCGCATCGGGAAGAGCTATGCGATAACCCATTTCTTCAACGAGATGCTCTACCAGGTGACGGGTGTTTACCCGGCAGTTTATGAAACGCTGTTCGTCAAGATGAAGATGCTCAGCCATGCGCTCACCAAGGACAACACGCGCAGGCTCATCATAGTCGACGACTGTGGCGCGCTCAGTGCGAAGGCACTTTCCGTTTTTTTTGAACTCCGGGACAATACGATCAACACGACGGGTTTCGTTTTCGTCGGGCTTGACTACTTTCAAAAAAACCTGATGCAGGCGCGCAAGAACGGTGTGCCCGGCATAGCCGAATTCTACCGGCGCGTCGAGAACTGGTACGACATGCCCCGCCTGCAGAAGAACGAGAGCGCTGCCTATGGAAAGCAGCGCGGCATGACCGACGATCAGGTGCTCCAGCTGAACAGTTCGGAAGCCGAGACCATAGCCGAACTGGAGAACATGGCCAACGCCATACTCGAGGAAGAGGAAGCGGCCAAAAAAGAGGAGCGTGCGCCGAAAAAGATAAAGGTCCCCGGGCAGGAGGTGCAGACCGAGCACAGGGATGCCCCTCGGAAGGATGAAGAGGATGAAGAGGACGAGTTGGAAGAGGAGATCGTGCGAAAGAAAAAGGAGGGCGCGAGGAAAGCGCGTGCAGCCAAGAAGGCCAAACAAAAAACTACCAGTGGTGATGCATCCGCTTGAAATAACTCCGCTCGATCGCCTTGCGCGCATACACGAGGGTGCTCTCCATGCTGGTGTGCCTCAAGGTGCGCTGGATGAACTCCAGTGGCACGCCATCGTCGTAGAGCAATTGTCCCGCCGTGTGGCGGAGACTGTGCGGCGAGTGCGCAGGCGCACCCTTACCGCTCTTTGGCAGGCGCATCTTCCTGAACAGAAGCTTCACCATCCCGTGGAGGGATTTGTAACGGAGTTGCGGGAACAACTTTCCTTTTTTGATCTTGCTTTCCTTGAGATAGGCGCGCATCCAACGTGCGACGATCTTGAAGAGCACGATCGTCTCCTTGGAACGTTGGTCCTTCCCTTTGCCGTGGACGCCGAGCGTGGACTTTTTGAAATCGATGTCAGAGGCTTCGAGCCGCTCCACTTCGATGGGCCGGAGGCCGTTGTAGGCCATGAGTGCGATGATGGATTTCTCTTCCGACGTTTTGCAGAGCTTCATCAACCGGTCGCGTTGCCTTTTGGAAAAACTTTCCTTGTGGTAGAGTTTGGTCGCGGCCGCTTTTGTTTTGATCGCCAGGATATCCTGCAGCGACTTGACGGAAATATCCGACAGGGCGAGTTTGATCTTCCGCTCCGGAGGGGAGAGGTCCGTGTCCGCAGACGCAAGGTAGCCGACCGCCCACCGCGCGAACGATTTGAGCACGGTGGCATAGAGCGCCGAGGTGAACGGAGAGAACCTTTTGTTGAAGATGAAGCGCTGGGCCGTAAGCTTTTCGAAGTGCCGCAGTTCACCGATGGATCCGAAGTAACGGTTGAGGATAGTCGCATACGTGGAGAGCGATTTGCGCGAACGGATTTTGTCGGCGGACGTGGCCAGGTAAAGTTTCACATAGATGTTCGAGCGCGGCAGCCGCGACTCGCGGGTCGGCCTGAGATCGTTCCGTGCGGACGCGATGTCCTTTTCCTCCAGGAATTTCCTGAAGCGGTTCAGGATGGATTTTCCCGTGATGCTCTTTTTCGAGGCGAACGTGTCGAGCTGGTTCAGGAGCGAACCGTTGTCCCTGAACCGTTTGAGGAAGGATTTCGCATGGTCCTTGTAGGTCCCGACGGAGCCGTAATTGGAGAGCAGCCACTGCTCGTAGTCGGAGAGGACCTCGGAAGCGGGCCTTACTGTCTTGAGCTCGCTGCGTTTTTTGATCTGGTGGCTGGGCATACCGAAAAGGGTATCAACGGTTTATACGAAATTATAAAGTGTTCTTTAATCCACCATAAAAACAAAAGAGAAAAGTTCACGGGAAGTGGCAACAAACCGGCCCCACCGTGCCATCGCCAAACACTTAAACCAAAAAACATGGACAACAAAAACGACATGCGGCCCAAGGAGTGGGCCACGGAATTGGCAAAGGCCCTGTGCGACAGGGGCAACGGCTACCTGGTCATCGAATGCGAGTTCTTCAAGCTCATGAAACTCTACGGCTTCGACCGGACATTGACCGATGTCCTCGGCGGCTGTATCCTGAGCAGGACGGTGTCGGACGGGGCGAAGGCCTTGGTAGACCTCGTCTCCTATTTCTCCCGGCAGGATGCGTCCAGGTTCACAAAGGGCGTGGAGTTCCTCAACGCGAAGTACCCCCACGCCGTCTTCTTTTTCCATGGCTACGTCCTGGGCGTTGCCAACCTGACACCCGAGGAAATCAAGGACTGCCTGGACCAGGTAGGCATCGGCTTCGGTTATGTGCAGGAAAAAATCAAAAGCGTCTGAGCATGCAGGCAAGGCCTGCACCTCAGGCCCGATTTCACTGAAACAAAAAGAAGAACAAATGAAAAAACGGTTACACGGAAAGAAACTCGAAACAATGCTCGAATCGATCCACCAAAAGAACCCCAAAGGTCTCTTGGTCATAGAGTCGGAATTCGAAATCTATTTGACCAATTATGAATCCAGACTTTTGCTCCCGGACGTGGTCATAGGAAAACTCTCAAACCTGAAGGTGGTATTCCATTCGATCGCTGCGACACAGAAAGTGATACGTCTTGCGCAGAGGGACATTTCCAACATCCGGAAGTGCTCTTCTTTCATCCTCTGGAAATTCCCGCACGCCTATTTCTCCAGCGGGGACTTTTCCATCGGCGTCCACAACCTTTCCCCGGCGGAAATCAAAAGATGCATGGCGCAGAAGGGTATGAGGTTCACCTACTATGACAACTGACCTATGAAGAACGACAAACTCAGGCGCAACGTGGACCTTTCGCGGAAGGCGGTGATCATCCTGCAGTGGCACGCGATCGCCTCGGGCTACGGCACCATCAAACCGTACCTCGAGAATTACCTGGAAGGCCATGCCGCAAGGATACTTTCCAAAAACCCGTCGCTGAAAAAAACGATCACCCAACCAAGGAAAAAATGAAACCCGATTCCAAGTACGACGCACTTCCATGGGGTGAAGCATTTGCCAGGATCATCGAGGAGAGGGATGACCTTGAACCCGTGCTTGTCGTAAGAGATGACGACTTCGGCAAACTGTCCGTGTTGCGCGACTGCTTCCGATCACGCCTGGATACATTCGAAGTCCGGCTGGGACTTTGCAGCAACACCAATTGCATCGGCATCGAGGTGTTGTTGCACGTCGATCCCAATTACGGTAGAGAAAGGCTCACCAAAAAGTCGATCCCGCAGGAGACAGTTATGATCCGGCTGCGCAAAAAAATACCGAAGCTGCCGTTCACACCCATCATAGTCATCGACAACTGCCACTACCTTGATCTCAGGCTTTTGTTCAAAGTGGCCCGGATGGTCAACGAGCTCGACGGAAAGGCCATGTTCGTTTTTCTCATACCTGGTGATTTCTTTTCCAAGTGGAACCAGGCAGTTTCGAAAAACCCCAGGCTGAATATTTTTTTGAAACTCTTGAAACACCGTTATGAAATCAATTGAAGAACCTGTCCCGCTCAGTATGTACATCGACGAGAATTTCATAAAACCCTCAGGGAAACCGCTGTCTTGGTGGAGCAAAAAATTGCAGGTCAAATATGGTTCCTTTTGCAGTGCTGTCAATCGTGAAACGCTGCCGCTCAGCCTAATTTATGCGCTGTCCGATACAATCGGGATAGCCCCAGAATCCTTGATCAAAGTTCAGGACAATTTCCTGCTCCACCGTTATTTGAATTCCCCCGAGCTGCCACCACCGGTCCCGCTTATCAAGCCCAAAAAAATCCCGCATCTGGTCCGACATGTCTTGGTAAACGGTTTTTTGAAACCCATGAACCTTTCGCATCAACAATTGGCCGAGCGTATGAAGGTTCCCATCCACAGGTGCATCGGTTTGTTCAACGGCATCAAGCGCAGGGGATACCATGACTTTGAACTGCTCGGAAGGCTTGGCGCGGCACTGGGCACGGGGGCGAAATTCTGGCTTGACCTTCGCGCCAAAGAGGACCTCGACCTCTATCTGGAGAGGGCACCCCGCGCAGCAAAATATTTTGACTGGGATCCACCGAGGGATTTTAAATCAATTCATGCCGCTGATTTAGAAACTTGTGAACGCCCCGGATTCGTACTTGAAGAAAAATTCATCAAGCCAACGGGCATACCTATCAGACATTGGGCCGATTTTTTCTGTATGAGAGCGACCTCTCTCACGGCGGTGCTTGACGGAAAGGTATTGATGGATTTCAGGTTCATTGCGCTGCTTACGAAAGCGTTTGACAAGCCTGCTTCCTATTGGATAGAGCTCCAAACCAACTATATGTCAGCTCAATATTTGCGTGAGTACGCGCCGCATCACGGCATCAAGCCATTCCAGCGCAACTTAGATCACGGTACAAAAATCAAGCAGAGCAAACTTTGCAACGTGCTCGCCACCGAGTTCCTCAAACCGATGGGGCTTACCGCAACTGATTTTGCAAGGCACATCGGTGGGGGCAGCGATTTCACTTCGAGACTGAAAGCCGGCGGTGTCAGGGTAGGGGTCGAGCTTGCCGTGATCTTCGGTCAGGCGCTCGGTACCAGCCCCGCATACTGGCTCGATCTTCAGATGGCCGATGACCTGGCCCTGCGGGCAAACAATTGCACGAAAAAATACGGCAGAAAAAATGGCAGCCCGTCCACCGGCAAAAAATATCATCAAACAAAAAAATAAATCATGGACCGTTTCATGCTAGCGCACAACCCTCTCAGGGAAGAAGGGTCTGCGCATCTTTACATACTTCACACCGCGAATCCGAGGGTACTGATTTCGGTCAGGCCGCTTGAGTTGGGAAACCAAGTAGGTGAGGAACCTGATGACCTCAAACCTGGAAAAGTCTTCCGATCTAAATCGATCAGAGATGATTTTGGAACCACCGTTGTCAGCATTGAAATGGATTTGCAGTCCGGTATCAAATCAAAAAACATCGAATTGACTCCAAAGCTGGAAATTGTCCTCTACAGGGCGTGGCACTGGTTCGTTGCCTTCAAGTTGCAGCAGTTGAGGCCTAGGAATGACCAGGACTTGCCGCGCTGGATGTTGGCGTAGGTGGGTCCCAGAGGGATTGGCGCCATCGTTATTATACTTATTAGAGCGTTGAGCTCGGAATCAGATATCTTGTCGGTGCATAAAACAAAATTCTAACGACTATGGACAAAATCAAAGACCATCTCCTCAACGTAATTAATGACAACGAAGTCTTAGCACGCATTTTCGTCGTGATATTTTTTTTTGAGAATTACACTCTAATATTGGACAACAGATCCTTGCTTAGCTCCGCCTTTCGTTTTGACTCCCTGAGTCTCAAACCTATCATTTTTTTCTTTGCTTTTATTGCCCTCGGAAAGGCGCTATGGTTCGTTTGGCATTTCCTCTTGACTCTACTTAGGATGAAATTGAATTTGCACGCTAGCTGGGATGAAGGTGTAGATAAAAAAGTGTCAGTACTCGCATTTTTGCTTTGCGTTCTTCTTCTCACGTATCTTGGAATTATTAGCAATAACGATCCTCTAGCGCCCGTAAGCCATACGACCCATCCCTTTTGGAACAAGTTATTTGTCGCAGTCATCGCAATCCCTTTGTTGATTTGCTCGCTTATTAGTTTCCAAGCGGTGAACCACAATGAGGAGAGAAAATAAAAGGAAAAACAAGAGCTAAAAAACACGAACTGAAAACTCTTGATAGGAAAATAAGCGGATAGGAGTTACTTCTATTTCATTCTACGCCACTTCTTTTTTCCTTTGGCATCAAAACAAAATGTTCTGATGGCTAAGTCTATTGAAATAGTTAGAATTGATCGAGATTCAGTTGGTAACGAATATATATTATTACTAGTTAATGAAGATGTTAACCTAAAGGGTTATGCAATTGTCGATAAGACTTTTGATTCCGAGGGCGTAGAATCGGATATCTTCAGGCATATTTATTTCTTTAGAAGCCTGTTGGTCCAGAAAGGAGATTATGTTGCGCTGTGGACTAAGAAAGGCACCTATTTTAAAAACAAGACAACCGACAATTCGCCTCTTCACAATTTATACTGGGGTTCAAATGAGAATGTCTGGAATAACAGCGGTGATACTGCTACTCTTATCAAATATGCTGTGATTGATCAACATAGCTGACGAACAAACTTGATACTGACTCCCAATCGACCTAAAATCGTTAAAGAGATGAACTTGCACAAGCCGTGGGTATTGAGGTTTGCACTTAGAAGTATCTCGGCCCGGCGGAGAGCGCATGGTCCAAACCAGTAATGCCAAGACTCATGATAACGGCCATTCATTCCCATCAAACAAGAGAGCATAACCAGATTGATTTTTAGCGAGAACCCATCCATCAAAAACTTCATTTGGCTCAGGTGCTTGATTTTTTTCTGAACCTACTTGGACCTTCATTCGGGGATTAAAACTTTGCACGCCAAGAGTGGGGGCAGAAAACCACGACTTTCCCCCTGTTACAAGGCCATTACTTCGATTTTCTGCGTGTCAAATAGGATTTGGAAATATGTCAGCACAACATTATTATTGTGTTGAAATTAATAGACACAATTTATTAGTTGGCGCATGATACCTCAATTTGATGAATTTGGGCTATTGCCTGATGGTATTCACTTTAGTTCGTGGAAAGAGTTTAATAAGCGGTTTGGTGTGAATCAACATAGGACAAGATTAATATCCGGACTAGTTAGTGCTGCGAAGGTGTTGAAAGGAGCTGGATGCTTACTTATCTACGTTGATGGGAGCTTTGTTACGAGCAAAAGCTATCCAAGTGATTACGATGCTTGTTGGGATGTAGTTGGAGTTAATCCTTATTTGCTTGATCGCTTAATGATACAATTTGATGAGTTGAGCCGCCAGCTGTTAAGGGTAAAGTACTTTGGAGATTTGTTTCCGGCACAGATTTCAGAAACTCGGAGTGGTAAATCCTTTGTAGATTTTTTTCAGACAGATAAAGAAACCGGTAGATCGAAGGGAATTGTTGCACTTAAACCACAAAAGCTATGATTAAGAACGAGCAACAATACAAAATTGCTAAGAGCAATGCAGCAAACTTTAAAAAGACACTGGATGATTTGGAGTCCCAGGGCTCAATCAAAAATGTTCACCCAATGCTTTTAGATGCAGAAAAAGAGGCGTTGAAACTTCAGTACTCAGAGTTAACAAATCAAATAGATTATTATGATGCTTTGAAGTCAGGCAAATTGCAAGTAATTGAGGTAGGTTCATTTGATGAACTACCAGAAGGTCTTATTCAAGCTAGAATCGCGAAGGGGCTCAGTCAAAAGGACCTTGCTGAAAAGTTAGGATTAAAAGAGCAACAAATTCAAAGGTACGAGGCGACAAATTACTCCACTGCCAGTTTTGAAAGAATCAAAGAGGTAATAGGTGCACTAGGGATAAAGATCAATAAAGAAATTTTTATCACTGATACTTCATTTTCCAAAGCAGCACTATTAAGGAACTTAAAATCAATTGGGTTGGATTCATCAATAATTTTTAACAGAATACTTCCGTTTAACCTGGCTGAGAAACTGCAGAACATAGAGGAGTTTGTTGAGAATGAAGCTAACAACTTTGTGTTGGAAGCCGCTTCAATAATTGCACGAGTATTGAATGTCGAGCCTAAATCACTTTTCAAACTTGACGGTCTAAAACTAAGCGTTAGTGCGGTAGAGCTAGCAAGATTCAAGAAGTCAGTTTCGTCCCAACGTGGTAAGATAAGTGCTTATACGATTTACGCGCATACTTTGGCTCTTTTGACTCTTGAAGCCACAAAAGATATTAAAGCGAAAAGCATTCCCTCCCCTAAAGACATAAGAAAAAAGGTTTTAAAGAAATACCAAGTCTTTAATCTAAAAAGCCTGCTGAACTTTATTTGGGACTTGGGGATTCCTGTCTTGCCGCTGAAGGATCCAGGTTCGTTTCACGGTGCGTGTTGGAGGGTTGATGGAAGAAATGTCATCGTACTTAAACAAAAGACAATGTCAGAGGCAAAATTTATTTACGATGCTTGTCATGAAGTAGGTCACGCGACCCAACATCCAGAAGATTCGAGTTTTACTGTAATCGAGACTGATACTGAAGCAGGCGATAAAATTGAAGAACAAGACGAGCGAGAAGCAAATTATTTTGCTGGCGAATTAGTTCTGGGAGAATCAGCAGACGACTTAGCGGTCGAGGCAATATTGATGGCTAAACAAGATCTGGTAAAACTTAAAAATTGTGTTAAGAAAATCGCAGACAGGGAGCAAATTGATCAAGGTTTACTTGCTAATTATATAGCATTCCGATTACAGGCTGAACAAAAAATTAACTGGTGGGGAACAGCAAATAATCTACAAAATGTTGTCTCCAATCCTTTCGAAATAGCCCGGGAGATTCTCCTAGAGCGCATCAATTTCAATTGTCTTAATGAATATGATCAAGGATTAATTGCGAGAGCTTTAAACTAAAGTTGTTATGGCCAAAGATCCAAAACCACTTCCTAAAGTTAAAGAATGCTTGAGAACAGACTGCAAGAACGATCTTCATTGCTTTCGTCAAACAGGAAACAGACGGCCTCATCAAATATTGCAGGGGCAGGGTTGCCATGAATGTGGAGCAGAACTTGTCGATTGGAGTGTACCTTATGCGAGAGATATTAAAAATGCAAAGGGAACCTTCGACTTCATGAAGAAAGAGTGGATTCGTGATAAATATTGGAATAAAAGCATAGTAGGAAAAACGCTGGATTCTGCAAGACGGATCGGAAAAAAAGGAATGGCTCAGGCAGTCCAGAAGAGACTAAAGACTTCTGTTGGACCAGCAGAACCTTACAAAGATGGAGGGCAAACTCCATTTGAGGGAAATATTCTTTTTTACGCTCAACATGCGACGGCCTGCTGCTGCAGAAAATGTATTGAATATTGGCACAATATACCAGCAAAAAAAGAGCTGACTGAAAATGAAATCGGTTATATGAGAGAGCTCATGTTGCTTTATATTAACGAGAAGCTCCCTGATCTAAACGAAGAAGCAATGAATATCCCTCGCATAAAAGACAGGTGAATGGAAAATGATACCAACAGGAAATATAAGTGCATTTTCTGTTTAAAAGATGATGTCCCTTTCAACCGCACTGAACACATTATCCCTGAGTCATTGGGAAATGATGAGCTCATAGTTGAAAAGGGGTTCGTCTGCGATGAATGTAACAGTTACTTTGGTGTTAAAGTAGAAAAGGATGCCTTGAATTATCCTCCTTTAATAACTTCGCGAATGGGAGCGGCTGTAAAAACAAAAAAAAGAAGACTACCGCAAGTCAAATATGGAGATATGACCTTTTTCTCCACGGGCTATCTAGACCAGGTAGGTATGCTTGGCCCACTTACCGAAATTGAAAAGATTCAACAAACTGGAATGTATATTGTAAACGAACCACTTCAGAGTTCACTCAGTATGGCTAGGCTTTTGTTAAAAATGGGACTAGAGTTTTTAACACTAAGTACAAGAAGCCCATATGAAGCATGCTTTGACGAAGCAAGGAGCTTTTCACGATATGCACCCAAGGGTAGGAGCTGGGAGTTTGCAACGCATTCACAGGTTGCATCTAGAGAATCATTAATAATATCAACGCGATTTGATGATGATAGAGGAACCGTAAGTCACGCTTTATTTGAACCATCGCTAATGGTCAATCAGCATAATCAAGAAGTAGCACACTGCTTTGTTTATCGAACACATGGCTTTATAATAAATTTATCCAATCCTTTAATTGATGATACGCTCAAATATGCATACACATCGTCTGGCAACATGCTGTACAAAGTAGTTGTTAAATCTTAACCAGTTCAGAATGGCTACTCTTTCAAAACAAGAAATCATAGCTTACCTCAATAGAGGTGAGTTAATCAAAAACCCTAGAAAACTTGCAGATGGTAGTTTTGATGTCGAACCTGCGAGTTACGACCTTACCGCTGGTATCGTGCTATGGAAGGAGGTTAAGAATGGTGATGACAAAGGTCCGATCAAAACTCTTAGGTACAGAAGCGGAAGAGAACTTAGTGAACAGCCTTCTGTTACTCTCCAGCCTGGGCAAATGGCTTTTGTAATCACCCTCGAAGAAATTTTAATGCCAGTTAAACTTGCTGGCACGGTCTATTCTAGAAATCAACTTTCTCGTGACGGAATTTTGGCATTGAACGCTGGACACATTGATCCAGGTTTTAATGGGCCAATAGTCATAAGATTGATAAACCTTCGTAATACCACTTACACGGTTAGGTTGGGCGCACCAATTTACTCGATAGTTTTTAGCTCTCTCGTATATTCTGATGAGAAAAGCCTGGAAGTTCATCGGCATATCTCCATGGATGAGTCATTGGTAAAAGCTACAGAATCTGCTAATGCCTCTTTAAGTAATGCCCTACATGATCCTAAACTTTCAGTTGATTTTATAAGAGTAGAATTTGGCGACCCAGGAAGCTATCTGAGAACTGAGGACTTTGGTAAAGCCTTCGTTGCCTATCTAAAAAAAAACCTGTGGAAAGTTGTATGGATCACAATAACTAGCCTGTTTACAATCGTAGTGTTTTTATCTACCGTAATCCCAGCGCTTCCTTCGATAGTCGCGTGGTTCAAAAAATTGATTAATTAAATGAGTTCATCTCTTATCGATACTGAAAAATTTTCAAGTGTCCTTCGCAATAAAGGGATAGACTTATTGTCGAAAAGAATTTTGATGACCAAGTTCTCTGATTCTGAACAAGCTAAAGACTTAACCCTACCTCCCAATTGTAACGGGTTTGGTAGAATTCATCATTTCAAGAGATCGATGGGTGTGGATTATCCTTTGAATCCCCTTCCGATTGATCCAGCGTTGAAAGCTCTAAACCTACCAAGAGAAGATACCATTCAGGTTCAAGTTTTTCAAAATGCGATTTGCAGTTGGAGGTGCTGGTATTGCTTTGTCGATTTTTCATTGCTCTCTGCGGACCCGAAACACTCTGAATTCAAATCTGTTGAAGAATTAATTGATCTCTACTTAACTGAAAGCCACAGGCCCCCAATAATTGACTTATCGGGTGGTCAACCCGATTTAGTTCCCGAGTGGAATTTATGGTTTGCTGATGAAATCAATAGGAGGGGGTTGTCTCAAAAAGTTTATTTATGGTCAGATGATAACTTAAGCAACGATTACCTTTGGCGATACTTAACACGGCAAGAAATAGCAAGACTCGCTTCCTATAAGAACTATGGCAGAGTTGGTTGTTTCAAAGGGTTTGACAATGAATCATTTTCATTTAATACCAAGGCTCGACCTGAGCTGTTCGATCAACAATTCACACTGATGCAACGGTTAGTTGAGAATGGATTTGACGTATATGGCTATGCTACTTTCACTTCTCCGTCGGACAAAGATTTGGAAAGAAAGATGAAGGTTTTTATGGACAAGCTTCAGAGCGAAGTTCATGAGCTCTTCCCACTTAGAACTGTTCCATTACGAATCTTCGAATTTACTCCCACTCGTCAAAGAACGAGCGAGGACCATTTTCGTGCACTAGAAGTTCAAAAGAGAGCTATAGACATTTGGACAAGCGAAATTGTTAGACGATTTGACCAAAGATTAAGAAGCAAGATGATTTTTGAACACAAGCTTATTTAGCAGATTACAGTGACAAAGGAGGAGATTCACTATGGCACCAATCTGAAGGCTCATCTTCAGAATTTGCTTGGGCAAGGCATGCGCAAATTTGAAGACCTTGTAGCAATGTCTGGGGGTGCTTATCCAACTGTCGTAAAGGAAATGGTGGAGAAGTTGATTAGTGAAGGGGTTATTGAAAGTTCAATTAGGTTTTCTGAAACACCAGCAGATCCAACTATTGAGAAAAGTGACGATAAAGAAACGAGCGGAAGTTGTGTTGATCCTCACCCGCTTGACTATGATTGGAGATTTTCCAAGACAGGAAGAGAAGCGATCGTCAACGAACTCGACCAATATTTAATCCCGCGTGCAAAGATTGCTTTGTTTGGTACCCAAACACTGGCGGCAGCTCTTGAACAAAAAAAAGTCAATGTAACCCTATACAACAACAGTAGGGTCTTGGTAGACGAGCTTAAATTGAAGCAAAAGGACCTGCAAATAGTATTGCACGATTTGTTCAACCCTATATCTAATTCACTCGGTTATTTTGATTTTGTCATTGCGGATCCACCTTGGTATGAAGAAGATAATAAGGCCTTTGTTCTCAGGGGCGCTCAGGTGCTCAAGATAGACGGGCTGCTTTTTTTGAGTATGTTCCCGTGGCTTACTCGACCCCGCGCGGTTGCTGAACGAGAATCAATCTTGAAGTTTGCAATTGATGCAGGTTTTGATACTTTCAAGATTATCCCTGCGAGCTTAAAATATGAGACTCCCAAATTCGAAAGAATTTCCTTGAAACAAGACGGCATCAACCTGGCGAATGATTGGAGGGTAGGGGATCTATATATTTTGAGAAAAGTCAGAGACTCTAGTATCGATCTTAATACGGTATTTATTCACGATGAAAGCGTTTGGGAAGATTACGTTTTGAACGGCAATAAAAGAGTTAAGCTTAAAATTAGAGCTGATCGCGATGATGAACTGTTCTCTTTCAAGCATATTGATTCAGGCCGAATTTTAAAGACAGTGTCTAGAAGGTCACCTTTAAGAAACGGTATCGATCTGTGGACTTCTCATAACGAAGCCTATTCAGTAAATGGGATAGGTGTGGTCAAAGACGCGTTAACGTTAATTCAAAATGGCATACCGGTAAATACTGTCGTAAGTAAATTAAGAAAGAAGCATGCTGGTGGAGATTCCGAATGGAACAAACTAAATGAATTCCTAATGGAAATAACTACAGATACAGATATAAGCAATTAACTGTCAGGTGTGTAAGACAGTGCACTTCGTTCATTGTTTATATAATGTGGAAAAGTAATCATTGAGCTTAGTTTGAATAATTAACTTCATGGAAGCATTTTCGCACTATGGATAATAGTGTCAGTTTCAATTTAAGCGAAAAAGAGGATTTAGGCGAGAGATTGGTGCAGTACTTGAAGTATTCTCTGGATGCTGATTCTTACTGGAGCAAGTACCTCGATAGGATTCATAGTGCCGAGTTGAAGTCCTTAACATCATCAATACATCTTGCAATTTTTGTTGAACCTTTCTTACAATTTCTATTGGATGGAAAAAAGACTATTGAATCGAGATTCTCAATTAACAGATGTCCGCCATTTAATAAAGTTGCAAAGGGGGATTTACTCTTGATTAAAAAGTCTGGAGGACCAATTGTTGCAATCTGTACTGTTAAGGAGCGGTGGTACTACAGATTAGATCAGAACTCGTGGGAGGAAATTAGACAATATCAGGAAGCTCTGTGTGCCACCGATCCAAGTTTTTGGGAA
>DATJJP010000041.1:0-77366 GCA_035492075.1 Cyclobacteriaceae bacterium | reverse complement strand
TTTATATTCTTCATCCTCAGCAAACAGCGTCACATCACCTTTCTTGCCGACGATTTCCACAGGAATAACTTCGTCTTTGAATTTCCCTGCAGCCCAAGCCGCCGCGGACCTTTTGTAGGAATGGATGGCGTAGTTGTCTTGATCCTGGCGGGAGATCTTCATTTCCTTTGCCGTATTGTCGGCGCATACGCCCATGGCGCAGTGATTGTAAACATCAGTAAGACCATCATAGGTAAGACCGTCCAGCAGTTGCCCATCACCGTATTTGTATCCGTAACGGGCCTTCATTAAATAATAGGGGATGTTGCTCATGCTCTCCATTCCTCCGGTAACGACCACCTCGTTTTGACCAAGCATAATCGACTGGGCACCCAGCATGATTGATTTCATTCCGGAGGCACAGACTTTATTGACCAACGTGCAAGGAATTTCGTAACCCAGACCAGCTCCAACCGCCACTTGCGTAGCAGGAGCTTGACCGAGGCCCGAAGAAATCACGTTGCCATAGAAGACCTCCTGTATATGTTTAGGGTCAAGGTTGATTTTGGCAAGGGCGGCTTTCACGGCGGTAGCTCCTAGTTTGATCGCCGTGAGGCTAGCCAGGCTTCCGCCAAAACTTCCAATTGGAGTGCGAACGGCCGATACGATTACAACTTCTTTCATGCTTGTTGATTTAAAATTCAAAGTTCAAGGTTCAAAATTGATGTATACAGATTGCATTTCAAATCTTGACTTTTGGATGTGCAATCTTGAATGGGGTTTACCAGTCGGGTTTACCCTTGTCTTTGGGTTTCGTCGCTTTGCGCTTGTTTTGTTGGAGGTACTGCACTTCTTGATTCTTCATCGCCTCCAAGATCATCTTCGCCTTTTCTTCAGTGATTTTCATGTCCTTTAGTTTTTCGGATAGCGAAGGGTCAGGTTTGTTTTTGTCGTCTTTGTTTTGCTGGTCCTTTTGTTCTTGCTCTTTCTGCTGCTGTTCTTTTTCTTTTTTCTCCTTGTCTTTCTGCTCCTGGCTTTTCTGATCCTTGTTCTGTTGGTCTTTTTGATCTTTCTTTTCGTCCTTTTGGTCTTTGTTCTGTTGATCTTTCTTGTCTTTCTGATCCTTGTTTTGCTTGTCCTTGTTTTCTTGGTCTTGTTTGTCCTTTTGGTCTTTTTTCTGATCGTCTTTGTTGTCCTTATTGTCTTTGTTCTGATCTTTCTTCTGCTGCTCTTGTTTTTTTTGTTCTTCCAATTTCTTTTTCACCATCTCATAATTGAAGCGGGCTTGATCATTCTCAGGTTCGGCCTTCATCGCCTGCTTGAAAAAATTCAAAGCCTCTTCGAACTTCCCTTGGCGATTGGCGATGACTCCCATTTGCAGGTTGGCCCACGACTTTATTTTTTTGTCGTCGCTGACGGACAGCGGCTGATAAGTGCTCACGGCGCTGGCGGTGTCGTTTGTTTGGAAATACGAATTGGCCAAGTTCATCCCCACCTCGTCTTCACTTACGCCCATGGAGTCTCTCAGGAACTTGTACTTTTCGATGGCCGCCTTAAAATCTCCGGCAAGGAAAGCTTTCTTTGCCTCTGCTTTAAGGGAATTGATTTTGCTCACCTTTTTCGGATCGATGGAAAGGATCAGCCCCAGAATAAAAATGGCTACGATCTTCATCATATGGTTACGGTCTTCACGTCAATCAATAAATCCAAAACTAAAAGTATTAACGCAGCCAGCAGAAAAAAGTAATAGCGATTGGCCGATACGTCGACGAAACGTGCGTCGCGCAGTTCACCTTCAATTTTCCCGATGGTGTTAATTAAGCGAGACACGTCATTTCGGCTTTCGTTGATTTCAAAATATTGACCATTGGTCTTGCTGGCTAGCGTCTTCAACTCCGATGAATTCAGCCTTGATACCACGGTATTTCCTCGGGCGTCTGTTTTGTAGCCACGGCCGGTCAAAATCTGACCACCTTTCTCGGTACCAACACCTAAGGTGAAAAGTTTGATCCCTTTGTCTTCGATTTCTTGTTCTACTTGGTTTGTTTCTTCGCCAAAATCCTCACCATCGCTTATCAAAACAATCACTTTTGATTTTTGTTGCATGCTCGGCGAATCTTGATTGGTCAGCTTATCCAGCGCCATTCGCAGAGGAGGGCCAAAATCAGTGCCGTTGGAGGGAACGAGGCTCGAGTTCATGGTTTCGATAAACAGATTCAACGCATTTTGATCGTAGGTCAACGGACATTGCATGAATGCTTCGGACGAAAAAATGATTACCCCTACGCGATCCGAATTGAAGGCCTCGACGATCCGTTTCATTTCATATTTGACCTTTTCCAGTCGGGTAGGCTGAATGTCGAAGGCATCCATTGATTTGGATAAATCCACGCAGATCATAATGTCTTTGCCCACGGACTTGATCTCTTTTTTGGCGTCACCGAAGGAAGGCCCCAGAAAAGCAACGATGAGCAGCGCAAAAAAAACCGTTCGCACAGCCATTTTGAAGAAAATCGTGTAATACGGGGTGTTCAACGTACGACTTATCCGCACGATCTTGTAAACAAAGACCGCGTAAAGAAGTAAGAAAGCTATCGCAATAATTATTTGGGTCAAACCCCAATCACGAAACCAAACCACGCTTTAGAAATTTTTATGCAAGTAACGATTTGTTAAGGCATGAGACAAGAGGAAATTAGCCGCAAGGCTTCAATCTACAGGCCTCGAGCTCAAGTAGTTGGAAATTACCTGCAGCCCTAAAGCGTGTGGCTTGAGTCCAATTACTTCTTATAGCTGATCTGAATTCCCGCCCGACTCTTTCGATCAATATTTGTTTCAAAATCCTTGCGGCTATCTACAAACCGAATGTAATCCTGGGGTGTATTGCCATCAATTACGTTATGGGCTGTAAAGCATCCACCTTTTGAGAGTTTTGGGGTCACATCAAGGAAGTACTGCTTGTACCAATCTTTGTCGGCATCTGAAAAAACAAAGTCGAACGGACCGGGCAGTTGCTTTACGATCTCGTGCGCATCGCCCAACTTGAATTCAACATAGTCCATTAGCCCTGCTTCCGTCAAGTTCTTGATCGCTTGTTTTTGCCGTCTCTCGTTGAGTTCAACGGTGCTCACTTTGCCACCGGTTTTGCTCATTGCCCAGGCAAGCCAGATCGTGGAATGCCCCGTAGACGTCCCGATTTCCAGGGCGGACTTATAGCCCTTTTTCAGGATGATGTCGTGAAGTGTCTGGCCATCAACAAATGGTACGTTCAGATCATGCCACTCGTTGCGATGTTCTTTCAAAAACCGTTCGACTTGGTCGTCTAGGGCCTGGTTTTTCTGGGCAACAGCTATTAGTGGAAAGCCAATCAGCATGAGAAGTACGAAATTTTTCACTGTACCTCTGGGTTAAGAAAGTAGATACAAGAATATAAGAGGAAAAAGCAGGCCAATTAGTGCAAGCTTCCAGCCTCGTTTTCTAAAGCTGAACGTGCCTTTTTCAATAAACATGCCTGTGAGTCCTAAGGTTGCCAAAGCGATGCCGAAAGAATCTGAAAAGTAAATCCACCATTTGCTGGTGTCCTTGTGGAGTTTCACCATTTGGTTGAGCATGGGTATTGGTTTGTAGCTTTCGATTTTGCCTTTCCCTGTGTTGATGTCAATTTCTACATCATGGCTGGCATACGAGATGAAGAGAATATTATCATCGACACCGATTCTGCGCATTTCATCTTCAAAGCCCTGGTCCTTACTAAATTTTGCAGCAAACTCATTGTTGACTGATTCTTTTGGGATCGGAACGGGCATGGTGATTTCTTTTTTGTCGTACGTGTATCGTGTAGGGTTCCACGATCTCCGGTGATTAAGGGCAATGCCTGAAATGGCGAATGACAAAATCAAGCCCACATAAAAGTAGGCGATGTCGCGATGGGTATTACGTGCGGTCAGTTTCATGAAAGCGTTTTTTTCAAATCAAGATAAGAAGTGACTGTGACAAAAACGATTTATTTCATTTGAGGGTTTTGATTTATTTTCGCGACTGCGAATGAAATCGTATCAGCAAGCCATCGACTATTTGTACGCTAGCCTTCCCGTATTTCAGCGGGTAGGGGCTGTGGCCTATAAAGGTGATTTGACCAACACACTGGCGTTATGCGAAGCATTGGGTCATCCCCAAAAGAAATTCAAATCCGTGCATGTAGCTGGCACGAATGGAAAAGGAAGCTCTTCCCATATGCTGGCGGCAGTATTGCAGTCGAACGGATATAAGACGGGCCTTTATACCTCTCCTCATTTGAAAGAGTTCACCGAACGAATCAAAATCAATGGGGCGGAAGTATCGAAAGAATTTGTGGTCGACTTTGTCAATCGAATGACACCCGTGTTGGAGAAGGTGAAGCCCTCATTCTTTGAAACAACGGTGGCTATGGCATTCGATTATTTCGATCAAGAGAAAGTGGATATCGCTGTAATTGAAGTTGGACTTGGCGGGCGATTGGATTCCACGAACGTGATAACCCCTGAAATCACCCTTATCACTAACATCAGTTGGGATCACATGGACCTACTAGGTGATACCCTCGAACGAATAGCGACGGAGAAAGCAGGGATCATTAAGCCGAATATTCCTGTTGTAATAAGCGAACGTCAGAAAGAAGTTGAAAATGTTTTTTTGAAAAAGGCCCTTAATGAGAAGAGCCCGATAGAGTTTGCTGAAGATCGATTTGAGGTGAGCCGGCTGGAGGATGGCCAGTTTGTTGTGAATGGTGTAGCCTATCAGCTCGACCTGCAAGGAGATTATCAGCAAAAGAATATTGCGGGCATATTGGCAACGTTGGATGGACTGAAGAAGAAAGGTTTCAATATTTCCGATAAAGGTATTTTGGAAGGATTGAGTAGAACGATTCAACTCACTGGTCTCAAGGGCCGTTGGCAAAAATTAGGCGACAAGCCGTTGATCATTTGTGATACGGGCCACAACGAATCAGGTATAAGAGAAGTACTGCGTCAGGTAGCGCGACAGAAATTCGAGAAGCTTCATATCGTATGGGGAATGGTGGGAGATAAGGACGTGAGCAAAGTGCTGTCTCAATTGCCGAAAGAGGCAAACTATTATTTTTGCGCGGCAAAAATTCCGCGTGCCATGCCTGTGCTCGACCTGCAAGAAAAAATGAAGGGCTACGGTTTGACAGGAAAAGTAATTGAGGACGTAAACGAAGCAATCGCGGAGGCAAAGAGAAATGCTGCTCCTGAAGATATGATCTTTATTGGCGGAAGCACTTTTGTAGTAGCAGAGATAGACAATCTATGAAGAGCAAATTAAAACGTTTTGAAATCAATGCCGGTCGCGACAATGTGATCGAGCCAGGCAAAGAGATCTTTTTGAAAGTGAAAGGGCAGTGGAAGGAATTGTATTTTAAGAACAGCAACCCATTGACGATTGAGTTGGCTTGTGGTCGCGGGGAATATTCTGTAGGACTGGCGAGAAAATTTCCCGATCAGAATTTTGTGGGTGTAGATATCAAAGGCGATCGGCTGTGGAAAGGAAGTACTTGGGCATTTGAGGAGGGATTGAAAAACGTGGGTTTTCTCCGCACGCCAATCCTCAACATCCACAATTTTTTCGAAGTGAATGAGGCAGATGAGATCTGGCTTACTTTTCCCGATCCGCGTCCACGCAAACGTGACATCAAAAGACGACTTACCAGTCCACGCTTTCTCGACATGTTCCAATCGATTTTGAAACCCGATGGATGGTTTCGTTTCAAGACCGACAACACGGGGCTGTTCAATTACACGTTAGAGGAACTGGCCACCCGTAAAGACATTCGAGAATTGCAGTTCACCCACGACCTTTATCGATCCGAACTGCAAGCGGAATGCTTCGATATCAAAACGCGTTATGAGGAAATCTTTTCCGCGCAAGGAGAGAAGATCAAGTATTTGAGATTCAAGTTCGAAAAGACACTACACATAAGACATTAGACACAAGAATGTTTGCCAATACTGTCTTGCTACTCGCGTCTTATGTCTTTCTTCTTCCGTGAAGAGCCACCATCACTACTAAGGCCAGTACCTTATTTCGTAACACTGGCCTAACATTCATTTGAACTTCCAGTAATTTCATATTACCGATCTTTGCGGCAACGAAATCTATCGTGGGCAAAAGAAAAAAACGAGAAATAGATTTAGTCGTCATTTCCGATGTGCACCTGGGTACCTACGGTTGCCACGCCGAGGAATTGCTGCGCTACCTGAAAACAATCAAACCCAATCGACTTATTCTCAACGGCGATATCATAGACATGTGGCAGTTCAGCAAACGCTACTGGCCCAAGTCGCACATGTTGGTGGTAAAACATATTACCGGGATGATCGCGAAAGGAGCGAAGGTGACTTACCTCACGGGCAACCACGATGAGATGTTGCGAAAGTTCAAGGGCTTTAAGCTGGGTTCATTTCAGATTGCCAATAAGAAATTGGTTTCAATCAATGGAAAGTCAGCGTGGATATTTCATGGTGATGTATTTGACGTTACGATGAAGTATTCCAAGTGGCTGGCCAAATTGGGCGCCATCGGCTATGCCACGCTTATATTGATAAACTCGGCAGTGAACGCGATCCTGAAATTCTTTGGCCGCGGAAAAATTTCATTATCGAAACGAGTAAAAGATAGCGTGAAGCAGGCGGTAAAATTTATCAACGAGTTTGAAAAGACAGCCGCCGAGATCGCCATTGAAAATGGATACGATTATGTGGTCTGCGGGCACATCCATCATCCAGAAATAAAAACTGTCACCACCGATAAAGGATCGGTGATCTATCTCAACTCCGGTGACTGGGTGGAGAACCTCACCGCGCTCGAATATCACCAGGGCAAATGGAGTATTTATAGGTACGCCGATGACCGCTATGCACAGTCGATCAAGATTGATAAGGAAAAGCAGGGCGACCTTGATAATGACGAGATATTTAAAGACCTTATCAACGAATTCTTGCCCATTAAAAAATGAACATTCTCTACGCAATTCAAGGCACCGGCAATGGACACCTTAGCCGGGCGGTTGATGTTATTCCTGAGCTGAAGAAATACGGTGACCTTGATCTGTTTGTAAGCGGGGCGCAGGCGGAAGTGAAGTTGCCGTATCCGATCAAGTACAAATCGAAGGGTTTGAGCTTCTATTTCGGCAAGACAGGGGGAATCAATTTCCTGAAAACGTTTCAAAAAAACAGTTCGAAAGATGTGATGAAGGAAATTAAGGCGTTTCCCATCGAAAAATATGATTTGGTCATCAATGATTTTGAACCCATTTCTGCTTGGGCAGCGAAAAAAAAAGACGTAAAGATCATTTCACTGAGCCACCAAGCATCGTTGCTGTCAAAAAAAACGCCCAAGCCGAAATTTATCGATCCGTTTGGGGAATGGATCCTCCATAATTATGCACCCGTCAAGAAATATGTGGGATTCCATTTTGAAGAGTACGACAAAAATATTTTCACTCCCGTGATCAGAGCTTCCATAAGAGAAGCGAAAGTGAGCGACAAAGGACATTACACCGTTTACCTTCCAGCCTACGATGATAAAAAACTGGTGCAACTGTTTTTGAAGGCAACCAAGGTGCGCTGGCACATCTTCTCGAAGCATACAAAGACACCTTACCACGTAGGAAGGATCTCGGTGTATCCGGTAAGCGGCGCCGATTTTATTGAAAGCGTTGTTTCCAGCACTGGCGTATTGACAGGCGCAGGCTTCGAAACACCTGCCGAAGTACTGCACCTCAATAAGAAGCTGTTAGTGGTGCCGATGAAAAGTCAGTATGAACAAAAATGCAATGCTGCAGCGCTTAAAAAAATAGGAGTGCCTGTGTTGAAGAAAGTGAAAAAAAAATCGCTGAAGAAAATCAATCGCTGGCTGGAAGAAGGCAAGCCTTTGGATATTTCATTTCCTAATGTAACTGAGGAGGCCGTCGCCAGAGCGATAGAGAGAGGAGGGAAATAAGTTGTTTGGCCATACGTGGACTTCAAAAATACCGCCACCAACAAACAGCAACTAACAACGAGACTATTCCTCCAGTTTTTCCAAGATCTCCGCCAAAGGATACTCTTTCAAGCCCGCTCTTACCTCCGTACTTCCTTCGAGGCTAATCCCTGAAATCGGCAAAGCCAACAATGGATCAATGTTTTGATCTCCCGAAAGCCTGACGAATACGTCCAGTGCTTCCGCGGCTTCTTTGATAACCGATTGTTCTTCCGCCCCAAGAGAAGACACCACAAACTCCAGAAACAGGATCCGATCCTTAATGGCAATCAGTTTTCCTTTTTCACTTGCCCAGCGATCAATCGGTAGGCTGATGATCAACTTTGTGCCTTCATGCATTCCGTCAATTGAGGCGATCGTCGTTTGAATAAAATCGGGTGAATATTGCGTGAGTTGTTCGTTATATGCTTCTGCTTCTACCCCAAACTTGGGCCCTGCCACCCAGCCCGTGATTTCCTGATATGTTTTCGGGTCAACGCTTGAGACCGGAAACGACAGATAGTCTACACCCATGCCGGCACAATACCGAGCCTCACTCAAATTGGTGATGCTACCCACTTTTACTTTGGTCTTCAACATGCTCAAAATTGAAAAGAAATGTCCGATGGGCAAAAATATTTATCCAGTGGCAGCCTTGTTTTCAGATGCTTTAAAAAATAAATTCATTTAAAAAAAATACCTTTGAGGTCGATGAGTTTATTTTTTTACCGCATGAATTCGATGAGGATGATGAAATGGACCGGAAGTTTGTTTTTTTGCGTGATGCTCATCTTGGATGGCTGCTCGAGCCCCGAGTCTGTTCGTATTTCCGATCTGTCCTACTTTCCCTTGCGGGTGGGCAATTATCAGATTTATCAGGTAAGCGAAACCAACATCCAACATGCTTCCTGTGATGATACGAGTCAGCCCACAAAGGCCTACGAACTCAAGGTGTCCACCGATGATTCAGTAAAGAATTCGGAAGGAGGTTATACCTACCTCATCCATCGCTATACCCGCAACGATTCCACCCAGTCATGGACCGATTTGGATACCTGGTCGGCCCGGCTCACGGCCAATCAAGCCATCGTCAATGAAGGAAATACCTCCTACGTTAGACTGCAATTCCCTCTAACGAACAACGGCAAGTGGAATGCTAATTTGTACAACAACTCAACTCCAGAATATGACACGCTGAGGAACCTTGGGAAAGCCTATCAGTTGAGCAACAGTAAGAAGTATTCGACGACGTTGACGGTTATTCAAGCGGATAACCGTGATTTTTTTGTTTTCCAAGACAAACGCTTTGAAGTTTACGCACCTTCGGTGGGGTTGATTTATAAAGAAGTAACTCAGCTCACCTACTTACAAGGAAGTTGCTATGGTCAGCAAAAAGTTGGGACTGGACTCATCTACTCGCAGACCTTGAAAAGTACAGGTCATGATTAGGGCCTTTATCGCTATGATTTTTTTTCCGGCATCATTGCTGGCCCAGACCAATCGTTATTTTGTGAATTTCAAAGACAAAGCAGGTACCATTTATTCAACATCAAGTCCTTCGCAATTTCTATCCCAGAAAAGTATCGAGCGTAGGGCGCGCGAAAACTTTGCCGTCACCGAAGAAGATTTCCCCGTCAATGCAAGTTATGTTCAGCAAGTGAAAGGGACGGGTGCTCAGGTTTATTTTACGTCCCGCTGGTTTAACGGGGTGCTGATTCAAACGACGCCTTCCATCGCTTCTACGATTGGCAACCTTCCAATTGTTGAATCGATCGAATTGGTGGCTCCAGGACAACGCCTTACCGGTGGCAGGGTAAAAGCAAATCAAAAATTGGCGAGGAGGAGTTCTGCAAGTGAACTCGCCAACGAAAAACAAGGAGCGATGATTGGACTTGACAAAATGCACGCAGCCGGATTCTACGGAGAGGGAGTAGACGTTGCCGTATTCGATGCCGGCTTTAACGGAGTGGATACGCTTTCCCCGTTCAAACAGATGTATAAAGAGGGCAGGGTAAAAGCGGTTTTCAATTTTGTTCGGAACACAACGAACGTATATGCCGGCGATGCCCACGGAACACGTGTCCTTTCAATTTTAGCTGCCAATGACCCGAATCATTACCAGGGTGGCGTGCCAAATGCAAATTACTTTCTTTATCAGACGGAAGATGCCGATAGCGAGTATCGAATAGAAGAATACAACTGGCTGTTTGCAGCCGAGAAAGCAGATAGTGCGGGTGTGGATGTTGTCAATTCATCCCTCGGCTACAATCAGTTCGACGACCCAACGATGGACTACACCTATGCAGACATGAACGGCCAGACGACAGTGATTGCGAGAGCCGCGCGGCGGTTGATCGCCCGTGGCGTAGTGGTGGTGAATGCGGCAGGCAATGAAGGCGATGGAAGTTGGCGATACGTCATATCGCCTGCTGATGTGCAAGGTGTAATTGCCTGTGGCGGTGTCGATGGCTCCCGCCGACGAGTGCCGTTTAGTTCCATTGGACCATCGTCAGATCACCGAACTAAACCCGATGTAAGTGCGCTGGCGGAAGCTTGTTTAATTGTCGATGAAGATGGCTCCATTTTCACGGACAGCGGTACATCCTTTGCCAGCCCGATGGTGGCTTGCCTGACGACCGGTTTGCGCCAGGCATTTCCTCACCTTTCGGCCGCCGACATTTATGCCATGATTATTAAGTCCGCTACGCAAGCTTCTGCCCCCGATGACTTATTGGGTTATGGCATCCCCGATTTCGGTGCCGCGCGGGAACTTACCAGTCAGTATCAGGTATATCCTAATCCAATCAAATCAGAGGCGAAGATCAATATCAAGTTTGACTATCCCGATGGCCAATCTCTAATTGTCGTGTTGTTTAATTCAAGTGGTCAGAAGATTTTTGAAGGCGTTAGTACTGTATCAGTGAATGACAATCCTTATGTTATCGACGCGTCTGTACTGCCTATAGGAATGTACTATTTGAAAATTCAAACTGACAGAGGTGCACGAAGTGTACGGCTGGTAAAGACGAATTGATCTTGCGGACCGTCGATTTGACCCTTCCACTTATCAAATTATATTTGCGCACCATCATATCCCTCCATGCCAAAAAATAGAATGATCTATTTCAACCAACCGTATGCAACGGGAAAAGAGTTGAAATAGATGAAGAAAGCGCTTGCGCTCGGTACGATTTCAGGCAACGGGTACTTCACCAAAAAATGCCAGCAATTCTTCGAGCAGAAATATCATTTCAAAAAATGTTTGCTTACGTCATCCTGCACCGATGCCCTGGAAATGGCGGCTTTATTTTGCCAGATTAAGCAAATAATTATCACATCTTCTTTATCGTGGCGAAGAATTTAGAGGAAAGAACACAGCTGATTACGCATTTGAAAGCGAACGGCATTGATACCGCATTTCATTATCAAAGCCTGCACAAGAGCGCATTCTACGCAACCCAAGCAAAAAGTAAGGCGCTTCCGAATGCCGACCATTATACCGATGCGTTATTGCGTTTGCCACTTCACGCGGGCCTCTCGGAGGAGGATGTGAACCGCGTGATTAAAAGTATCAACCTCTTTTGGGATTAGATCGAAAGAGGTCGCGTCAGCTCAATGTTTGATCGATTGCCCCTCGTTTTCCAAGTTCAATGACGTCCATGTTCTTGATTTCCTTTTTCGTCAGCTCAAATCGGATCAACGTCTTCATGATATGAAACCCGTGATTTCCCGCGGCGCCTGGATTTAGGTACAACAGGTTGTAAATCGGATCCCTTTTGATCTTGAGAATATGAGAATGGCCACAAACAAAAATGTCGGGTGTCCTTTCTTTCAATATTTTTTTGATTCGTGGATTATAGTTGGGAGGTGCCCCACCGATGTGTGTCATCCAAATTTTGAAACCCTCACAGTCAAACCAAACGTCCTCCGGAAAACGAGCTTGCACTGATTTATCATCGATATTCCCAAAGACGGCACGCAATGGCTTGAAGCCCTCTAAGGCTTCAATCACACGCGCGTTTCCGATGTCTCCCGCGTGCCAAATCTCGTCGACCTTTTTAAAATGTGCTAAGACCGTCGAGTCAAGGTGGCTGTGAGTATCAGATAAGAGCCCTATTTTCATAATCCCAGATGGATCCAAAGTTGAATATAATTTTGTTTCTTCTATGGGCTTTCTCGCCACTGTGCCATCTGCAAACGTTAGCGCCAGCTGTTGACATCATTTTTTGAGCGCCCACCAGAAAATCATTTCACTTTATAACGAATCCTAGTAGCTTACTGAAACTTACCAAAAAAGATGCCTATGGACCGCAGAGAATTCATTCAGAAATCAGCACTTGCCGTTTCGGCTGCCGCAGTACTTCCATCACTCGGGTTTGCTGCCAATAAAAAGATCGGTTTGCAGTCCTGGTCCGTTCGCGACGTGATTTTCAAAGACGTAAATGGAGTTTTGAAGCAAATCGCAAGTTTTGGATACAATGAAATGGAGGCGTTCAGCTATGGCGATGGGAAAGTGTTTGGTGCCCCTGTCGCAGACGTCAGTAAAATGGTCAGTGACCTCGGCATGAAAATGCCCAGCGGGCATTATGGGCTTGGAAGTTTTGCCAACTGGGAGAAAGCCGTCAACGACGCCAAAATACTGGGCCATGAAAATATGATCATCGCATACCTTGCGGAGGGAGAACGTAAATCCATTGATGATTACAAAAAAGTCTGTGAGCAAATAAATAAACAAGCCGAGGTTTGTAAAAAATATGGCATCACGCTGGGGTATCACAACCATGATTTTGAATTTGCCACCGTAGATAATCAAATTCCATATTATATGATGTTAAAGGAACTCGACCCAAAGCTGGTGAGTATGGAACTGGATTTGTTTTGGGCCATTTATGCGAATCAAGACCCCTTGAAATTGTTCCATGATTACAAAGGTAGATTTACGCAATGGCACGTGAAGGACATGAGCAAAGCCGACCGTAAAAAGAATGCCGATGTAGGTACTGGTTCGATCGACTTCAAGCCTATTTTCGCCAAAGCAAAGGAGTCGGGCATGAAGCACTTTTACATAGAGTACGACAATTTTCCCGGTTCGTCGATTGAAAGTGTAAAAGCTTCGGCCATTAATATCAAATCAATCTTGGGCTAAAGGGTCAGGTTTCAGAATTTCCTTTGGTTAAAACCCGAAACGACAATAATTGAAGTAGGCCAACTGAAAGGAATATTTTTATCGCAACCGATTGAACTAAATCAATTAGGGGTTTTTCTTTATCTTGCGCCCCTAAACCCTGATTTATGGTAGCGATCGAGAAGCATGCTTCTACTTACCCCGTCAATCATACAGCTCTTAAAAACTGGGTCAAGCAGATAGCCGACCTGTGCCAGCCCGACCAAGTTTACTGGTGCGATGGCTCCAAAGAGGAATATGATGAGATGTGCAATGAGCTCGTCGACAAGGGCACCTTCATCCGACTTAACGAATCAAAAAGACCCAACAGCTTCGCCTGCTTCTCTGACCCCAGTGACGTAGCACGCGTGGAAGACCGCACCTACATTTGCAGCCGCAAAAAGGAAGACGCGGGCCCTACCAACAATTGGGTTGACCCTAAAGAAATGAAACAAACCCTCAACGGGTTGCTCGAAGGCTGCATGAAGGGAAGGACGATGTACGTCATTCCATTCAGCATGGGGCCAATCGGTTCAAGTATTTCTCACATCGGCATAGAAATCACCGATTCTGAATACGTCGTGGTGAATATGCATATCATGACTCGAGTAGGCACCAAGGTGATTGACGCTCTAGGTAGCGGTGGGGAATTTGTAAAAGCCCTGCACACGCTCGGGGCGCCCCTTAAAGCAGGTCAATCCGATGTAAAGTGGCCATGTAATCCAACCACAAAATATATTGTTCATTATCCTGAAGAGCGTTCGATCGTTTCCTATGGATCGGGCTATGGTGGAAACGCACTGCTTGGAAAAAAATGTTTTGCCCTTCGTATTGCGTCTACGATGGCGCAGGAAGAAGACTGGTTGGCCGAACATATGTTGATTTTGGGCGTGGAAAGCCCTGACAAAGAAAAGACGTATGTGGCTGCTGCTTTCCCAAGTGCGTGCGGCAAAACCAACTTTGCCATGCTCATTCCACCCAAAGAGTTTCACGGTTGGAAAGTGACCACCGTGGGCGATGACATTGCGTGGATTAAGCCCGGAAAGGAAGGAAAACTTTACGCCATCAACCCAGAGGCGGGTTATTTTGGAGTTGCTCCAGGCACCAACATGAAGAGCAATCCGAACGCAATGAAAACCATCGAGAAGAACACGATCTTCACTAATGTGGCTGTCACCGACGACGGTGACGTATGGTGGGAAGGAATGACCAAAGAGGCGCCGAGCAACTTAACCGACTGGAGAGGGCAGAAGTGGGATCCCTCCAAAGGCACACCCGCCGCTCACCCAAATGCGCGTTTCACAGCACCCGCATCACAGTGCCCCAGCATCGACAGCGAGTGGGAAAATCCAAGTGGTGTACCCATCAGTGCCTTCATTTTTGGCGGAAGAAGAAGCAACACCATTCCTTTGATTTATCAGGCACACAACTGGAACTACGGCGTCTACCTCGCTGCTACGATGGGCTCAGAGATGACAGCGGCTGCGTTTGGAGAGGTCGGAAAAGTAAGACGTGATCCTTTCGCGATGTTACCGTTCTGTGGCTATCACATGGGTGAATATTTCAACCACTGGTTGCAGTTCGGTCGCGACATTCAAAATCCACCTCGCATTTTCGGCGTCAACTGGTTCCGTAAGGATGAGAAAGGGAACTTCCAGTGGCCAGGCTTCGGAGATAATATGCGCGTGCTCAAATGGATTGTCGAAAAAGTACGCGGAAAATCAAATGCAGTCGAAAGCCCGATCGGCTGGATGCCGCACTACGAAGATTTGGATTGGACGGGCTCCGATTTTACGAAGCAACAGTTTGATCAAATCATGGCGATCGATCGGGAAAAGTGGAAATACGAATTGCTATCTCATGCTGAGCTTTTTGAGCGTATGTACGATCGCCTACCCAAAGAATTTATTTTCATGCGAGAACTGCTGCTCTCTAGCCTGTGGCGATCGCCGGAGAAATGGAGTGTAGAGGGCGAATAAAGATTTTCTATACACAAACCCCGAATGCTGGGCTGTGAGGCCTGGCATTTTTTTTCTCTCAATTGTTCAACAGGGATTTTAGCTTTTCAAGAATTTCTTGATTGTCCCATTCAAACGCCCCCATGCGGTTGTAAACCAGTTTACCTTGTTTATTGAAAATATAAGTTTGAGGCCTCGCTTGCGGCAACTCATTTGCCGACTTCATTTTGTAGTTGTAAAAGGGAATCCCAAAATTCCGCTTCTCTTCAAATTTCCTGATTTTGTCGGGCGATTCGTCTGACGCGATTAGAAATACTACTTCGTCCGACCGCAAATGTTCGACCGCATTTTTTATCCGAGGCATTTCACGAATGCACGGCCCGCACCACGTCGCCCAAAGATTTATAACAACTGATTTTCCATGTAGGCTGTCCAGATTAATCACATTCCCTTTTAGATCTGTAAACGAAAAATCAGTCAGCCGATAGGTCGGCGTAGTGGAGGCTACCACAAGCAAATAAAATGCAGAAACAACGGCGATGATTATGCCGGCCAAGTAGCCAACCAGAAAAGGACGATTTTTCATTGTTCTAAATTTTTAGGTACAAGTAATTGATGATTTCCAAAAACCTGTCGCCCCAAAGGAAGACAGAGGTTATTGTGAGTATCGCAACGGAGGTGATTCCAACAAAAAAACCAAGGAAGAATCTTTTGAAGGAAAATGGCGTCGAAGCTTTCATTTGTAAATTTTTCTTAAGACGTAGAGAGGCAGTGTATGTTTCACCATTTTCTGTAAAACCTCCTGAACATGCTGCCGGCCACCCGCCTCTTCATTGGCTGCAACGCCGCGGTCACCAGAATTTACGCTGTACTAAAGAAGCGTGGCATCAACCAATTTGGTCAATTCACCGAGACAGAGATGGCATTTAGAGCTCAAAGAAAGCTATCGGTAAAGGATCAACGCAAAAAAGATAGCGTTAGCTAACTCATCTTAGAAAGCGCATTGATGTAGCGCTCGGGCAGTTCCCCTTTTGTCGCTGTTTGATAGTCGGCGTAGCTACAGGGCACGATAGAATTGCGCGTGTATTTGGCGCCGGCACGGGCGAGGCTTACTTCCATCCACCATTTTTCGGTGAGCTTGCTTTTATAAAACGCGATGGTCTCCGGCTCTACCGGCATTGATACGACGTACTTCAAGAAATCGTTCGACTTGAAATTACTTTCCTGTTTACGATGATAAAATCCTTCGATAAAATACCAGATCATCGTGGCAATCACAGAGGCCGTCTTTTTATGGATGTCATCGTAATTGGGATTGTATTCATAAAACCCCGCTGAACTCAACTTTCCGTTCATTCCAGCATACCAACAAATCTGACAAGCTTCTTCTCCCGTCAACCCAAAGGGTTGTGCGTTTGCATTGCCGGGTGCATCGCAGGATTTGATGGCGGTCACGTCAAATGAGAACATGTCTGCGTGGCGGATGGCGGGTTCCATTTCTGCAAGGTTCGTTCTGATCTGGCCTATGCGGTGTGCTTCGAAATTCAATTTCTCCAACACACCTGCTGAGAACGGGTCGACCAGGTAGCTTTGATGTGCCAAATGTGTATAGCTAAAGAGATAATTGGGTTCATGCAAGAGCATTTTATGGATATGATTTCTGGACGCGGAGGCTTGCTTGTCGTCATCGAGATCAAGAAAGGCATCTACATTCAAGAAACTGATCAGCTTTTGCATGTCTTCGTAGCCACGGTATTGACCATAATCCAAATCGTGGGTGCCTCCAAGCAGCACAGGCATCACATTGCTCTCCAAAAGTATTCGGCACACTTCGCTGACGCGTGTATACGTTTCGTCAAGGTCAACACCCACATTCAAGTTACCCAGGTCTACAATGTTGTACTTACCGGTTCCTTTTTTTAAGCGGTACAATTTCTTCCTGATTTCGTCCGGCCCTTTCGCGGCACCCTGATTGTCGCTCGTGCCGCGTTCTTCTTTTATCCCAATCAGTGCGATCTGTGCGTCTTTGTAGTCGGGCATTTTTTCCCCATAGACTCTAATGTTCTTGAAGAAGGAATTGGCGGGATATTCGATAGTGTATATAGATTCGTCAAGGGGAGAGAAGAGAATGGTAAGATCCATGCACTGAAGTGATTTATTTCAAAAATAAAGAAAGCATGCTATATAAAATAGCAACCGAACATGGTGTTGTAAAAAAACGCGAGACCATAGAAACGATAATCCTTACATTAGATCGCAATTCAGAAACAAAATTTGGCCATCTGGTGTTTAAAAGACAACCAAAATAATATGGAGAAAAGAATTTTAGGAAACAGCGGACTGGAGGTGTCAGCGATTGGGTTGGGTTGTATGGGCTTGAGTTTTGCATATACACCTGCACCCACTAAGCAGGAGGGTATCCACCTTTTGCGAGGAGCCTTTGATGCGGGCATCACTTTTTTCGACACAGCTGAAGCCTATGGACCATTTACCAACGAAGAGCTTTTAGGAGAGGCGCTGTCGCCGTTCCGTAAAAAAGTGGTGATCGCAACCAAATTTGGTTTCAAGGATGGCAAGTCCGGTACCGGATTGGATAGCAGCCCGGCAAATATTAAAGCGGTGGCGGAAAATTCTTTGAAACGACTAAAGACTGACTACATCGATTTGTTTTATCAACATCGGGTTGATCCAAGTGTCCCTATCGAAGAGGTGGCAGGCACCATTCAAACTCTTATCAAAGAAGGAAAGGTCAAACACTGGGGGTTGTCAGAGGCCGGCGTGCAGACCATACGCAAAGCACACGGAGTGCATCGCGTGGCGGCATTGCAGAGCGAATATTCGTTGTGGTGGCGTGAACCGGAAAATGAACTGTTGCCTGTTTTGGAAGAATTGGGAATTGCATTTGTACCCTTTAGCCCACTTGGGAGGGGATTCTTAACAGGCGCAGTGAATGAGGGCACCAAATTTGACAGCGCTGATTTCAGGAATACCTTACCGCGCTTTTCAGAGGAAAACAGAAAAACGAACCAAACCTTGGTAGAATTAATTAAGACTATCGCGTCAGAAAAAAACGCTACTTCCGCACAGATCTCTTTAGCCTGGCTTTTGGCCAAAAAACCTTGGATCGTACCAATTCCCGGAACCACCAAGCTGAGTCGACTACATGAAAACATCGGTGCCGCCAATGTTGAATTGACGAACGCTGATTTGGTAGAAATTGAAATGGCGGCATCAAAGATTGTGGTGCAGGGAGCAAGATACCCTGAGCATCTGCAGAAAACGGTCAGTAAGTAGGGTTTTCCCGATCTACTTGTTTTGGATGCGAATGGTTGTAGTGGTACCATAACCCGGTTGAGTCTTTAAGACCAGTTGACCTCTGATTTTTTCCGACCGGTTTCTGATATTTCGTAATCCATTTCCACCTTGGTCTTTCGTGTGGTCGAAACCGATCCCATCGTCGGCAATTTCCAATTCCATAAATTCGTCGTTTAATCTAAGAGTACCTCGAACATTTCTGCAATGGGAATGCTTTTTGATATTTGTGATAATTTCTTTGTAGATAAGGTAAAAATGGTTTCGCCGTTCAGGGTCAATCCGTATAATGTTGGGATTGCCTTCTACTTCAAACATAAAATTAATGTTTAAGTCCTCAAGGTGAGAACCAATGACTCTCATTCGTTTGATGATCTCTTCCATTGAGTCGCTGTTGGTATTCAACGACCAAACGATTTCGTCCATCGCGCTGATGGCCTGAGAAGACAAGCCACTTATTTTATCAATGATCTGTATTTCTTTTTCTGCGACAGAGTCATTTTGAAGGCGGCCTTTAACGATGTTGGCAAGGATGTTTATCGTGCTGAGGTTGGAACCCATTTCGTCATGTAAATCTCGTGACAGTTTCTCACGTACCCGCACCAATGCAAGAACTTTGCCTAACTGAATTCGATAAATGAAAACGACGAGGCTAGCCGCGACAGCCACGCAAAGAAGCAAAAACCAAGACGTTTTCCAGAACGGCGGTATGATTTCAATTTTGAAAGAAACAACAGGTGAGTTTACCCCGGCCAAACTATAGTATAGTTCCAATTCGTGCTTTCCAGGCGGAAGCTCAGCAAAGGAAATATTTCGATTGCGGCCGTGATTGATGAATTCAGAGCTTTTATTGATCCGGTAATAATAACCGATGTTGTCTTTTTCTTGAAACTGAACGGCAGAGAAAGTGACCACAAAATAATTTTGGTTATGTTCGAGAGTTAAACCCTTTGACAAAACTTCATTCAATTTTTTTTGCTCATTCTGTGCATAGACAGAAGTGATCCGCAGTGGATAGATGTAGTCTGGCGCGTGCATGGCAAGAGGATATTGAACGATCGTAAACCCTGATTCATTGCCGAAAGCATACTGGTTATCTGCTAACTTTTGAGAGGAATTGATATTAAATGAATTCCCTTTTTGCAAAAATTTGAAGGCATCGTTGCTATATTCCGCCAATACTCCGTCCTCAAACGCCACCAGGTATTTGGAGCCCACATATTCGCAGTTAACGATCGGGCTAAAAAACTTTTTGAAAGTGAAGGTCTTTGTGTTCCGGTTAAAAAAGGCTAGTCCATCGAAGGCATTGATTGTAATTTGGTTTGCATCAATGTTAATTATTTTTATGAATGATGGTAAAGCGCTCGTTTGTTGATGTTGGGAATTGTACTCAAATTCCTCCCACTTCATTGTCTTGGGATCTAATTTAATAATGGACCGCCCGTAAGCCAACCATAAGAATGTGCCGTCGGTTTTAAAGAAGACGAGATTGGTGTCGTCGTTCTTAAAATTGATTTCGGAAAAGGATCCGGTGTGAGCATCACGCCTAAAAACACGCCCTTGATGAGTAGAGATCCAAATGTTTTGCAAGGGGTCTTCGCAAATGTCTCTAATCGTTTTACGATGAAAGGTTGCGCTATTAAAATGTTCGATTTTTTTGGCGGCTCGGTTTATTCGGCAGAGATGCCCATCGTGACCACCGATCCAGAGGCTATTATCAGACGACTCAAGAATTGACCACACGGGGATCTGCTTCAAATGTGCAAAATCCTTCCGCGTAAAATGGTCGATGCCTGGCAGCGGTTTTAGCATTTTGTCGTAGAAATAGATCCCTTCACCCCCCCAGGTTCCAGCAACGACGACTCCATCATGCGTGCGAGTCAAGCACAAAGTTTCAACAGCTTGTGTTTTGCCGTTTTCATTCTGTTGGTTCCAGTCAGTGACTTGCTCATTTGGGTTAAAAACCAGAACCCCGTGATAAGTGGCCAACCATAAGTTCCCTTCTCGATCCTTGATGATCCCATTGACCATCCGGATGTCTGCCGGTAACTGAACGTCTTCTATTTGTCTTGTTTGGTGATCAATTTTCCACAGCCGTTCTCCTGCCAGCCAAATGTTGTTTGAGTTATCCACGGTCACCGACCGCACTTCTCCCACCGGATAAGAATCGGAAACGACTCCCGTGGTATCCATAATATAAAAGTAGGGATGCCCCTTCTTCGGTCCCCAGGTGATCAAAAATATTTCGTTTTGGCCATTAGAGTGCAGTGAAAAGATGGGTTCCTGAGCATCGGAAAATTTGGTCAACGGATAACCGGCGTCCCTTGGGCCGTAAACCCTGTTTTTGGTTTTGTTGTAGTAAAACAACCCTCCGCCGGTTCCTAATAACAGATTTTTTCCAAGGCCCTGTACATCTGAAAAATCACGCCTTGGAATATCCGCATGGAATGGAAGTACCACGTCATGAGGGACAAGATAACCTTCCTTCTCATCATAATAGGCGTACCCGCGCTTGTCCGCCCAAGTTAAGCTTACCCAAATGGTCCCATCATTGTCTTGCGTTATCCAGTTTTGAAACCGGGAGACATAAGCACTGGAATCCTTAAGAAAAAGCGGCTGGACATTATCGGCGGAGTCATTATATATGCCGACGGTCGTGTTATTTGAAAACCACTTCCTGCCGCTTCGATCGATAAAAACCCGTGTAAACGCGTTTGAACCTGGTCGTTCAACAAATTCATTCATGTCAAATCGCTGAACGCCCGAAGTGGTGCCGATCCACATAAATCCATCGGCATCTTGAGCAATCGTGGTTACGTAGTTGCTATGGAGCCCTCGGTCCACATCTATCCTTTGGAAATGATAAATCGGTTGCGACCTCAAGTCGATAATGAGCGAGGGAGCAAAAAGACAAGCACACAAAAAGCCAAAGCGTAAAGACATTCCAAAGCCAGTTAACTAAGTTACAAATTCTCGAACGAAAATCTTGCGTAGCGTACGTTATCAAAGAATCTTACGGTATCCAAGAGAAAAAGATTGATTTGTCACGAATTGTTAGGCTATGGTGTCCTTTGATTAGCCTTTGGTGGTCCGCTATGATCTTGAATATTCTTAAATTCGCTGATAATTAAATCCATGTTATGAAAAGAACCTTCGTCCTTGCGCTGACTTTAATCTCCGGCTCTCTCATGGCACAATCTATTCAAGGCACCTGGCAGCTCACCAACAGCAAGACCTGCTTCCAGGCCGATATGAAAGAAAGCGAAACCGAAAAGGAATTGACCCCCATGATGGGGGGTACGTCAGCCAGCACGGTAGCTAAGCTGATCATTTTCAAGAAAGATGGTTACGGTCAAGAAGGCGTCTTTTCAGTAGGAAGAAAAAAGGGAGCTGAGATGGAATCTTTTAAATACCACTTGAACGGGCAAGAACTGAGTTTCATGGACAAAAAATCAGGAATGATCACGAGAAGAGTTATTGTGGATGAATTGACCGACACATCCCTGAAGATTCACGATGCGATGAAGGATTGTGAGACGAAAGAGTTCGCGAAAGTGAAATGACAGTGGTGGATTTTATTTCATAAACTCAGCAACCAATCGGTGAAAGTGATGGGTACCGGGTTCGCGGGTCACCGAGTAACGGCCGTGTGAATAAAATCGCGAACGAATTCCTTTCTGAACATTTTGAACGACGTCTTCATCCTCCAATTCTACTTTGTGCAAATCGGCGCCCGCTCCCTGACGAAGTTTACTTTCGTCGAGCAAGTAGGAAAGGAATGAAACTTTGGTCTTGCTCACACCGAGCGGCTTTATGATATTTATAGATAAGCCCCAGGGATAAAAATTGAACATCATGTTGGGGAACACCCAAAAGTAATAGCCCGCCACGCGCTTGCCATAGTCAGGCGAAGTGGGGGGGAGATCAAAAACAAGTTCACCCTCTTTGGCGACGCCCAACTGCAAATTGGAAAACTTGAAAAGGTCGATGGTGTAATTTCCATAGTCGATGACTGAATTTAACCCGGCGTGCACAAAGGGAATATGGAAGCCCTCGAGGTAATTTTCACAATACAGCGCCCAATGTGCGTCGATCAAATAATCCTGCGAAAGTTCGGGGCGAAAAACAAAATCTTGCAGCGGCATCCAGCCTACCCTTTCCGCCATCGGTCGGAAAAATTCTTCCGCGTTTACTTTGGAATTAAGGGATGTGAACAACCATTTGCCCCAAGTATGCAACGGAAGCTGATGGAGATCGTCAGCCGCCGTTGGAAAATTTTTTACTTCTTTGAACTCTGGCATGGATGCAAACTTGCCGTCGAGTTGAAACCTGCGCCCATGGTATTTGCAGCGGATGTCATTGAGTTTGCAGGGGCGCTCCACAATCAAATTACCTCGATGTGTGCAAACATTGGACAAGCAATGTAGCCTGTCATTTTTGTCCTTCGAGATGACCAACGGCTCATCGATGAAACCTTCCAGTAAATTCACGGGCGTTACCCAGCCTTTTTCTTTCACCCCATCGGTGTCGCCTATGAACTGCCAACTGTTGGCAAAAATTTTCTCCTTCGATTGTTGGAAATGACTTTCATTTAAATAGAAGTCGGTCGAAATGGTTTTCGCTTGCGTAATGTCTTGATCAACGGTAAAATTCATAGGGAAAATTTCAAATGACAAATTACAAATTCAATTGGTCATCCGGAGCGGCCTCGCTATTAAATATCGAGAGGTTCTTTCTCCCCTAGATGTCGAGGGGAGGTGTTCAGCACGTAGAGATCCAACACTGCCTTTGTGCGAGCGAAGCATTCGCGAACGTAAACCCGAAAAGATGCTTCGGTAGTTGAGTTTTTGGCCACCAACGCCACCGCATCGATGTTGTAATAGTTACTGATGAACAAAGCGCGGTAGCTGTGGAACGACTGGGTGATGATCGTGATTTTTTCCTGACCGAATATTTCTTTGCTCCGGACAATGGAGTCCAACGTACGGAGGCCTGCGTAGTCGAGGGTGATGGCGCTGTCAGGTACGCCCAGCTTTATCAGTGATTTCTTCATCTCGAGCGGCTCGTTGTAATTGCGCGCACGGTTGTCTCCGCTCAAAATAAAATGGGTGATTTTCCCTTTGTGAAATAATTCGGCCGCAGCTTTGATTCTGTTTTCGAAAAAAGGATTAGAAGCACCACTGCTCAGTTTTTTACTCGTGCCGAGCACCAAGGCTACGTTGTGCCCATTAAGCGAATCAATATTGGTAAAAACTTTGTCTTCGGTGCTCATCACCACCCAGAGATTGGCACAAAGCATCAGCACGGCCACCAGCAACGCCAGTATCGTCAACACCACCCTCAACCTCCTCCAAGAAATCATGATCGTTAGATTAAAGCGGAAGCAAAGTTACTCAATCGTTTTCAGAAACTGCGCCTCTATGAGGTCTGATCTTCGAATGATTTTTCGCAACCACCTTAAGCGAATCTCCGTTTTTTCAGTTTCAGACAATTTCCAGTCGATATTTGATACCCTCAACTTGGTGAGAAGGGTGTTTAAAATGATTGCCGCACTGACTGAAATATTGAGGCTTTCTGTGAAGCCGTGCATAGGAATAAAAACTTTTTGATCGGCATGGTTGAGTGCAAAATCGGAAGTGCCGTGGAGTTCGTTGCCCATCACTACGGCAACTTTTTGGTCGAGCGCGATGTCGTTGATCGAGATTCCGTCGGGGGACGGATCGGTGACCAAGATCATGTAACCCAGGTCACGCAATTTGCGGAAACAGATGTCAGCGTTTTTAAAACCCTTCATCTTATACCGATGTAGGTCAAGCCATTTGTTGGCTCCCTTTAGTACCCGCTTGTTTACCGAGTATTTACTTTCGTCTTCAATAATATGAACGTCTTGAAGGCCAAGGCATTCGCACGTGCGCAAGACGGCGCTTGCATTTTGAGATTGATAAATGTCTTCCAGAACGAGTGTCACATATTTGGTGCGCCCGTCCAGAACTTTCTCGATGAAATCTTTCTTGTGATCGCTGACGTATTGACTAAAATGAGAGATGATCAGTTGATCCTTAGAGGTCATGGGGGAATCGATATTCCCGAAAGATACTCATGGATTCTCAATTTCAGTTTGCTCCACCCCCTGTTGCTGCTCCAAAAAGCCGTCTGCCCAGAAACGGTATTTGTCTAGAATTGAAATCACCGCATTTCTTAAATGACGCTGGTTGCCGAAATCGATATCGCCATAGAGTGCTGTGGCGTAGCCTTGCCAGATGGAGCGATTCTGCCTTCTGTCATAAAACTGGATGAGTAATGTTCCTGACTTCAGGTTGTATTTTTTCCTATCGTAATTCAAGTTTTCTTTTCGAGTCTTCACCCATGCCTCAATATCGGGTTGGACGTATCCGTTGAACTTGAGGCTATCGTGATACATTCGGTAACTGATAATCAAATGAGGGCGAGTTGCCGTCTTCCGATATCCCAAGAATTTCATTCTTGAAGCAATCGATTTTTCAATAGACTCATTTATCATCGAGCTATCCTTTATCCCAATGGGTTTCATCATGTCGTAGGTTCGGTATTTCTTGAAATTCCCACGATAGCTATAGTCGTATTCGACAGGCAATTCTTTGTAACCAATGCACGAACACATCGCCAGCAACATGATTGGATATATATTTCTCATAAATTGCAGGATAGTAAGGAAAGATAATATTTTTATTTTTTAGTTCAAATTGATATGTACGATCAAATCGTTGGCACGAGATTTCACGTCTATAATAGTCTTTTTCTAAACCTGCCTTTTCAAAATATTTCAAGAACGGGTACACTGTTGCCCTTGTTACAACAATACTGTGAGGATGAATTTGAACAAGGAAAATCGCCGAAAGCGATCATCCATGACTTTTTTCACGACATCGTGCCCAACGCGGATCAAAAAGCTCAATTTGATTTGTTGTTTAATTTCATTCAGTATGTAGAGCGCCAAATTGCGTTGTTTGATTCGGTAGAGGATGCTGCGTTTGAACAAGTCAATGATGTAAAGGGCAAGGGGACAGTTACTGCACTGTTAAGCCGTGCCGTGTACGAAAAAAAATCACAGGACCTCATCAATAAACTGACCGATTTCAGTTTGCGTGTTGTGCTTACGGCACATCCAACACAATTCTATCCAGGTCATGTGTTGGGCATTTTGACGGACCTTGAAAAATCGATTCGGGAGAATGATCTTGGGCAAGTCAATTTGCTGCTTCGACAACTTGGCAAAACAGCCTTCCTGAACCAGGTCAAACCAACTCCTTATGACGAAGCGGCCACGTTGTGTTGGTATTTGGAGAATGTGTTCTATTTCAGCGTTTCCGATATCGTTCGACAGTTGGCGGCAGGGGTAGCGATGGAATTAAATGAATGGCCCAACGACAAGATTATTGTCATTGGTTTCTGGCCCGGTGGAGATCGCGATGGAAACCCGTTTGTCACTAGTGACATCACGGTGCGTGTCGCCGCTCGACTCAAGCAAACGATTTTGAAATGCTACTACAGAGATGTGCGAGCGATTCGCCGCAGGCTTACATTTCATGGTGTCTTGCCGATCATGATCGCTGTAGAGCAAAAGATTTATTCGGATGTGTTTGGTGACGAAAAGAATTACCAAAAGTCGGGAGAGTTGATTGCGGATTTGGAGAGGGCCAGAAAAATTTTATTGGAGGAACATGACGGTTTGTTCCTCGAATTACTGGACGCATTTATTTTAAAAGTAAAATTGTTCGGATTTCATTTTGCGTGCCTCGACATCCGACAAGACAGCCGTAAGCATGATGCCGTGTGGGATGATATTTTGAAAAACCTATCCGTAAAGGGCGCCACGATGGACGCACAAAAATTCGCTCAATTGAAGCCTGGTGAGAAATGTGAGTATCTGTTGAATTTAAAAATCGACCTTAAGAATGAAAAATTCACCGACGAATTCACCAATGAAACTATTCAAAGCATTCGGGCGATAGGAACCATTCAAAAAGAGAACGGGACACGTGGATGTCATCGTTACATTATCAGTAATTGTCAAAGCGCCCTACATGTGGTCGAGGTATTTAGTTTGGCGATGCTGCTGTTGAATGAAGAGGCTTTGGAACTCGATGTTATTCCGCTCTTTGAAACCATCGACGACCTCGCGAATGCACCAGCGATTATGGAGGAGTTATTTTCAGTGGCAAGCTATCGGGCGCATTTAAAAAAACGAAACAACAGGCAGACCATCATGCTTGGGTTTTCAGACGGCACAAAAGACGGAGGATATCTCCGCGCCAACTGGTCCATTTACAGGGCGAAAGAAACACTCACGGCGGTAGCGCGGAAATTTGGGCTGAAGGCCATTTTCTTCGATGGAAGAGGTGGCCCGCCGGCGCGTGGTGGGGGCAACACTCACGATTTTTATGCTTCTCTTGGGGACACGATCGAAAACGAAGAAGTGCAAATCACGATTCAAGGGCAAACCATCAGCTCCAACTTCGGAAGAACGGCGTCGTGCCGATATAACCTTGAGCAACTGATCTCCGCTGGATTGGAAAGCGCCATGTCCGTTCGGCCGGAGGCCAGGATGAGCGGAACCGACAAGAAATTAATGGATGACCTGGCCGAGTTTGGCTACAGTGCGTACTTGGAATTGAAGCATCATCCCAAGTTTGTCGATTATCTGGAAAAGGTTACACCGCTTTCATTTTTTGGGGATACCAATATTGGTTCTCGACCAGTCAAGCGAAGCACATCGGGAGGCTTGAAATTGGAAGATCTTCGAGCAATCCCATTTGTTGGATCGTGGGCAATGATGAAGCAGAACATTCCTGGATTCTATGGTGTCGGCACGGCCTTAAAGAGAATGAACGACGACGGCCGTTTTGAAAAAATGACTGAGCTGTATTCAAAATCATTATTCTTTAAAACGTTGTTAGGAAACAGTATGATGTCACTCACGAAAAGCTTTTATCAGGCGACTCTTTATCTGAATGATGATCCAGAGTTTTCGGAGATTTGGAACAAGATGAATAATGAATATAAACTTTCTATTGAAATGGTGCTCAAGATATCCGGCTTCAAATACCTGATGGAGAACAACCCTTTGAACAGAGAATCCGTGAGCTTACGAGAAAGAATTGTGCTGCCATTGATCGCGATCCAGCAATTTGCATTGATGAGTTTACGTCATCAGAAAGAAGAAGATAAAGACGCTGAGATGCTGTATCGCAAGTTGATCATCCGGTGTATGTTTGGAATTATCAATGCAGCACGGAACTCCGCATAGAAAGGTATGGATCTTGAGCATTTTCGCGAGAAATCAAAGAACAAATCGGAAGAGAACAAACAATTTCTCAACCGACTGAAGAAGAAAGATCCCCGTCAGGTAGATGATGCTTTCCATAACGCACACGACGAGGTTTTCAGTGAAATGGATTGCTTGACGTGCGCCAATTGCTGCAAAACAACCAGCCCCATTTTTTATCCAACGGACATTGAACGTGCCTCCAAATTTTTGAAGATAAGGCCTGGCGACTTCATTGAAAAGTACTTGCGCGTGGACGAAGACAAGGACTATGTTTTGAAATCTTCCCCTTGTGCATTTTTGGATGCAGAAAATTACTGCTCGATCTACGAGGCGAGGCCAAAAGCATGCCGCGAATATCCGCACACCGACCGAAGGAAAATGGTGCAGATCATGGACCTTACCTACAAAAACACGTTGGTGTGTCCTGCTGTGTTGGAGATGGTAGAGCGAATCAAGAAGCGGATGTAAGTTTATTGTCCTTCCAGTTCCACCACTTCAGTTTCTCGGGATTACGTTTGGACTTGGGCGTATTTGCAAAATAAACAGCACACCGAAATGTGTAGAGTACACACCGATCTTGCACAACGCCGGCAAGACGATTGGAAAGATCGTAAAGGAATTGAGGATCTTGGCCCTTTAAGTCGGAGATGCTTTTGATTCCAACTTTCCAAAGATCAATCGCCAACGATTTCCCGATTCCCGGAATAGTTTTCAGTTCGCTGAGCGATTGTTCTTTGGTCATTGGTTGAATTTATTTGGAGGCGAGCAACTTATTAACGGCTTCCACCTGCTGGCTGTATGCCTCCAGCGTTTTTGCAACAATTTCGATTTGCTGTTGTGCTTCTGCAAAATTTCGTTGCTCAATGGCCTCACGCACGCCGGGCAGCGTTTTTACGCCATAGCCGGTGTAGAAACCAGGAGCATAGATCGTATGCCTATACCAAGGCCTTCTTGGCAATCCTTCACCCAACAGTTTACGCTCTGCTTGATAGAGTAAACTGTTCAATTGGGTAGTGTTTGATGTAACTTTGGCGGAATACAATTCAGAGAAAGTGGCGCTACTTTTTTCCAATTTACTGATTGCGTTTTGCAAGTTCGAGAAATTGATGTAAGGCACTTCTTCTTTGACGGTAGGGGCCACCCATTTTTTGGTCGGGTCGCTGGCTAATACATACCGATTTTCCTTCACCATTTGATTTTCAACTTCGGTGGTTTCCCGCAGGTTGTCAATTAGCGCTGTTACTTCAGTCAAATAACTGGCCACGGTTTTTTGGAATGCCTTGAAGTCGAAAGGCAAAACATCAGCATCCGCCAATCGGAGCGTTGCACGACCCGCTGTTTTTGCAAGCGCGATCCCGTATTCAAATTTCGGATCTTTAAAACGCTTGTAGTGATCATACGAATCATAAACGCTGTGATACTCACCACCGCTGCTCTCACCTCCAAATCCAATATTAAGCGACGCTATCCCTAAATGTTGAATGAACGGTGTGTAATCTGAGCCGGAACCCATGGCGCCCAAGGGCAACGTTTTCTTGGCCAGAATATCTTTCTTGGCTTTTGTGGTGGCCGCGTTAGAGGCATCCGACGACCTTCTACGTTCTAGGATGGTGACTCCGGTTTGTGGATCGGTGACGTCGCGACTGACTTCATTCATCAGGGTTTCCAACGTATGCGAGCCTTGTGCGTGATAAAATCCACGACCGTTACCGTCGCTGTTAATGTAGGCCACGGTTTTCTTTTGCAACTCATCGGCGTGATCTTCCACCCATTCGGTGGAGCCCATGAGAGATGGCTCCTCGGCATCCCATGCACAGTAGATAATCGTGCGTTTTGGTTTCCACCCCGACTTGGCAAGTTCGCCGACGCTTCGTGCCTCTTCGAGTAACGAGGCCATGCCACTGATCGGGTCGCTTGCGCCGTTCACCCAGGCGTCATGGTGATTTCCGCGGATTACCCATTCATCGGGAAATTCACTGCCCTTCATTTTTGCGATCACGTTATGTGCCGGCTTGATATCCCAATTGAACGCGAGTTTCAGGTGCACTTTGGCAGTGCTCGGACCAATATGGTAGGTCATGGGCAGTGCACCTCTCCAGCGCTCGGGTGCCACCGGTCCGCCAAGCGAAGCAAGGAGTGGTTGTGCATCACCATAAGAAATAGGAAGCACAGGAATTTTCAGCAAGCTCTCTGCTTGTAAGCGATCGATGCGCTTGGCGTTTTCTGTTGATGCATAGCCTGGTGTAGTGGGGTCACCCGCGTAAATCGGCATGTCCATGACTGAGCCACGTTGTGCGCCTGACGCACTTTTGTAGGGACCTTTGGGATAAACATCGCCCTGAAAATATCCGTCTTCCTCAGGGTCGGAATAAATAATACAGCCAATTGCGCCATGCTCTTGCGCCACTTTTGGTTTAATGCCGCGCCAGGAGCCGCCGTATTTTGCAATCACGATTTTGCCCTTTACATCAATTCCGTACTTCGCGAGTTCTTCGTAATCAGCAGGCACACCATAATTCACAAATACCAACTCCGCCGTCACATCGCCATCGGGCGACCAACAGTTATAGACCGGGAGCTGTTCAGATTTTTGCCCTGAAGTCGCGTCTTCTTTCAACTCGGGTTCTTCCAACTTGGCTATAAATTTGGTTGGACCGAGTAACTCTAGCAGCCTTGTCTTGGGTGTTGGAAAAAGAACTTGGTAGGTCTCGATGTTGGCGTCATAACCCCAGCTTTTGAGTAGGTCGCGCATGAATTCGGCGTTTTGCTTTCCGTAGGCAGACCCAACGTGATGAGGACGGGCCGACATATGCTTGATCCAATCATCAATGTTTTTTATTTGGAGGTTGGTGTCAAACTTATCTTCCAACTTTAGCTCTGCGTCTCCGGATTCTTTGGTGAAGCCAGTAATTGTTTTTTGCTGGGCAAATAGTTGGTGGATACCGATTAAACTTAAGAACAGGAACATTCTTGTGGTCATAGTATTGGATTAGGTATTTGGTAAAATAAACAAATCAAAATGGACGGGTCAAACTAAAAAATGACAATCGAGCTTGAAAGGGTGACACTTACCATTTTGTTTTTACGTATATTAATCTGCACAAGAAGAGAGGTATATGGACTTGCTACGAGACAATTGGCTGACCGAGGGGCTAATCGACTTTGAATACAAAAAATATCAACTCCTTGCCTATCTCAAGAAGGTGAGGGATTCATTTGGAAGAGTTGAGCTTTACCCCCATTTGTCTGACTTGGTTTTTCATTACCGCAACCTGATGATGCTGCGCGAGAGTAAAATGATCATAGGTGAATCTTTTCCTAAGGAGATTCCGAATGAAAGCATTAAGAAATTGGAGATCAGCTATCGCAAAATGGTGGAAGACGACAACGTGATGCGGGAAATTGAATCCATTATGGAGTATGCGCTGCCACAATTCAAAGCCTCGCTAGACGAGGGGGCCTTCATTTACGAATTTGTCGAATCGAAATGCGAGATTTCACCCATCGGCTTGACCACGCTCTATGCGAAGGAAGGCTACTTGTTTGTAGTGCAGCCGCCTGAAAAAGAAACCAATATCTACCGATATCAAATTACTTTTTTTGAGCAGAGTAGCGAACCGATGCGCGGGATCCAAACATCCTTCGTGGAGACCCAAGTGCGGAACATTGCTACCACTTATGAGAACATGAAGGTGGCGTTGGCAAAAAAATATTCGGCGATGCCCAATCCGGCGGCTTACTTGGTTGTTTCAAAACTGAGGTTTCCCTACCTGCAGACGCTGATGCCAGTTGCTAAAAGGCTGTTAGTAAAGGAGATATCAAAAGCCGCCTAGCCAGTACAGGTCGTTCGCCCAGCAGTGGGACGAAATACCTAGATTTTGGTACGCATTTCATGTAATTAGCGGTACTCATATCGATCCAAAATCAGATATTTGTGCACTCTTTTGACGATTTTCTGCGCGTGTCATAGGAGGGATCAAACCAATCAACCTGTTTGCGAGTGAATTTTTTTTGCGCGCCCGTTATCGCTTTGCTGTTGTGTACCCTCTCCTGTTCCGCACAGGATGCGATTTTCAAAAACTACAACGAGCAAAATGGACTCCCTAGTTCTGAGGTCTATCACCTATTTGAAGACCACGACGGCTTCATTTGGTTTGCCACAGACAATGGCGTCGTTCGATTTGATGGCGGCGAATTCAAGCTATTTGATAAATCGAATGGCTTGGCTGACGCCGTCGTGTTTTCGATCTCTGAAGATCCACATCAAAATTTGTGGTTCAGAACTTTTGCTGGCGTGACGTCTACCTACTCCAATGGGAAGATGACTCCCTACAAGTACAACAACCTATTGAAGTTGATGCGAGGTGGTCTTGGATTCAACGGCCTTTTTGCCGACAGTATCGGGCAAGTTTATGTCTCAACAACGCAATATGGATTTTTCAAGATCACGGCGGATGGAGCACTCAGGGCGTTGGATACCCCTGGGTCAGCAGCGAGCATCATACGAGTTACGGACAAAGACTATTTGGTTGGATATATCGGTAGTTTGACTAACCATGTGGGTAGAGTACTCATGAACGGCAAAAGCTATTCGCTGGTTGTTCGAACTGATGAACCTGGGCAGATCCTTTGTAAGCGCTGGCGAAATAACATGTACTTTTCCATTCGCAACGGAATCTTCAAACTGACGGGAGATGAAGCTAAATTGGTTTTCGTTACGAAGGAGCCAATAATAAGCCTTTCGATAGATAAGGAAGACAACCTTTGGGTAGGGTTTCTGGCAGCGGGCGTCAAACGTTTTTCAGAGGGTACGTTTCTTCACCCGTGGGACATGCCGTTACTCAAAAACAGATCCGTTACTTCCGTACTGCAACACAGCGATGGTAGTTATTGGATTGCGACACTCGAAAAAGGAGTTTACAATATCCCCAACCCAAAAATCGCACGTTACAGCCTGTCGGTAGACTCCAAAACAAATTTTACCATAGCCACTGAAAAAAATGTCTTCGTTGGTTATTACAATGGAGTCCTCACCTGCCTTAATAAGCAGACAAAAAAAGAGGATTGGTCAATAAATCTTCGGAAGCCGATTGTGGCTGGTGTCTTTCTGAAAGAAAAGAATTTGCTATGGGTGGCTACTTCAACGTATTCCGTGTTACTGAATAATCGAGGTGGCATTGAGGTAGAACACCCATTCGTACCCGGCAAGGTGAACTTTTTCAATGTGAAAAAATTATTTCGGACGGCTGATCGAATATGGGGAGTGAGCGGCCTGGGGGCGCTGGAATTTGACCTCGACGGCAAGTTTATTGCGGTCCACGAAATTCCGTTTTGGAGCCGAAATATTTTGGTGAATGGAGATGACATCTATCTCGCTGGAATCACAGGACTTCACAAAACAGACAAGACATTTCAAAAGGTGGAGGAAATAAAAGAGTTCATGAATGATAAGGTGTCTGACTTAGCCCTCCTGCCCGATCATCGAATTTTGGTTTCGACTGCCGGCAGTGGATTTAAAATCATTGACGGCCAAAAAATTAAATCTTTTTCGAAAAAGAGCGGACTCATTTTTGAGAACATTTACTCAACGGCCGTTGATCACCGCTCCCTTTGGCTTGCCACAGAAAAAGGGCTCCTGAAAGTTGACCTTGTCAAATTACTCAACACTGGCGTTTTTAACTATGAACAACTGGATCGAAACTCCGGACTTTCGAGCAACAAACTGAATTCCATACTAAGAGGCGGTGATGAGACCTGGTGTTTCCACAATGACGGCTTTTCGGTGTTTAGAGACCGTGAATTTCATTTCGCCAACCAACATCCCATTCCGCGACTCAATAGCGTTTCTGTAAATTCGAAACCGGTCGACTCGTTGCAATTGCTTGACTTGTCATTTCGCGATAATAACATCGAATTTGATTTTGGGTTTCAATCATATGACAACCGAAATATTTTTCTGAGACATCGTGCCAAGGCATCCGATCATTGGAATTACACCGAAGATTTTATTGTCAACTACCACGCCATGGCGCCCGGCGATTACGGGTTCGAGGTAGAGTACTCCACAGACCGTGCCCATTGGAAAAGAATCACCTTCCCGGGTCGCGTTGTCATTCGCCCTGTGTGGTGGGAGACCATCTACTTCCGCTTGGTGATCATGTTGGTCACGGCGATGATCATTTTTATTTACTTCAGGTCGAAGTATCAAGCCAGGTTGCTCCAACTGGAACTTGCCGACAAACTCAAGGCCGAGAAAGAGCGCATTGCTCAAGACCTACACGATAACATTGGTTCAAAACTGGTTTCGTTATCCCTTGGTCTAAATAATGTTGTGAAAGAGTATGAGATCGCGCCTCATACGGCGGAGATGATATACACAAATGTCAACACTACGGTACTAGAGTTAAGGGATACGATTTGGGCGATTCAGAAGGAGGGGATTACAATCAGTGAGTTTTGCGACAAGATTAAGAATTTGGTATGGCGCCTTCGGCAGAACAATGGATCTGTGCAATACGATCTGCAGATTAGGACAGAAAAAGAAGGACACGTACTCAAGCCAACACAAGCAATCAATCTTTACAGGATCGTGCAAGAGTCGATAGCCAACAGTCAAAAACACAGTGGCGCGAGTGAAGTGGTTATTTTGATTTGTCAAACCTTGAGTGATGATTATCTGACGATCAAAGTTGAAGACAACGGAAAAGGCTTTGTCTTCAAAGGGTCGATGTCGAGCGAAAGTTATGGGCTGAAGAACATGGAGGCACGGGCATCGGAAGTAAATGCGTCTCTTGAAATCCAATCGAAGGTAGGAGAAGGAACTCGAGTACTGACTTCGTTGCGTCTTTCGGGATAAATGGAAACTCATTTGTGAAATTATTTTTCTTGGATGAAATGCAATAGCCATTTTTTCAGTCCGCTAGTTGCTGCTTTACTGTTGTGTACGTTTTCGTGCTATGCTCAGGACGCAATGTTTAAGAACTACAACGAGCAAAATGGGCTCCCCAGTTCTGAAGTATACTATGTGTTTGAAGACCATAACGGTTTCATTTGGTTTGCCACCGACAATGGAGTGGTGCGATTTGACGGAGGCGAATTCAAGCTATTTAATAAATCGAATGGCTTGGCTGATGCAGTCGTATTTTCAATCTCCGAAGATCCTCATCAAAATTTATGGTTTAGAACTTTTGCAGGCGTTGCGTCCACCTATGCCAACGGTAGGATGACGCCATACAAGTACAACAACCTATTGAAATTGATGCGAGGGAGCATCGGCTTTAACGGACTTTTTGCCGATAGCCTTGGTCAGGTTTATGTGTCAACAACACAGTACGGATTTTTCAAAATCACTGCAGATGGAGCTCTCAAATCCTTGATTATTCCTCGAGCTGCGATAAGTATACGGCAAGTCACTAAAAAGAATTTCCTGATTGGGTACATTGGAAGTAGGTCTTATTTGCTGGATCGCATAATTTACGAGGGTAAAACTTTTGTGCCTCAAGTTCCGTACGGGGAAGGCGTAGTGGAATCAGGACTCACACTTTGTACGCCTTGGCGTAATTCGATGTACGTAGCTCTAAATCGTTATGTTTATAAATTGACCGACGGCGTGGCAAAAATTGCCTTTACTACGAAAGAACCCATCATAAGTCTTTCCGTGGACAAGGATGATAATTTTTGGATCGGAATGATGGCAGGTGGGGCGCAGCGCTTTTCTAATGACGATTTCCTTCGTCCTTGGGAAATGCCAATACTCGAAGGAAAATCAGTGACGTCGGTGCTTCAGGACAATGAGGGTAGTTATTGGATTTCAACGCTCGAAAAAGGAGTATACAATTTCCCTAACCCGAAAATAGCACAGCATAATATCTCCATCGATTCGAAGACGAATTTCGTTTTGGCAAATGATAAAAGCGTGTTTGCCGGTTTCTACAATGGAGTTTTGATTTCGCTGGACAGGAAATCAAAAAAGGAGAATTGGTCAATCAATTTGCACAAGCCGATTGTTGCAGGGATCTTCTTGAAAGAAAAGAATTTATTGTGGGTGGCCACGTCAATCTCATCGTTTTTGATAGATGACAAGGGGAAGATTTTTAAGGCATATACCGTCCACCACGGTGAAGTGAATTATTTTGTGTCAAAGAAATTTTTCAGAACAGAAAATCGAATATGGGGGATGAATGGTTTAGGCGCACTCGAATTTGATAAAAATGGAGAATTTCTTGCCTTACACTCTCTTCCCTTTTGGTGTCGAAATATTTTTGTCAAAGGCAATGACATTTATCTTGCGGGGATCACGGGGCTTCATAAAACCGACAAGACTTTTCAGAAATTCGAAGAGATAAAGGACTTTGCCAACGATAAAGTGTCTGACCTCGCCCTTCTTCGAGGCAATCGAATCTTGGTTTCTACAGTTGGCAACGGATTTAAGATCATCAGCGACAATACAATTCAATCTTTTTCGAAAGCGAACGGTCTCATTTTTGAAAACATATATTCGACAGCGCTTGATCATTTTCTCTGGCTCGCCACAGAAAAAGGACTTCTTAAGGTCGATTTGGATCTCCTGTTGGACAACGGTGTCGTTCGATACGAACACCTGGATAGAAATTCAGGATTGACAAGCAATAAAGTGAATTTTGTGCTGAGAAATGAGGAAGAGACCTGGTGTGTTTATAACAATGGCTTTTCGGTGTTCAAGGACCACGAGTTCCACTTTGCCAATCAGCATCCTATTCCGCGCCTCAATAGTGTGACTGTGAATTCCAACGTCGTCGACTCCTCACGATTGCTTGATTTATCTTTTCGGGACAATAACATTGCATTCGATTTTGGGTTTCAATCCTTTGACAACAGGAATATTTTTTTGAGGCACAGAGCGAGGGCTTCCAACCCGTGGAACTATACGGAAGACTTTATTATCAACTATCACGCCTTAGCTCCAGGAAAATACCAATTTGAAGTCGAGTATTCCACCGACCGCGTGAACTGGAGGAAGATTATTTTTCCAAATCACGTGGTCATTCGCCCCGTGTGGTGGGAGACGATCTACTTCCGGTTATCAGTTATGTTGGTCACGGCGCTGATCTTTTTCATTTACTTTCGGTCCAAATATCAGGCCCGATTGCTGCAACTAGCACTTGCCGAAAAACTCAAGATGGAAAAAGAACGAATTGCACAAGACCTACACGATAACATCGGCTCAAAGCTTGTTTCCTTGTCACTCGGTTTAAACAACGTGGTGAAAGAATATGAGATTGCACCGGAGACGGCGGAAATGATTTATTCCAATGTCAACACCACCGTCCTTGAGTTAAGAGACACGATTTGGGCAATTCAAAAAGAAGGAGTGATGCTTGCCGAATTCTGTGACAAGATCAAAAATTTAGTATGGCGCCTCAGGCAAAACAAGGGGACAGTGCACTACGATCTGCAAATCAAAATTGAAAAAGAGGAGCAAGTGCTTACACCTAGCCAGGCAATAAACCTTTACCGCATCGTGCAGGAGTCCATAGCAAACAGTCAGAAACATAGTGGGGCGAGCGCTGTCGTCATAGAGATAGGCCAGGACTTGGCATCCGATCGATTGGCAATTAAAATCGAAGACAATGGGAGGGGTTTTGTTGTCAAAAATTCGGGCTCTGACGAAAGCTATGGATTGAAGAACATGAAGGCGAGAGCCGCCGAAGTAAATGCATCTTTCGAAATTCTTTCCAATCCAGGTGAAGGAACGCGGGTGTTAGCGACACTGACAATTGAGTAGTCAGTCAAGGCGTGCTCTTCGCTTTGTTGATGGCTTCGATTTTATTGCTTACCTGAAGCTTGTTGAAAATATTCATCATGTGCTTCTTCACCGTATTCGACGCGATGGATAGCCTAGTACCGATTATATCGTACGTAAAACCTTGTTCTACCAATTTCAAGACTTCCAGTTCGCGATCCGTCAGCACAGCGCCATCAGCAGTTTCTTTTTGCAGTTCACTTTTTTTGTTGGGAGGTGTCAGGAACGTAATTGCTTTTCGGGCGATACTGGGTGACATTTGTGCACCTCCATTGAAAACATCGTTTATGGTTTTCAAAATGAATGATGGTGCTTCATTTTTTAAAAGATAACCCACAGCTCCAGCCCTAAACGCATCGAAAATAAGTTCGTCGGTATCGGAAATCGTGAACATGATAATATATATCCCCGGGAAATGCTCTTTGATCAAACGCGTCGCATGGATTCCTTCATCGTGGAAACCCATATTGATGTCCATGATAATGAGTTGAGGGTGCTTTTCAACCGGAAGTTGCTGAAGCAGCCGGAAATATTTAATTCCGCCGTTACTGGTTTCAATCGACTCGAACTCAGGAAAAACAAGCAGTTCTTTCATCAAGGCTTTGGCCAAGTGATCGTCGTCGTCAACAATTGCTAATTTGATCATGGGCCACAAAAGTAACCCGCTTTATAAGCCGCGGCAATACTCTTTTAGAAGTATCCATCGACGCCAACGATGGAGAATTAGATGATTGTTTATTTCGCCAGTTGAAATAACATCAACACACGGTAGGCCACACCCACATAAGGAGGATCAGACCAAATACCCTTGACTTTTTGAACCTTACTTCTTGGTGGTATCCGCGGGCTGGGCAGGTTGTTGTGCTTTTGGAAGAGCGGGAGCCGCTTGTTGCTCATTTGCTTTCTCAAAAAGCTCATCTGTGGACACCGCTACACTAGGAGTCGTGAAATTGGTTGCCAGAGAGAAGGCAATGATCGCAATAGCCAGGCCCCAAGTGAGGCGTTCCAGAACATCACCGGTCTTTTTTACGCCGATGAGATTGCTGGCAGCTGACCCTCCAAATTGCCCAGATAGGCCGCCACCTTTTGAATTTTGAGCTAAAACGACCAATACCAGCAGAATCGCGCTGACTATTGAAAGACTGATCAATAATACGTACATGACTTATTTTCTTAATTCCTCAATTTGGGCTGCAAAGTAAGCCTTTTTCTGGGGAAACTTCCAAATCAGTTTTTTCAGGGCCTCGATGGCTTTTTCTTTCTTCCCTTGCTTGAGCAGGATCTCAACGAGCGTTTCTGAGACGATGTTCTCCCCAAACTGCCCGCTGGGTTCTGATAGGTCGCCGGTTTGGGGTGGGGTGGCGGCGGGTTTTCTAGTAATGGAGGGCTGCGTTTTTATGAACTGGTCGATGATTTCGTTTTGTTCGATCAGTTTCATCGACTCCGGTTTTATTTTTTTTTTTGTCGTCTCAATCTCTTCGATGAGATCACCGGGCGTGCTAGTTGGCGCTTTAGGTTCTGGCTTGACTTTTTCCTTTTTAGATGTGGGTAGAGGAAAAGCCTTTTCGGTTTCCATTTTTTCGATCATTTCTTCGAAGGCTTTCTTTGATTCGTGCATCGTGGCAAGGTCCGCCATCAACTGCTCTAAAAAAAGGTCGTTGGACTTCGGATCTGTTGGTTGCGTGACCGGTATATTTTCGACTTTTACGAGCGGGCGAAATTCAGCGCGCACTTTAACAGGCGCCGTCATCATTGCCTTCAATGCGGATCGGTCGGTGCTGTAGATTGCACTGATCGTCAATAATTTTTCTCTTGCATCCAGTCGATTGTCTTGGGCGGCACGCGCCGCAAGATTGTGAATCACTTGGCTGTAGGGAAAATTCCGAGCCAGAGCAGCTAATTCCCTGGCTTCATCTGAGGTCAGCGATGTGAAGTTGTTTAACAAGTTGTTGAAAGCCTCTCTTTCCACAGACGGAGATTACTGGTAAAGTAAATGTAACGGAAAAAGAAGGCAGAAGCAATACTACCAATTGGCTATCGTCGCATTAAAAATATCGATCATGATCTGGTCGAATATTTTCTTTTCTAGTTGTTCTTGCACCGAAAAAAAATCTTGAGAATTGTCAAAGTCAGCGTAGAAACTGAATGATCTGTCTTTGAAGCTGTTCTTCGGCTCAAGCGCGTCCACATAATTTACTTTTAAAGCAATGGTTAGGCGGGTTTGTGCCCCGTAGTTGGGTGTTGTATTGGCACCCGTACCTGTGCTTGCTTGGGGAGCAATAGGAGCGGTGGCATAAGTAACGATGGTTCCTTCTATCTGAAGTTCACCTCCCGACGGTACTACGCGCAAACTCGAGTTCTGTTGATAGTAATCTTTGACCCGGTTGGTCAGCGTTTGTCCTAAGTTGGCCGGGCTCAATTCCGTGTTGTTGTAGAACTGATCCACCTGAATTGATTTTGCGTTGGTGGAGGCCCCGGACAAAGAATATTTGATGCAGCCAGAGAAAAGCAACGCTGTGCCAATAACCAACAGAACAGTGAATGTTACTCTCATTTTACGTTACTTTTCCAGATCGTATTCCTTGATTTTTCGATATAGCGTTCTCTCCGAAATGCCGAGGTCTTTCGCCGCATATTTTCGCTTGTTTTTATTCTTGTTCAACGCACGCACTATGAGCTCCTTTTCCTTTTTTTGAATAGAGAGTGACTCGTCTTCGGCTTCGTGAGTGATGTCCTGAATTTCTTCACCCGTCTCCATGGGTACGGTACTTTGGGAAAGAACTACGGGCGAATCAATGGTTTGCTTTTGTTCATGTATCCCTTCGAACAAATGCGTGTTGTTTTTCAAGATCTGTTGTGCTTGGGCGGGGTCAGCAAACATTTCAAGCACCATCTTCTTCACCTCCGTCACGTCTTTTTTCAGATCGAAGAGGACTTTGTACAGTATTTCGCGTTCTGAGATATTTTCTTTCGAATATTGGCCATTGACCAACGCCGGTAAACTGACGTCTTTGGGCAGGTAGTTTCCCAATATAACCGCATCAATTTCTTTTTGATCTGGCGACAACACAGAAATTTGTTCGACCAGGTTTTTCAACTGACGGATGTTGCCCGGGAATCGATATTTTAACAACACTGCCTTTGCATCCTCGGTCAACGACACGGGCTTTACCTTGTATTTTTCAGAGAAGTCAGTCGCGAATTTTCTGAAAAGGAGTTCGACATCTTTCCCCCGTTCGCGCAGCGGAGGGACAAAAATGGGAACCGAATTCAGTCGATAGTAAAGGTCTTCGCGGAAACGCCCTTCGGATACTTTGTTCAGCAAGTTCACGTTGGTAGCGGCTACCACGCGCACGTCTGCTTTTAATACCTTAGAAGAACCTACTTTGATAAACTCGCCATACTCCAGCACGCGTAGCAACCTCGCTTGTGTGCTCAGCGGCATTTCCCCGATCTCATCCAAAAAAATAGAGCCACCATTGGTCACTTCAAAGTACCCCTTGCGAGCCTCATGGGCGCCCGTGAAAGACCCTTTTTCGTGACCGAACAATTCTGAGTCGATGGTTCCTTCGGGAATAGAGCCGCAGTTGATGGCAATAAACTGGCCATGTTTACGATGACTCAGGTTGTGGATGATCTTCGAAAAGGATTCTTTTCCACTGCCACTCTCACCGGTAATCAACACCGACATGTCGGTCGGAGCTACCTGCATAGCGACATGCACGGCGTGGTTGAGCATCGGTGCATTGCCGATGATGCCGAACCGCTGTTTTATGCTTTGTATTTCTGATTCCAGGTTTGCCATTTTTATTCTACGATCTTGCCGAACAACGTGCCCTGCGTGCATCTGTCAACCAATACATTGACGTACTGGCCTTTGGATTTATTGCCTTTAGGAAAAACAACCACTTTGTTGGCAGTGTTCCTTCCCTGCAAAAATTCGTCCGATTTTTTTGAAGTACCCTCAATCAGCACTTTATGTACTTTGTGCAGATCCAGTTGATTGCGAAGAATCGAAAGTTCTGATTGCTTTTTGATGATCTCGTCGAGGCGTCTTTTCTTGGTCTCTACAGGAATGTCATCCGAAAATTTCTTCGCCGCCAAGGTCCCGGGTCTTTCAGAGTAGAAGAACATGTACGAGTAATCATACTTTACTTCATTCATCACCGCGATGGTTTCCTGGTGTTCTTCTTCGGTCTCGGTGCAAAAACCTGTAATCATGTCAGAGGTTATGCCGCATTCGTCGCCCAAAATGGTTCGTATACTTTTCACGCGATCCAAATACCATTCACGGGAATAGCCTCGGTTCATTAGGTCAAGTACTCGGGAGTTTCCGCTTTGCACGGGCAGATGAATGTTCTTGCAGATGTTTTCGTGCTTCGCCATAGTAAGTAGCACTTCGTCAGTAATGTCCTTTGGATGAGACGTCGAGAATCTCACGCGGAGGTCCGGATGAACGAGTGCCACCCTTTCTAGGAGATTGGCAAAATTCACTATTTGGTTCACGTCTTTTTTCTCGAGTCGTGCTTTGTTGTTTTCTTCTTCGCTCCATTTGTACGAATCTACGTTCTGGCCAAGAAGAGTCACTTCGCGGTAGCCCCTATCGAACAGATCTTTGGCTTCCGCTACAATGGAATGTGGATCGCGGCTGCGCTCCCTTCCTCTCGTAAAAGGGACAACACAAAACGAGCACATGTTATCGCAGCCCCGCATGATGGAAATGAAAGCGGTAACTCCATTAGAATTTAATCTTACCGGGGTGACGTCGGCGTAGGTTTCTTCACGTGACAAAAAAGTATTTACTGCTTTGGCACCGTCGTCTACTTGCGCGATGAGTTGCGGGAGATCGCGGTAGGCATCCGGGCCTGCCACGAGGTCTACGATTTTTTCCTCTTCCAGCAGCTTGGTTTTCAGTCGCTCAGCCATGCACCCAAGTACACCAATCATCATCTCCGGCTTTTTCTTTTTCAGCCCGTTGATGTGGTTCAGACGGTTGCGCACGGTTTGTTCTGCTTTTTCACGGATCGAGCAAGTATTCAGAAAAATGAGGTCCGCTTCGCCGATGTCAGAAGTAGTGTCAAAGCCCTCTTTGTGAAGAATAGAGGCGACAATCTCGCTGTCCGAAAAATTCATCTGGCACCCGTAACTCTCGATATAAAGCTTGCGGTGATTACCCGAATGATGATCACGAGTGGTCTTGACCTCATCGGAAGGCTTATTTCTATCCAAAATATCAAGGTCAGTAATCAAATTCTGCGTTTCCTGCATCTCAATTTCAATTTCGGGCTACAAATTTACGGATTTATGACAGAATGTCATAGAGAGTCTGAAAGTTAAAAATTGAAAGTAAAAACTAAGCTTATAACTTTCTGCCCTCAACTTCTAGCTCAAATGCCCCTTATTAAATCTGTTCGCGGGAATACTCCAAAGTTCGGTTCCAACTGTTTTCTGGCGGATAACGCCACGGTGATCGGCGAGGTAACGATGGGAGACAACTGCACAGTGTGGTTCAACGCTGTCGTGCGGGGAGACGTGCATTCGATCACCGTGGGCAACAATACCAACATTCAGGACGGGGCGATTATCCACTGTACCTATCAGAAGGCCAAAGTTGTCATCGGCAACAACGTGTCTATCGCACATAGTGCTATTGTTCATGGCTGCACCATTGAGGATAATGTTTTAGTCGGGATGGGTGCCATCATCATGGATGACGCCGTTATTGGAACCGGCTCAGTGATAGCCGCAGGGGCAGTAGTGTTGCCAGGGACAAAGGTGGAACCGGGTACCATTTACGCTGGGACGCCGGCAAAGAAAGTAAAACCTGTGGGTCCAGAGATGACGGAGGTGATCGCGAGAACAGCACGAAACTATCCGATGTACGCCGAGTGGTTTAAGGAAACCTAGTTTCGATTAACTAATGGCGAATAGCAAATTATTTTATATTTGCGCCCTTAAATCAATTGAAATGAAAAATCTCTCCCTCATCCTAAATGGAGTATTGCTAGTAGCTGTTGGAGTTTTATACTTCCTCTTCTTCTCAGGTAAGAAGACCGGCGAAAGTACGGTTACGGCTCCCTCGAATTTGAAGATCGCTTACATCAAATCGGATACAGTTTTGAAATACTACGAGTATTTCAAAGAACAGAATGACCTATTCGAAGCCAAAAACAAAAAGCTGGGGCAAGACATGCAAAACCGTGCTCAGAGTTTACAAAATGATATCAATGCCTATCAGCGCAACGTTGGGAACCTGACGATCGGTCAGGCGAAGGCCGTAGAGGAAGATCTAGCGAAGAAGAATCAAAACTTCCGCTTGTATCAACAAAGCGTAGAACAAGAGGTGGCCAACGACCAGGCTAAATTGCAGGGAGAATTGTATGGAAGGATTACTGATTTTCTAAAGAAATATGCCGAGGGAAGTGAACTTCAGGTGGTCATGAAATATGATCAAACCAGCGATTTGCTTTTTGGAGGTCCCGGCATTGATATTTCTCAGGATGTCATCAAAGGATTGAATGAGGCATACAAAAACGAAAAATCGAAACCAGTAAAATCAGACACTACAAAAGCGAAAAAATAATTCGCGTTAAGTCCTTTTAAGCCCTGTTTCGTGTCAAGAGACAGGGCTTCTTTTTTGATGTATTCTAATGGGCGTTTATGCTCTTCGCGGAATAGAAAAATAAGTTATTTTAGCCTCCGATGATTAAGCTGCGTAAAGCGAAAATTGAAGAATTGCCGGCGGTTCGTGAATTGGCAATTGAAGTTTACACGGACACTTTTGCCCAACACAACTCGCCCGAAAACCTGGATGCCTTTTTCAAGGATGCTTATAACGCTGAAAAATTCAATAACGAATTCCATGAACCTGACTCGATTTTGTATATCGCCGCTGATGACTTGAAAATTGTCGGATTTCTTCGTTTGCGCAAAAGCAGTGAGGCCGACAAGTATTTGGGCAAGAACCATATCGAGTTGCATCGACTCTATATTCACCGCGATTACCAAGGCAGTTCTGTTTCAAAGATGTTCATGGAGCAAGCCTTGACGTATGCCAAAGAAAAGAAGCACGAATGGATTTGGCTCGGTGTGTGGGAGAAGAATTTCAGAGCTCAAAAATTTTATACAAAATGGGGGTTTGAGCGATTTAGCGAACATATTTTTCAGATGGGCGATGATCCCCAAACAGATTGGCTTTTGAAGAAGAGGCTTTAGACGAAGGAGCGGAAGGGCGTAAGCAGCATCCAACATCCCGTCTCGAGCATGTAGCATTCAGAATTTCAACCATATGTCTAAGGAAACTTTTATCTCCACCATTCAAAAGTCCTACGCGCCTAAAGGTGCTTCGATTTACCTTGGCGCAGGTGTTTTGGAAAATGAAATTATCGGCGATGCAAAAGTAAATCTAGCATTGCGGATGATGAATCGTCATGGATTAGTAACCGGTGCCACGGGTTCTGGCAAGACGCGCACGCTGCAGTTGATTGCAGAGCAACTTTCCGCCGCCGGTGTATCGGTGTTTATGCCCGACATGAAGGGAGACCTTAGCGGATTTGCAAAAGAAGGAACGAAGAGCGATAAAATAGATGAGCGAGTGAAGGCGCTGGGGATCAACTATACCCCGAGTGGATTTCCGGTCGAGATATATTCGCTTAGCGGGAAGTTGGGTGCACAGATGCGGGCTACCGTCACTGAGTTTGGGCCCGTGTTGCTTAGTAAGATCTTAGAACTGAACGAAGTGCAGAGCGGTGTGCTTATGATTTTGTTCAAGTATGCCGACGACAGGAAATTGCCGATTGTAGACCTGAATGACTTAAAGAAAGTACTCAGCTACTTAAGCGAGGGGGTGGGGGCGGCAGAGATCAAAGAGTCGTATGGAAAGATTTCAGGGGCAACCGCCGGCACCATTCTTCGGAAAATCGTTGCGCTGGAACAACAAGGCGTTTCGCAAATTTTTGGTGAAACGTCATTTGATATTCAAGACTTGTTTGAGAAAGTGGATGGGCGAGGGGTCATCAGTTTGCTCAACGTATCAGACGTGCAAAGTCAGCCCATGATCTTTTCTACATTCATGCTCTCGTTGCTGGCGGAAATTTATCAGAAGCTTCCAGAGGCAGGCGACCTCGACAAACCTAAATTGGTTTTTTTCCTGGATGAGGCCCATTTACTTTTCAAGGATGCTCCGAAAGCCTTTATGGATCAGATAGAACAGGTAATTCGCTTGATCCGATCCAAGGGTGTAGGTATTTTCTTTTGTACCCAGATGACACAAGATGTTCCGGCATCCGTTCTTGGACAGTTGGGAAATAGAATTCACCATGTCATTCGGGCGTTCACCCCAAATGATGTGAAGGACTTAAAAGAATCGATCAAGACATTCCCTAAATCACAATTCTACGATCTAGAAAAGCAATTCACACAATTAGGCATAGGGCAAGCTTTTGTCACGGTGCTTGACGACAAAGGAGTTCCAACCGAAACCGTCGTAACACATCTGGCGCCCCCCACTTCTTACATGGGGCCGCTTACAGAGAGCGAGTATCAATCACAGCTTGATCAGTCTGAATTTTACAAAAAATATAAAGACACCATTGATCCGATGAGCGCCTTTGAAATTTTGAACGAGCGAGTTCAAGAGGTACAGGCGCAGAAGACGGCGGCTCCGAAAGCAAGGGCCGAGAAAAGTACATTTGAAGAGGTACTTGCATCACCAATAACGAAACAAGTGGGCAAAGAAATTGTGCGTGGTGTTTTCGGAATGCTTTTCGGCACTCAACCACGAAGGAGAAGATCAGGTTGGTAATTTCATAAAGACAACCGTTCAGATCTCTTCTGGAAAATGGGTCTCAAAATGGTTCTGTCGAGCAGGAAAAACCCAACGACGAGATTTATCAAGACAAACACTTTTACGAACACCTTGATATCAAATGGAACAGACGTCGGGATTTTTATCAGGTTGGTGTTTCCGGGAAGTGATTTGAAACTAAATACCGTGTGGAGCTGATCGAAGGCACCCGAGGAGGCCAGCATCAGGGCCAATACAGATGCCACGAGCAATCCGGCCAATAAAATCAATCCATTTTTTGGTGAGAAGAATGTAAATGAGGGTTTTGTATGGAGCCTGTCCATCACTTTTTCAGTAAAATTTTTCGACGGTTGCTCAATCCCCTTTTGGTTTCGCAGGAAATAATGGACAGCCTGTAACTCTCGCAATCTCTTTTGAGCGACTTGATTTTCGTTGACTAATCGTTCGAAATTCTTCCGCTCGTCCTCACTCCCCATTCCATCAAGGAAATTGAGAAGGTCATCATCGGTGATCAATTTTTCCATAACTCTATAAAGTTAAAGCTTCTTCTTTTAATATCTTTTTTAGTTCTTCTGCCAGTCGCTGTCGGGCGCGGTGCACCCGGACTTTCAGTGTATTTAAGTTTTGACCCATCATTTCCGCAGTTTCCTCTAGCGAAAATTCTTTGATGTAAAATAGCTGAACTGCTGTTCTGTCTGCATCGGAGAGTTTCTCCATGGCTTTGGCCAGAAACGCCCGCTTATCCTCTTTTAATAAGTCTTGATCAGCACGGTCAGCAAATTCGACGACGCTGTTTTCGATGCTGTCAAACTGTACCCGGTTCTTTCTTTTGTAGCTAATGGCGGTGTTAAACACAATTCGGTACAACCACGTACTGAACTTCGCCTCACGATTGAATTTTGACAAATAATTGAACGCCTTAATGAATCCGTCTTGCGCCACTTCTTCAGCCTCCGCTCTATTGCCCACTATTTTCCAGGCGATCGTATAGGCGTAGCTCTTGTATTTGTTTACCAGCGTGGCATACAAAGCCTGTTCTCCCGCCACAATTCGGTCGATTAGCAGGTATTCCTCTTGCGTTGTGATCACGGCCCTTGGACGCTAATATTTCTTTTTAAGTTACACGTTATTTAGGAAGAATTTCATCCGGTGAGGGTGTAACCTGCTTGGAAAACTCTGCGTCCTAGAGCCAGATTTAAAAAACAATACTATGAATGTTGCAATTATGGGTACGCTGATTCCGATTATCATTTCAATCGGAGCGTTTATTACACTCATCTACATACGCAAGTTTCAAAACTTGGAGCGGATGTCGATCATTGACAAAGGGCTCGATCCTAATCTTTTCAAGCGCGAAAGCGTCACAGCTCCAACGCTTCGGTGGGCTCTCTTAATGATAGGAGCAGGCCTGGGTTTATTTGTCGGCTACTTTTTGGATCGTGCCTGGGACATGGAGGTTGCGTATTTCTCGATGATCTTCATCTTTGGCGGTATTGGTTTAGTGCTCGCCTATTTCATAGATGAGAGAAAAATGCGCCAGAAAAATAGCTAAGCTTTTTTCAATTCGATAATCGTCAGCTCGGGTGGCATGCCAATTCTTCCCGGGTAGCCCAGGTAGCCGAAGCCGCGATTGACATAAAGATATTGCTCGCCTTCCTGATAGAGCCCTGCCCATTGTTTATAAACATACTGGCAAGGGCTCCACTTTATATCACCTATCTCGACTCCGAATTGAAACCCGTGTGTGTGACCGGATAGTGTCAGGTCAACATCTTTGTATGTAGGCCTTACAATGGCGTCCCAGCTGGTGGGGTCGTGAGAAAGAAGAATCTTGGTAGCAGCATCGTTTGTTCCGTGGTACGCCTGATCCAGTTTTCCGTATTTTGAAAATCTGCCTGCACCCCAGTTTTCAATCCCAATAATCGCTAGCTGATCGCCGCCCTGTTGTATGATTCGATTTTCGTTCATGAGTAGATCATACCCAAGCAAACGGTGCGCTTCGGTTAAATCCTTGAAGTTTTTTTGTTTGGCTTCTTTCGTTTGCCACGGACGATAGTCGCCGTAATCGTGGTTGCCCGTAATAGAGAACACACCAAGGGGTGCTTTCAACTTATCGAAGACCGGAATGTAGTCTTTCACCTCCGCGGATTCGTTGTTGACCAGATCGCCGGTGAAGAAAATCAAATCCGGTTTTTCTTTCATCATCATTTCAACGCCTCCCTTCACTGCGGTTTTGTTCCAGAAGCTTCCGGAGTGGATGTCTGAAAGTTGTCCGATGCGAATGCCATCAAAAGACTTTGGGAGGTTGGGCAATTTTAAAGTTACCCGTTTCACGCGATAATCGTGAGCCCCGGTAATCACGCCGTAGATGGACAGACCAGCTGGAATTGCCGACGCGACTAACGCCGCTTGCGACAGAAATTCAGATCGGGTAATCGGAGTGCCCTGCAGCGCTTCTTTCCTGGTAAAGAAATGTTGGTAAACGTAACGAGCGCCGCGCTGGATATCGTCCACAAACAAGAAAAGGACAGCAAAGACTTTCGAGACATAAAGAATGGCTGAACCGGCAATGATATAAACTCTTAAGTAATCAGTGCCACGATAGGGATCGCTGAAATTCCACCAGAGCAACCCTGTGATGGCAACAACTGTAGGAAACCAATAAGCCCAGCGAAAAATCTGCTGCCAAAGGGGCGCCCAATTTCTGCTGACATTGAGTACTGCCTGAAAGACATACCAATCGATCAGTAAAAAGACTAAAATGAAGACAAATAGGGTCATGATTCGCGGCAACATAAAAAAAAAGATCGTCTTGTTTAGCAAGACGATCTTTGGGAAAATTTATTTTAATTCAATACTACGGCTTCTGCTCCGTGATCCTCGATAGGGTTCACCTTGATTTTAAACACTTTTTCCTTCAGCTTAGTGAATAACAAATACATCACGGGAACCAACACGAGCGTTAAGAACGTGCCGAACAGCAATCCAAAGATCATTGTCCACGCCAACGGCCCCCAGAACGCTACGTTATCCCCGCCGAAAAAGATATGGGGGTTCAACTCGGTGAACAACGCCACGAAGTCGATGTTCAGGCCAACGCCCAGCGGGATCAAACCTATCGTTGCGGCAGTTGTTGTCAAGATCACAGGAGTCATCCTGGTCTTAGCGGCCTCCGCAATCGCCTCTCTCAATTCAAGCCCCTGAGAGCGCAGAAGATCGGTGAATTCAACGAGGAGAATTCCATTGCGAACCACCAATCCCGCTAAAGCCATGATACCAATGCCGGTCATTACAATCGAGATTTCCAATTTGAAAAGCGAGAATCCGATTAGGACACCGATGATACTGAACAAAATCTCAGATAGAATAATGATCGGCTTGCTGATGGAGTTGAACTGGAGCACGAGGATCATCGTGATCATTCCGAATGCCAAGGCAAATGCGAGCACCAAGAAGTTCGATGTCTCCGCTTGATCTTCTTGTGCACCCGTCATTTTGATAGAAACACCGTCAGGATAAGAAAATGAATCGATCTTGGTTTTAATGTCAGCAACGACATCGTTGTCATTAAACCCACCCAGCACATTTGATGACAAACTCACCACACGCTTTTGGTTGATACGTTTGATGCCGGCATAACTGTTGGTATATTCTACTGTGGCAAACGACGACAGCGGCACTTGACGTACTTGCCCGCCCATGGCCATGTCACGATAGGTAATCGGTAAGCTCATCAACGCATTTGCGTCGTTGCGCTGGCTTTGAAGAATTCTCAACTCGATAGGATAGTCGTCGTTCTCATCCCGGAAGCGAGAAACTTCTCTTCCAAACACAGAGATGTTCAGTGCATTGCCGATATCCGCTGTGGAAATGCCTTCGCGGTTCGCTTTCTCACGGTCGATAGAGATTCTGATTTCAGGCTTGTCGCTTTGGAAATCGGATTTCAATTCTTCCACACCGGGAACTTGTAGCGAATCCAGATAACGCTTCAAGCGAGTGGAAGTGCCCACCAGTTGGTCAAAGTCGTCGGCCGCAATTTCGATGTTGATTGCCTTGCCGGTGGGAGGACCGCCTTGTTCTTGATCCACGGAGACTTCTGCACCTTTTACACCCTTCACGGCTTCACGGATTTGGTCCATGTATACCGCTGTAGACTGACCATGACGCTTCGCATATTTGACAAAACCAACACCTACCTTTCCCAGGTGAGGGCTTACGCTCGATTGTGTTTGATCTTCGGCTGCACCAACCGCTACGTTGGAGATAACTGATTCAACGATAGGATCGATTTGTCCGTTTTTTGTCAACACTTTCATGATCCTTTCTTCCACCACGCTGGTGATTGAGTCCGTCACTTTTTGATCCGTTCCGATGGGCATACGCACATAGGCATACACAAAGTTAGGATCGCCCTTAGGGAAGAATACGACCGGAGGTTTGCGTACACTGGTGAACCAAATCGAGAAAAACAAAAGGAAAATTACACTGCTGCCAATCCAAATGGGTCTACGTTTCAGCAAACACCATTGAATGAAATTTTTATAGCTGTTCTGCGCGGATGGCCAAACGCTTGTCTGAAATTTACTGATCACCTTTTCGATGAAGAAATGATGAAGAGCATACAGTGTAAATAGGAACACTGCTAAATTGCCGAGACCAAAGGCGCCGATCAAATAAGACACCAATGCGAAGGAGCCAAATAGCACGGCGGCGATTTTGAAGCCGCGAGTGAATTTAGGTCTATCCGGATTATCATGGTCGTGATCATGAGGTTTCATGAAATCTGCGGCAAACACGGGGTTGATGATGTATGCCACGATCAACGACGCCAACAAGGCGATGATGAGCGTGATGGGTAAGTACATCATGAACTTACCGATGACACCGGGCCAGAAGGCGAGTGGCACAAAGGGGGCCAACACCACCATCGTACCCGAGAACACTGGCAAAAACACTTCGCCTGCTGCAATTTTTGCGGCTTTGCGAATAGGCACTTTACCATTGTCAAAAACGCGGTGCGTGTTTTCAATCACCACAATCGCATCGTCAACGACGATACCCAATGCAAGTAAGAATGAGAACAAGGTCATCATGTTCAGCGTAAACCCGATGGCCGGAAATACAAGGAACGCAATGAAACTAGAAAGGGGCACAGACAGACCTACGAAGATCGCATTGGTGGCGCCCATGAAGAACATCAAAATGATGGTCACCAAGACGAAACCAATGATGATGGTATTAATAAGGTCGTCCAATGTGGTTCTTGTATTCTCCGATTGGTCGGCCGTGATAGTCACATCGAGCCCGGGCGGTAATACGTTGGCTTTGTATTCTTTAATGATTTCGTTGATGGCATCAGAAGCGAGGATCAAGTTTTCACCGCTTCTCTTGACAATCTGAAGTGTCACCACGTTCTTTTTGTTCAAGCGTGCGAAGCTTTCTTGTTCTTTGTGGGTATCCAGTACATCGGCGATGTCGTGCAAATAAATTTTTCCACCTTTGATCGAACCGACAACTGTATTTCCAATTTCTTCTGCGGTCTTGTATTCTCCACTCACGCTGAGCGAGCGTTTCATTCCCCCTACCGCCAGCTGACCACCAGGAACGATTACGTTTTCACTCGCGATGGCGCCCAGCACGTCATTGAGGCCTACACCTGCTTGTGCCGCTTTGTACAGATCGACGTTGATTTGAATTTCACGATCGAGTGCACCGGCAATATCTGCTCTTCTGATCTGCTTCACCGCTTCGATGCGGTCTTGCATTAATTCGGCATAGCGCTTCAAAGTTTGCAGGTCGTAATCTCCCGAAAGGTTAACGAACATGATCGGGAAGGCCGAAATGTCGATGTCGATCACCTGGGGATCATCAGGCAAGTCGGTAGGGAGGTCGGGCTTAGCGCGATCCACAGCATCCTTTACATCCCGTTTGGCATCGGAGATAGACACGTCGGTTCTAAATTCAATGATGACATTGGAGAAATCCTGAACCGAGTTGCTGGTGATTTTCTTGACACCGGTGAGCGACTTCATTTGCTTTTCGAGGTGCTTGGTAATCAAGTTCTCGATATCTTTTGGTGCTGCTCCAGGATATGGAGTTGAAACGTAAATCTGGGGAAAAACTACCTCCGGAAAACTTTCCTTTGGAAGAGTGTTGTACGTGATTATCCCCGCGAGCGTAATGATGGCGGTGGCTACGTATATCGCCACCTTGCTATCGATGGCCCAACTGGTGGGTTTAAATTCTTTTTCGAGGTCTTTCATGTTTTTAGACGTTAGTAGTGAGTAGGAAGACGCAAGACGATTTGCAGGTCTTGCGTCTTAAATCTTATGTCTTATAGCTTTATGAGTTCGCCGTCGCTCAGTCCTTGATAGCCTACGGTGATTACTCGATCGCCCGCCTTCAAACCTGACTTGATTTGAGCAAGAGAACCAAATACGCCATCCACTTCAACTATTTTCTTTCTGGCAACTAAATTTTTGCCATCCCCTTCCGCGATGTACACAATTTTCTGTCCACTGATGTCTTGCACCACATTTACAGGTACGCAAAGCGCATTAGGTTCCGTATGAAAAATGATCTTCATAATGGCCGTCATATTTGGTCGCAGGTAAGAAGCCGAAGGAAGTTTCACTTCAATCGGGAAGGAGCGAGTCAGTCCATCGATGTTGCGACCGACAAAAGATACTTTTGCATTGATGTTCTTATCCGTATCAGGGAAAGATACCGTCGCCTTGTTGCCTTTCTGAATAGTAGTGATGTACGATTCGGAAATTTTAGCAGATGCTTTCAAGTCGTTGGTGTTGACGATTCTAAACACAGGCATTCCTGGAGCTACGTTTTCACCGACCTTGACTTTTACTTCATCAACGGTTCCGTTGATCGGAGCTTTGATTTTGGTCATCTCGTTTTGCTCTTGGAGGGTAGCAAGGTTGCGCTCCAAGCTTTCTTTGTTACTTTTTGCCTGGAGAAACTGGACTTCAGTTCCGATCTTCTGATCCCACAGATTTTTCTGACGTTGATAGATGGTGTTAGCCAATTCCAAGCGAGCTTTTAATTCGTCAATGCCGCGAACGATCAACGAATTGTCGATTTGCGCCAGTATTTGACCTTGACCAACAGCGTCTCCTTCTACCGCATATACATTCGTAATGATGCCTGGAGATTTCGCACTCATTTGAATGTTGTCTACAGCCAAAATGCTGCCCTGGGTTTGAACATAGTGATCAAATGAACGAGGGGTGAGTTCCAACACACCTACATCTTTCATTTTTACTTTCGGTGCCGCATCGGGATTTTCTTTTTCAATTTCCTTTTGAAGTGCATCGATTTTTTTGGTCAGCTCGATCTGTTCTTTCTTGAGCGTCTCCAGGAGCTGCGTTTTGTTCTCTTGTTTGCCGCTGCAAGCCGCCAACACCGCGACCATCAGGACCGCGCTAGAATTTTGAATGTTGAATATTGATTTCATGTCAGTATATCGTTGAGTTTAGTTTTTATTTTGAATTTGTGGTAAGAGTTTGCCATAGGCTTTATCCAAATCTACTTTGGCGACCATAGCATCGAACAACGCGCTGTAGTAATTGGTCTGTGATTGACGAAGGCTGTTTTCAGCATCCACCACTTCAAGATTTGAGCCTACCCCTTGTTCGTACTTTATTTTAGTCACGCGCGCTACTTTTCCGGCGAGTTCCATATTCGCTTTTTGTGACGCGAGTGATGTAATGGCATTTTGGAAATTGGCCGACGCTTGTTTCGTTTCCAAAGCAATCCCTTGTTTCAGGCTCTTGAAATTGTTTTCGATCTTCAACAAATTGAGCCTTTCCTGTTGAATCTTCTGATGGCGTTGAAAACCAGTGAAGATGGGCATGTTTACGTTTACTCCAAGCATGGAGTAGCTGTACCATTTGTCAGGGCCAAGGCCGTTGGCATCGGCAATCTGTGTGTTGGTCTTGAACAATCCGGCGACGTCGGCAGATTGTGTATTGTAGCCAAGCGTACCGAAAGCAGAAATAGTTGGCAACGCCCCAGAGTATAAATTCTTGATGTTAAGCTCTTGTAAACGTTTGTTTGTTTCCAGCGTTTTGTAATCCGGCCTTACTTTGTAATCCCAGTCTTTTTCGTACGCGTCCACAGATGTTTCCACTTTCACGTCTTCGATCTTTCCCACCACCGAAAGGGACTGTTCCATAGGATAATTCATTTGGAACTTCAGCAACTCCACACTCAATTCGCTTAGTCGAAGAAACTTCTCTTGTTCTGCTTTTAAGTTATTGAATGTAACCTGAATGCGATCGACATCGATGCTTTCCGCTAATCCGTTCTTGTTCAACGCCGTCGTGCTTCTCAAAAGTGAATCAACACGTGCAATGTTGTCAGTAAACAATGCAGCGCGCTCTTTATTGATCAGTACGTTGTAAAACGCCTTCGTCACTTGTTGGATAATGAGCTCTTTCGTTTGATTGGTCGTTTTTTCGGAAAGCTCTTTGAACGTTTTTGAAGCTTGAAGACCAACGATATAAGATCCACTGAAGATCAGTTGGTTAATATTTAGACTGGCGGTACCCGTATTTTTTAACTGAAAGAAGTTTTCGGCGGCAATGACGTCTCCTGTTCTCAAGCCGGCAGGTGTCTGCGCAGGGTCAAGTTTGATGAACCCATTGACCGGATCATAGCTGGTGAAGAATCGTTGCAATTTCGCGTTGTGTGTTATGTTGCCGGTGCCTGTGATTTGTGGCAACCCCATTCCGACGGTTTCTTTCACTTTAGCTGAAGCCACCTTTTGGTCCAAAGCAGCATTCTGCGCGTTGATGGAGTTAGTCAATGCGTATTCAATACTTTGGTCCAGGGTAAACGACTGTATCTGCGATTCCTGAGCATTTGCTATTGAGGCAATCGCAACAAGCCCAATAAACAAGGTGGTTTTATATAACTGCTTCATTCGATAGTTGTTTGTGGTTAGTCTCTTTGTATTTCTGGTATAGTTTTTTTCCTTTTTCAGTACACAGCCCATAAACGAAATGTTCGAACACTTGACTTTGCACGGCGGCAGGGCTAAATTTTTCATGTGGGAAAACTTGATCATCGCAGCAGATCTGAATGGTAGATAATCGCAGCAAAGCAAAAATCTCCGCATTCACTTCTGGCCTGATGTGACCGTCTTTCTTTCCCTGTTCAATGTTCCTCACAATGGAAGTCTTGATGTAGTTGTCTTTGTAGTCCAGCCAAACGCTCCAGGCCTTTGGGTGAAATTTCTGTATGTCAAATAGGAGAGATGGGTTTTGATCCTCCATGTGCCTTCTCACCATCTGCCCAATTTTGTGCAGCTCGTCGATCGAGTTCTCGGATTGCTCCCGCACGCTTTCGTACACCTTCTTGTTTGACTCCATGTGGGTTTGTGTGACCATCGTTACCAACTCGTCTTTGTCGACAAAGTGTTGGTACAAGGTTTTCTTTGAAACCGACAAATGTTTGGCGATGTCGTCCATAGAGATGCTCCGAATCCCGTACTTCATGAAGAGGTTTTCGGCCCCCTTCAAAATCTTCTCTTTCGTTTGTAATTCTTCCATAGTAGACAATTGATTTGCTCCAATATGGACGCAAAACTATGGAAACTTATTTTAGCATAAAAGTTTCCATAGTTCCGTTAAACGCCTTTTTTACTGCAGGGTTGGCTTTTTTTGTAAAATTTTAGGTGATTTTTGGGCTATTTTAACCTCACACGTTTGCGGTATCGGTTTTTTCACCTGACGGCTGTTCGCCCCAGCCGCACCATTTTTCTTTCATTTTTTGCTTGAAGCGCTCGCGCTCATCATCGCTCATCCTGTTCCAGCGCTGTTTCCAATAGGGGCGCCAGTGGCCTCCGGGGCCATGATGCCGTTTCCCAAATCCACTAAAAATTATTTTGCTCAACACCAGCAGACCTAGCGTCTGCCAAAAGCTGATTTGAGGGCCGTGGAATAAATCCGGCACAAGCCAGTTCCACAAACTCATCGTCACGTATACGAAGGCAGCTATCGCCAATAATATCAATGGCAGAAACATCGCAATCTTCGTTATCCACATTTTCCTTTTCATATTTTCAATCACTTAAAGATTTCTTAATTCAAATTTTTTTAAATCGCAAATTTTAATGTCAACCAACTAATCGCCAACCACATCATCATAAAACCTCTTCAGCCTTTTTCTGAGCGCCAGGATAGCATATCGTTTTCGCGACAACAGCGTGTTGATCGAGACGCCTGTTTCGTCAGAGATTTCACGAAAACCTTTTTCCTCAATTTCGTTTTGAATGAAGATCTCGCGCTGTTCAGAGGGAAGTTCGGCCAAAGCGTCGGTGATCTCGTCCCATATTGCCTCGCGAAGCAATGTAGACTCGGGACCACTGCCGAGATCAGGTAAGATTTCTTGCAGGGTTAGCGGAGCATCGTCATCCTTTCCTGTTACTGATTCAAAGTCGGCGCGTTGCGGTCGCACGGCATCTCTTCGATAACGATCGATGATTTTATTGCGCGCCACGCTGTACAGCCATGACGTTGCCCTATCAATCGACTCGATCGCCTCGAAGCCTGACACGAACTGGTAAAACACATCTTGAAGAATATCCTCCGCCTCTTCCACTGACGACACACGACTTCGGATAAATCCGAGTAGCTTGTCTTTTTCTTTCAGGAATGTGTTCTGCTGTATTTCTGACATGGCCAAGTCCATCGTCCGCATCATTTGGTTGTAAAGACGGCGGTGGAAGTATTTTATTTTAAAAAGAAAAAATATTTCTGTAAAGTTGATAATTCCGAGTCAAGAATGAATGACTTCATCGAATATAAAGGCAGTAAACTCTATTACTATAAACAGGGCACGGGACGGAAATCGATTTTGGTCTTTCACGGGTTTGGTCAAGATCATTCCGCTTTTGCCTCGTGGATTGAAAAATTAAAAGACGAATACACATTGATCTCCTTTGATTTGTTCTTTCACGGAAGTAGCGTGTGGGTCGCCCCCGATGCCGTTGATAAGGAAGATTGGGGGAATATAATGGAGACACTGATCTACAAAGAAAAACTGGAAGATATAGAGTTGGCTGGCTTCAGCATGGGGGGGAAGTTTGCTTTCGCTACCCTCGAAATGTTTCCTGAAAAAGTGAGACGAATGATATTGATCGCACCTGATGGTATAAAAATCAATTTTTGGTATCGCCTGGCCACTTATCCTATTGCCATGCGGGCCTTGTTCGAAAGCGTGGTGGCAAGTCCGAAGTTGTTCTTCTCGCTCGCGAGGTCCTTGGAAGCAATTGGCGTGATCAACAAATATTTGCTCCGATTTGTGGTGTTGCAGATGGACACCCCGCAAAAACGCCATCAGGTGTACTGCACGTGGATTCAGTTTCGCTTGTTGAGATTCGATATGCGTTTCATTGCCGAGCTAATCAACAAAGAGAAAATTGACCTGAAAGTCATCGTAGGGAAACATGACAAAGTTATTCCCGCAACAGACATGCACCGCCTTTTGAAATATGTTCCGAGCGCGCACCTTGAGGTCATCGATGGGGGCCATAATAATCTCATTGACAAAGCGGCGGAATTTCTCTAACTATAAAATTCAAAAGAACTTGAAAATGAAAAACCCCATTTTGATTTCGCTGCTCCTCGTCAGCTATTCCTGCATCGCTCAGGACTTGACGATGTACGTAAAGAAGGAATTAAGGATTTCGGATAGTCAAACGTTGCCTTACCGCATTCTCTTTCCGGAAAATTATGATCGCTCAAAAAAGTACCCGGTTGTTCTTTTTCTTCACGGTGCCGGCGAACGCGGAAACGACAATGAAAAGCAATTGACGCACGGTGCCCAACTTTTTCTGACGGAGGAAGCCCGCAAAAAATTTCAGAGCATTGTAATTTTTCCACAATGCAAAACAGAAGGATTTTGGAGCAACGTAAAAGTAGACCGTACCAAAACTCCGCTCACCTTCGACTTTGATTACAAGCAACCGGCCACCGATCAACTTGATGGCGTTATCAAATTACTGAAGAAAGTGATCAAAGAAGAGGCGGTAGATAAAAGACGAATCTATATCACCGGTCTTTCGATGGGAGGGATGGGCACATTTGAAATGGTTTACCGAAAGCCAAAGTTATTTGCGGCGGCTCTTCCTATTTGTGGAGGGGGAGACACAAATCATTACAATAAGAAAGTAAAAGCTATTCCGTTCTGGGTTTTTCACGGCGCAGTTGATGCCGTAGTGAACGTAAAGTATTCTCAAGAAATGGTGACAAAATTGAAATTGCTTGGTGTTGACGTTAGGTACTCGGAATACCCAAACGTGAATCACAACAGTTGGGACAATGCATTTGCTGAACCGGACTATTTGAGTTGGATGTTCTCTAATAAACGGAAATAAAGTAGGGGCCTATTATTGGACACCATGGAGAGGTCAGCCTCTTCGCCCCCGGCTTTTCTATTTCAATTGACGGTTTAGGAACTACCAAAAGGGTGTAAAGACACTTTCAATCGGCTTTGGGTTCTTAGCCAAGGTCACAATGAGATAAGGACTTGTGATAACCTGCGCTGTCGGGCCATTATAAACAGTTTCTCTGATTCTCAAGCGGATGCTTGTGTCTGTTTCCAGTACCTGACTTAAGTCCATGGAATATCCGCTGTTGGGCCGGCTACCTAGAAAAATAAATAGACACATGTCTTTGTTAAAGTCCATTGAAGGAACTGGTGGCAGTGGAGTTCGTGATGAATACACTTGTTCCCAAATAGCCGATAGTTCTGTTTCGTTGGTTATTCGTACCACCGATTGGTCCGTCACCCTGGCATCAGAGTCACTTTTAATAACGACAAAAGGGAGTTGTCTACCGTTCTGCTCATCTGGGTTTTTGCAAGCGAAGGCGATGGTAGATGCTAAGACTAGGCATTGAATCTTTTTTCCAAGGGCTCTCATAATCCTTTTTTCAGTTTAGACACCTGCTGGAAGAGATAAGTTGGGACTACTATGGTTAATTGATTTGATAGTTCTATTTACTTACCATTTACGTAGATGCAATTATTGAATAGACCTTGAACATAACCTGTTTTGGCGGTGCTTTTGAGAAAAAAAAGAGAGACGCATTGCTGCGCCTCTCTATTCTCTATTTACCTTATTACCTTAACTGACTGCCGTAATTTTTTTGCGATTCGCGATTTTTGTGATTGCCACATATAACACAGGCACCACAAAAATAGCGAGCGTCGTTGCGGCGAGCATTCCACCAAACACGGTCCAGCCAATCGTTTTTCTTGCTTCCGCGCCGGCACCGCTGGCAAACGCCAACGGCAAGACGCCAAAAATGAAAGCCAAAGAGGTCATCACGATCGGACGAAGGCGAAGTTTCACCGCCTCCAAGGTAGCGTCAATGATTTCCATGCCACGATCCACTCTTTCCTTTGCAAATTCCACAATAAGGATCGCGTTCTTGGCCGCAAGTCCAATCAATGTGATCAAACCGATTTGTGCGTACACATTGTTGTTGAGGCTGGGAATAAATGTCAAGGTAAGGATCGATCCGAATGCACCAATAGGCACTGCAAACAAAACGGAAAAAGGGACCGACCAGCTCTCGTAAAGTGCCGCCAGGAAAAGGAACACAAACACAATTGATATGGTGAAGATCACTACAATCATACTTCCTGCCTTGATTTCTTCCCGGCTCATGCCCGCAAACTCATAGCCATATCCTTCAGGCAATGTTTGCTCGGCCACCTCGCGTAAGGCATCGATGGCCTGGCCGCTGCTGAATCCTGCCTTAGGAGCGCCGTTGATTTCGATGGAGCGGAAAATATTGAAATGTGAGACCAACGCCGGCGCTTCGATGAGCTTGGCAGTGACCAGAGAGGAGATGGGTACCATGCTGCCCTGACTATTTCGCACAAAATACTTGCTGAGGTCGTCCACCGACACGCGCGACGTGGTATCCGCTTGGGCCATCACCCGGAAGTTCCGTCCATATATATTAAAGTCGTTTACATAACTACTTCCCAGCATGGTGGACAATGTAGTGTATACGTCGGCGATGTTGACGCCCATTTTTTTGGTCTTGTCGCGATCTACATCTACTTGATAACTTGGCGTACGTGTGGTGAAGAAGGTGTACGCCAATCCGATTTCAGGCCGCTTGTTCACTTCCGCCAAAAACCTTCGCGCTACTCGCTCAAACTCTTGCACATTGTCGGTGCTTGTCGTTTGCTGAAGTTCAAAAGTGAAACCCGCGGTCTGCCCCAAGCCTGGAATAGCGGGTGGAGCGATCACAAGAACCCGTGCTTCCTTAATTGGCGATAGTCTTTTCTGTACTTCTGCAATAACTCCTTGTACGTGACTCAATTTTCCCTTTCGTTCATCCCAAGGTTTTAAAAGCACGAACAACGTGCCCACGTTTGATTTGTTCGAAAAGCTGATGATGTTCAAGCTCGCAATTCCTCCTACCGTTTTAATGGCAGGAATTCCCTCCAGGCGCTTCATGATATCTTTCATCATATCAACGCTTCGATTGGTCGAAGTTGCTTCCGGCATTTCGTACGTGATATAAAAACGGCCTTCGTCTTCGGTAGGAATAAAACCGCTCGGTTTTTTTGCAAACAGGAAATACAAACCAACGAAAAGACACACCATCATTACAACAACTAGTTTGGTTCCTCCAATCCATTTCGAAACTCCGTTGGTATATCCGTTGGTTACTTTGCCAAACCAATGGTTGAATGCGCCGAAGAATTTGTCTAGGATGTTCTTTTTAGCGCTTGGATCAGTTGGCTTCAACATAATTGAACAGAGCGCAGGCGTGAGAGACAATGCTACAAACGCTGAAATGATCACTGAGACGGCAATGGTGATCGCAAATTGCTGATACAATCTCCCTACGATTCCGGGAACAAATCCTACCGGGACGAAAACCGCCGCGAGAATCAACGCGATGGCGATCACGGGCCCTGAGATTTCTTTCATCGCTTTTTCAGTAGCCTCCTTTGCGGAAAGCTTTTCGTGGTCCATGTTGTGTTGAGCTGCCTCCACTACTACGATTGCATCATCCACTACAATGCCAATGGCGAGTACGAATGCAAAAAGTGTCAATGTATTGATCGTGAATCCGAACAAGATGAAAAAGATAAAAGTACCGATCAGTGAAACCGGAATTGCCAGTACGGGAATGAGTGTAGCCCGCCAGTTTTGCAGGAATAGAAATACTACAATGACCACCAAGATCAACGCTTCCACGAGAGTGTGTGCCACCTCATTGATAGAGGCACGCACTACCGTCGCCGTTTCCAGCGGGATGGCGTAGTCCAAATCTTTAGGGAATGATTTCTTCAGTTCTTTCAGTGTCGCTATCACGGCATCGTAGGTTTCCAGTGCGTTAGCACCAGGTGCTTGATAGATCAAAAGAAACGCCGCTGGCTTTCCATTGGTAAAGGCGGTGGTTGCTCCATAGTCAAACACGCCGAGTTCAACACGTGCCACGTCCTTCAAGTAAACAATATTGCCGCTGGAAGGAACCGTGCGCACAATTACATTTTCGAATTGCTCCTTTTTGTTGAGGCGGCTGTTGGTGAGCACACTGTATTCAAAACTCTGAACGCCGGGTTGAGGTGTTCCTCCAACAGTACCGGCGGATACTTGCAAATTTTGTTCGGCCAGCGCATTGACTACCTCTGATGCCGACATCCCTAGGCTTGCCAATTTTTCTGGATTGAGCCAAATGCGCATCCCAAAATCAGCGCCTCGCGTGACGATATCACCAACACCCTTCACCCGCTGAAGCGCGTCTTTCAAAAAGATGTTAGTGTAGTTCCCAATGAAACGGGCGTCGTGTGTTTCTTTGGGCGAGTAGATTGCCAGCGCGATCATGATCGCCGGATTGCGTTTACGTGTAACGATACCTAGCCTCTTCACTGCATCAGGTAATGGAGGAGTGGCAATGCTCACGCGATTTTGCACATCCACAGTGGCGAAGTTTACGTCTGTGCCCACATCAAAAGTTACCGTAATGGCACTTTGACCGCTGGCGGTACTGTTGCTGGACATGTATGACATCCCTGGTGTTCCGTTGATTTGTGTTTCAATGGCAGTGGTTGTCGTTTGCTCCACCGTTTGGGCGTCGGCGCCCGTAAAGGTGCCAGTAACGTTCACGGTAGGAGGTGTAATATCAGGATACTGGGCAATGGGCAACGTGCTCATTGCAATCAAGCCCACAAGAACGATCACTACCGAAGTAACAATGGCTGTGACGGGTCTTTTTATAAATACATCTGCAATCATTTGTACGACAGATTAATGTTTGATTTCTTTTTTAGCTGTTTCTTCTTTCGCGGCCACATTTTCGGGCAAGGCAACCATTGATCCTTCTCGGAGGTTTTGAACACCTTCGGTCACGATGGTCTCGCCTTCTTGAAGGCCGGTGCTTATAATGACATTTCGACCAATTTGTTTTCCGATGGCAACGCGCTGCTGCGTGACTTTGCTGCTGTCTAACCTTACTTTATAGACAAAATATTCTCCCAGCTGCTCTGTCACGGCCTTGAAAGGAATGATCACCGAGGATGGCGAGTGACTAAGCACACGCAAAGTGCCCGTCATTCCAACGCGCAATACATTTTCGGGATTCGGGAAGACAACGCGAACAATGATGTTTCCGGTTTGGGCATTCACGGCGCGATCAATCACTCGGATGGCTCCGAATAGATTGTATTTTTCGCCATTGAATGCAAGTGAGAATGTCGAGTCATCTTTGCCTATCTTTTTGTTCAACAATTGAGTGAAACGAAAAATCTCTTTTTGGTCGATGACAAAATCGGCGGTGACAGGATTGTCTGATGAAATAGTGTTCAAAAGCGTTTGCCCGGCGGAAACGGCAGCACCTAATTTTACCTGTGATATCCCAATCGTTCCGTCAAATGGGGCATAGATGCTGGTGTAGCGTACATTGGTCTGCACACTGCGAACGGTGGCTTTGGCAGCTTCGACTTGCCTCTTAGCAGCTTCGTAATTTGCCTCTGCATTGTCCACTTGCTGTTTGGCGATAGCGTCGCGTTTGTTCAGTTCACGATAACGATCTACGTCTTTTTGTGCTTTCACTAAGTTGGCCTCTTGCACCGCTACATTAGCTTCTGCCTGTTGATAGGCTGCTTCGTATTGTTGCTGGTCTATGGAATACAGTTTTGTTCCTTTTTTCACATGGTCGCCTTCTTTGAACAAAACCGCGGTGATATATCCATTGACCTGAGGACGAAGCTCTACTTGATTGAGCGCGGTAATGGTGGCTGGATATTCGTCATAGTAGACTGCGCTCGTCGATTCGATTTTAAATGTAGCCACCTTTGCCGGGGGCGGACCCTGCATAGCTTGCTTTGGTTTGCCGCAGGAAGCGATGATCAAAGCTGACATGACAATCGCAAAATTTCTGATAGTTAACATCGGTTGTATGAATTAGTAGGTTGTTTTTTAGTAATTGATTTGGCCCAGTGCTTTTTGCACATCGATCTTGCTTGATAGCACTGCATAAAGGGCATTGAAGTAATTTATTCTGGCGGTCCGTAAATCTGTTTCTGCAGTGATTACCTCTAAGTACGTCTTTACACCTGATTTGTACTGAAGCTGCACTACTTCGAAAACTTCTTTGGCGAGTTCAACATTTTGTTTAAGCGTTTGGTAGGTAATTAGGTTAGCCTTGTAAGCCGCCAATGCCTGCGTGTATTGCGAGTTAACCGCATTCTTCAGGTTTTTTATGTCCCAATCCAATCGCTGCAGGGTCCATTTCTGCTGTTTAATATTTGAGATGCGTTTACCGCCTTGAAAGATGGGAACGGTCACGTTCAGCATGGCCAGCGAATAGGGATAGCTGTTTTTGTAAACGTCGCCCAGCCTGTCGGAAGGAGTGAGGGCAATGCCGTTAGGATTCGTAGCCGAAGGGGTAACGGAAGTCTGTGTTAAGCCGAGGTAATAAAAGTTGTACGATCCGCTGAGACTAACCGTAGGCAAAAAACTCCATTGATTATACTTTAAGTTCGCTTCTTGTAGTTTCCGTTGAGTCGAAAGCAACTTGTAGTCGATTCGATCTTGGTACTCGACTGTTTGAAGCGTGTCCAACTGTATTTCGTTTTCCATCTGCGACGTGTCGTAACTGATATTCAATTGACCGCCGATCGGATATCCCATCAAAGATTTTAGATACTCGACTTTGTATTTCAGAGCCTCTTGATTGCTCTTCAAAACGGCTTGCGTGTTGCTCAACGTGATTGTCGCTCTTTTGTAGTCAATCTTGTCTACCAACCCCCCGGCATATTGATCATAGGCAGTCTTGAGGCTTTGGCGTAAGCGGATGATGTCTCCCAGACCAACTTTGATTTGCTGTTGGGTGGCAAGCACATCGTAAAACGCTTTTGTGACACTCACTGCCAGATCGATCTTGCGGCTGGAAGTAGTTTGTTGGGCATTCAACCGAACGTTTGTCGCTGTTTTTGAAGCAAGCGCCACATCGCGGTTGAAAATGTTTTGGGTGAGCGCAAATTGAGCTAATGACGAATTAGTGACGCCAAACCTGAACACACCTCCAATTTGTGCTGCGTAATTAGGCTGCAATACAAAATTATGAAGGTAATTGTAGTTGAAATTGATTTGAGGGTACCAATCGGCGAGCTTGCTCTTGATGGTGGTCTCCGTGGTCTCCTGGTCAATCATCGACTGCTGGATGAGCGGCTGATGTTTCATGGCGTAGGCAACCACATTCGTTAGCGTGGCATTTTGAAGCGTGCTGTCTTGCTGTGCAAACAAGGGTAGGCTAGTCAAGCAGCAGAGTAAAACAGAAATGATTTTTGAGCGAAAAAAGTGTTTAGTCATAAGTCGATCGGGTGTTATATATCAGGATGTTTTATTGGGTTAAGTGAAAATCATTTGGAAGCAATCGGTTCTTCAGGCAAGTCTTCGTTGAAGAGCACTCGGTAAATCACCTGCTTGCGTTCCTTTAGAAATTTTTTGTAGGCTTTGTCGTCATAGGAGAACATATTTTGGATAAATGGTTTTGCAATGAGGGGATAGCTACACATAGACATCATGTTCACAATGAAATGTTCAGGATCCACGGGCTGCATCCCACCGGTTTCGATCTCTTTCTTCAGCGGCGGAACGATGTGCTTCATCAAGTGGATTTTCTTGCGTGACATGTATTCCTTCTGCTTTTCGGGATCTTGCATGATCTCGGTAATGATGAAGTTCTGGATGTAAGGGTACTTGGCATTTCTGTCGATAAACACGTCCAAATACCTGCTGATCTTGATTTTGAAAGACTCGTTCGATTCGAAAATAGAGTCGATTTTGGTACGCGTCTCATTGATTGCCTCCTCCAGCACTTTTTTGAAAAGTTGGTCACGGCTCCTGAAATAGTAGTGGATGAGGGCGCGATTCACCCCTGCTTCATCTGCAATCTGCTGAGTAGTAGCGTTTAACAACCCCTTCTGAAAGAAGACCTTTTTCGCGGTTTCCTTGATGTGTTCCTCGGTTTGAACTGATTCTGACACGTTGTCTATTATGTTTAACAAAAATGATAAACAGTTTAGTTAGCGATAAGTTCATCTGACGTAATTTTTTTTTTAGGGTTACGCCGATGAAAGGGATTTGCTAACAAAATCCATGACCGGTCGAAATAGGGGAGCACTTGAAAATCAAGAAATTCGGACGCTTGAGCTCTGCATTCAATGAACTCGAAATATTTCCCGGCTGCTGCGTTGCAATTGCATAATCCGGGCTTAGTTTTGGGCTTACGTCTTCACCATGATCGTTTTTTTTCGCGCCAGCGACAAAATCATTTACGCGGTTGGCACAAACAAATCCCTCAATCCTCAAGATTATCAGAAACTTACGTGGCTATTTGGCGGTGCCACCACCCTGAACGACCAACGGGTGCCTGGTTTCTTTGTGGGCCCCAGAAGGGAAATGGTGACCCCCTGGAGCACCAACGCCGTCGAGATCACCCAAACCATGGGCATCATTGGAATTGAACGGATGGAGGAATTCTTAGTCGTTTCAGGATCGAACGCCCCTCACGATTCAATGCTGCAACGGGTCTACACATTGTTGGACCAAGACATATTCACGATCCATCATACCCCCGAGCCAATCTTATATGTAGAAGACATCGCTCGCTATAATGAGAAAGAAGGCCTCGCGTTAAGCCAAGAGGAAATCGACTATTTAAATAGTGTTAGCCAAAAGTTGGGCCGCCAACTGACCGACAGTGAGTTGTTCGGTTTCTCGCAAGTCAACAGCGAGCATTGTCGTCACAAAATTTTTAACGGAACTTTCATTATTGACGGAAAGGAAAAGGAGTCAACTCTTTTTCAACTCATTAAAAAAACATCAAAAGAGAATCCAAACTATTTGGTGTCGGCGTATAAAGACAATGTGGCCTTTATCAAAGGCCCCAAAATTGAGCAGTTCGCTCCCTCGCGGCAAGACGTTCCGGATTTTTTTGAAACCAAGGAAATTGACTCTGTCATTTCCCTGAAGGCGGAGACACACAACTTCCCCACCACGGTTGAGCCTTTCAATGGCGCGGCCACTGGATCGGGTGGTGAGATCCGCGACCGACTGGCCGGCGGAAAAGGGTCGTTGCCTTTGGCGGGCACCGCAGTGTACATGACTTCCTATCCTCGATTGGAAAACGGAAGACCTTGGGAGAAAGAATTCGAGGAACGCAAATGGTTGTATCAAACCCCGCTTGAGATTTTGATTAAAGCCTCCGACGGCGCCAGTGATTTCGGAAATAAATTTGGGCAGCCGCTGATTTGCGGAAGTGTGCTCACCTTCGAGCATTTTGAAGGCACAAAAAAATTCGGCTTCGATAAAGTAATCATGCTTGCCGGTGGTATTGGCTTTGGAAAAGAAAAGGATAGTAAAAAAGAAAAGCTGACGACGGGTGATAAGATCGTGATGCTTGGAGGTGACAACTATCGCATCGGAATGGGAGGAGGGGCGGTTTCTTCCGTCGCAACGGGAGAGATGAGCAACGCCATCGAGCTTAATGCCATTCAACGGTCCAATCCCGAAATGCAAAAGCGCGTGATGAACGCCATTCGAGCAATGGTCGAAGGGGATGTCAATCCCGTAGTGTCCATTCACGACCATGGTGCAGGCGGACATCTCAATTGTTTTTCAGAATTGCTCGAAGACACCGGCGGAGAAATTAAGATAGATCAATTGCCGGTCGGAGATCCTACATTGTCCGACAAAGAGATCATCAGTAACGAATCTCAAGAAAGAATGGGCTTGGCGATTCGCGAAAAGGACGTTGAGCTCTTGAAGAGAATTGCTGACCGTGAACGAGCGCCCATGTATGTCGTGGGAACGGCCACAGGAGATAAAAAATTAATTTTCTCCGACGCTAAAGATGGCGTCAAGCCCGTCGACCTTAAAGTGGAGAACCTTTTCGGCTCTTCACCCAAAACAGTTCTGAATGACAAAACCCAAAGGAATTCATATGCAGAGATAGAATATCAACAAGAAAAGCTCGAAGAATACATCGAGCAGGTTTTACAATTGGAATCTGTGGCCTGCAAAGATTGGCTCACCAACAAAGTCGATAGATGCGTGTCTGGAAAAGTCGCCACTCAACAGACCTGTGGAGCGATTCAATTGCCTTTGAATAATGTGGGTGTGATGGCGCTCGACTTTACGAGCCACAAAGGCGTTGCTACTTCCGTCGGCCATGCACCTGCGGCTGCCTTGGTCGATCCCGTGGCGGGTAGTCAGCTGGCGATCGCTGAGGCATTGACCAATATTGTTTGGGCACCACTCACTCATGGCTTGAAGGGAATTTCACTCAGTGCCAACTGGATGTGGCCTGCAAAGAATGAAGGGGAAAATGCAAGATTGTTTCAGGCAGTCGAGGCGGTGAGTGACTTTGCCTGCAAACTTGGAATTAACATCCCAACTGGAAAAGACTCTTTGTCGATGGCGCAAAAATACCCTGATGGTTCCGTGGTATTGTCGCCCGGTACAGTGATTATTTCTGCGGTTGCCGAAGTAGGGGACGTCCGCAGAACAGTTTCGCCCGATTTAAAGGATGCCGTTGGCTCTAAAATCATATACATTGATTTTTCGAGGGACGAGTTGAAATTGGGAGGAAGCAGCTTGGGACAAATCGTTAATTGCTTAGGACAAGATGCGCCTCACATTAGAGATGAAGAATATTTTGCGAAAACATTTGAAGCAGTTCAACAATTGATCAAGCAAGACTTGATTTTAGCAGGGCATGACATTTCATCGGGAGGATTAATCACTACGTTGCTCGAGATGTGTTTCCCTGCGGTAGGAGTGGGCATGGAACTAAGTTCTGTAAGCGGTGACTTAATTAAAACTTTGTTTGCGGAAAACCCGGGAGTTGTTCTTCAATTGAGTGATTTGGCGGCGCTGGAGGTTTTACAAAAAAATAAAATCTCGTTCATTGAAATGGGGAACGTTGTTCCTGAGAGGTCTATTAATATCGGCGACGTCAAACTAAATATCGATCAGCTCAGAGATAAATGGTTCCATACGTCTTATCAGATGGATAAAATTCAGCGACCAAAGGGGCATGCGAAGAACCGGAAAGAAAATATTTTCAGACAGCCACTGGAGTATAAGTTTCAGCAAAGATTTGACGGAAAGCTGTCAACGCTTGGGCTTGATCCAAAAAGAAAAACCAAAACAGGGATTAACGCCGCGATCATCCGCGAAAAAGGAGTGAACAGTGATCGTGAAATGGCCTATGCACTTTTCCTTGCTGGATTTGATGTGAAAGATGTGCACATGACAGATCTTGTCTCCGGCAGAGAAGATTTGAGCGGTGTGAACTTGATCGTTTTTGTGGGCGGGTTTTCCAATAGCGATGTGCTTGGTGCTGCCAAAGGATGGGCCGGAGCCTTTTTATATAATCCAAAGGCAAAAGCCGCGCTGGACAATTTTTATGAACGCCCCGACACACTGAGCTTAGGCGTTTGCAATGGTTGCCAACTGATGATGGAACTCGGGTTACTCTATCCGGAGTGGCAAGAAAAAATGCACCATAATGAATCGGGAAAATTTGAATGCGGGTTTATTTCGGTGACGATTCCTGAGAACAATTCCGTGATGCTGAAAAGTTATGCAGGCGCGCAATTGGGGGTATGGCTGGCACATGGCGAAGGACAATTCAAATTGCCCAACGATTCATCGCTTTATAAAATAGCGGCAAAATATTCATACTCGGAGTATCCTGGTACTCCAAATGGTTCTGATCATAATGTGGCGGCTTTGTACTCAAAAGACGGAAGACACTTGGCAATCATGCCTCATATTGAGAGGAGCTTGTTCGCGTGGAATTGGCCACATTACACCCGCGATAAAAAAGTGGATGAAGTGGGGCCGTGGATGGAAGCTTTTGCGAACGCGAGAGAGTGGATAAAGAATTCCGGTCGCTCTTAGATATTCCTGATCGCAAATCTTTCGCGCAATGAAGCGCTTTACTAATTCAGAGTACTTTTCAGAGGTAAGAAAATCTGCAAAAATCAACCGTTTGTATGATGGTGAACGCGCGTAAATGTGAAAAACATTCACTTATTTTGAGGCAAACTAATGTTCAACTAAAACTATTATCATGAAAAACTTTAGCAAACTAGTGTTCACCTCTTTGTTTGTGTTGGCTATGGCACCCGCATTTTCTCAATTCTCCGCTGGACTAGACTTGGCATTGCCTAATGGCAATTTTTCCGATGCCTTTAATGTTGGTTTTGGAGTATCAGGCAGATATGAAGCTCCTATAGCAAGTGTTGATAAGCTGAACTGGACCGCTTCAGCCGGGTTCATTTCTTTTTCTGGAAAGAGTTACACCTACTTTGCAGGCTTCAACCCTTCAACCGGGCAGCCCATGTATGCGACTGAGAAGATTGGGTCAGTGACAGCAATTCCTCTTCAAGGCGGTGTGAAGTATTATTTTAAAGAAAGTAATGCTGGGTTTTATGCTGCCGGTGATATCGGCTTGGTGATTTTCAGTGGATCAGGAAACAGCAGCAATAAATTTGTGTTTGCCCCAGGTATCGGCTATCGCCTTGAAAAATTTGATTTTGCCTTCCGCTACAATTCAATTTCTGACGCAAGCTTTTTGGGCTTGAGAGCGGCTTACATTTTCCCCGGCAAGTAAGACTTCATTGCCATTTTGTTAAAGAGCCCCGACTTATCGGGGCTTTTTTTATTTCTACGATTGTCTCGTCCTGAAATAAGTTGACACAACCCTGACTTATTTTATGGAACAAAAAGAAAGCGAACGAGTTAAGCGAACGCAACGTGATTATAGCCTGGCTTTTAAATTGCAGGTTATAGCTGAGGTTGAGAAAGGCTACAGCACCTACAAAGAAGTGCAACGCAAGTATGAGATTCAAGGACGATCCACCGTATTGGTTTGGCTTCGTAAACATGGTAGATTGGATTGGTCCAATCACAATCCCATGGCTAAAGGAGGAAAGACACCCGCCCAACGCATACGCGAATTAGAGTCAGCATTGAAAAGAGCCAAAGAAGATAATCAGATTCTTCAGATCGCTATTGACATAGCCGATAAGGAGTTAGACACTGACATTCGAAAAAAGTATTTACCCAAACAGTCCGAAGAGCGCAAGCCCAGGAAATAAGCTCATCGGTAAGCAAAGTGAGCAGACTGTTTGGGTATACCAGACAAAATTTTTATAAACGCATCAAAGAGCAATTTTTAAAAGAAGATCATAGTGATCGGGCGTTGGATTGTGTTCTGCGGGAACGGGCAAAGATGCCACGTTTGGGGACGCGTAAACTAAAACATCGAATGGCTTTGCAGGGGATGAACTACGGCAGAGACCGGCTATTTGATTTGTTACGCAACAACCGGTTACTTCTTAAGCCTCTGCGCAGTTACACCAAAACGACTTACTCTAAGCACTGGCTTAAGAAGTACAGCAATTTGATCAAACATAAAACAGTTACTGCCCCCAATCAGGTTTGGGTGAGCGACATAACTTACATTAGAACAGATGAAGGATATAATTATTTGAGTCTGGTCACTGATAAATTCTCTCGTAAGATTGTAGGTTATGATTTAAGTGAGACTTTAAAAGCAGAAGGTGCCTTGAGGGCTTTACAGATGGCTGTCAAGCAAAGTGCGCCTCAACCTGATTTAATTCATCACTCTGACCGTGGATTACAATATTGTAGTTACGAGTATCAGCAACTGCTTAATGACAATCGGATCAAGCCTAGTATGACCGAGCAATATGATCCCTACGAGAATGCTCTGGCTGAACGAATGAATGGGATACTCAAAACAGAATTTCTCCTGGAGAGCGGCTTCCCCAATGCACAGCTAGCAAAACTGGTTATTCAAGAAGCTATTGAAACGTACAATTCATTACGACCACACTTAAGTTTAGGCATGAAAACACCAACAGAAATACATCAAAACAAAACCCCTAAAATTGGAGCTTTAGGGGTTTTGAATTAAAAAGTAACTTTACAAAAACCGTCAACTATTTTCAGGACGGGTCAGATCGATATTTTTCAAAACAACGGCCCAAAGTTTCCGTTTAAGGGACTAATTCATGATACAAAGCCGTCGGCAACTGGACGCTTTTTATTGTGGAATAATAAAACTAAAATTATAGTAAACTAAACTAACACAACATGAAAAAACTATTATCAATTACAAGCGCGCTCGCGTTGACGATATGTCTCGCAAATGCGCAAAGTTTCAGTATCGGAGCTCGGGCGGGACTGAATCTGGCCAAGCAGACAGTGTCAGGTTCAGGTGTGACCGCCTCGGCTGATTCGAGAACAAGTTTTATACTGGGGGGTTATGCCACGATTATGTTTAGCGATAAGCTGGGGCTCCAGCCCGAACTTTTCTATTCTGGAACAGGCGCGAAGCAAGGATCTGCAGTGGAGAAAATCAATTACCTGACTCTGCCCGTTTTCTTAAGATACAATGTGACCGAGAACTTCCACCTTTTGGCAGGTCCTCAATTGGGATTTTTGTTATCGGCTAAGGATGATGCAGGAAATGATATAAAAGATCAGGTCAACAGCTCTGACTTTGGAATTGTCCCTGGAGTCGGCGTGGATTTTGGTCCGTTCAACGCTGGCCTCCGCTACTCCCTCGGTCTATCCAATATTGCTAAAAGTGCGCCAAGTGGATTTACTGTGAAGAATAATATTTTCCAAGTGGTAGTGGGCTACAAATTGTTCGGTAAATAACTATTTTATACCACTGAATAAGAAAAGGCCCCATCGGGGCCTTTTTTCTTTATCCCAAGGAATGTGGCCGTCGTATACTTTGGAAACAAAACATATACTGTATGAAAAAAATTTTATTATGTTGCTTAGCATTAACGCTCTTCAACGCCGCCTTTGCTCAATTCAATATGGGACGAATGCTTGTGGGCGGATCGGTTGGGTTCAGTTCAACGAGTCAGAAGTCTTCTTCAGGGGGCGTTTCCAGTACCACTGATTATACTACGTTAGCCTTTGGACCAAGTCTTGGCTACTTCGTGGCCAACAATTTTGCCGCAGGGGCTGGTGTCAATTGGAGTTCGTCAAAATATAGCTCTGACGGAGGGCCCTCTACCACGTCCTCTTCGTTTATGTTTGTTCCTTTCGTCCGCTACTATATAGCGCCTGGTTTTTTCGGACAAGGAACTTTTGGATTTGGGTCTTCGAAAACTGCATCATCGGTATCGACCGTCAAGGGATCGGCTACACAATGGAGCCTAGGGATTGGTTACGCCTATTTTTTGAACGACCATGTGGCAATCGAACCAATTGTTCAGTATCAACTAACATCAACGAAGTATGACTACGGGACCCCGAGCGATCAGAAAATTGACGTTGGTGGTGTGGCTATTAATATTGGGCTAAAAATTTATCTGGGGGATCGAAATTAAATCCTAAAATCAAATCAAAAAAGAAAGGCTTGGACAGAAGCCTTTCTTTTTATGCTAAGTTGTGGTACACGTTTTGTACGTCGTCGTCTTCTTCGATAGCCTCAATGCATTTCAGCACTTCATCTTGCTCTGCTTCTCCAAGCTCTTTCGTCGTGGTCGGAATATATTGAAGTCCCACGCTCTTGGCCTCCCATTTTCTTTCTTCGAGGAATTTTTGGAAATGCCCGAAGTCGGTAAACTTGGTGTACACCGTAATATCTTCGTCATCTTGCTGAATGTCTTCTGCGCCCCCATCAATTAGGTCAAGTTCCACATCCGCAAGATGTAGTTTGGATGGATCAAATTTGAAAACGCCCCGACGTTCAAACATGAAAGCAACCGAACCGGAATTACCCATGCTGCCTCCATTTTTTGAAAAGTGAAGGCGCACATTGGCCACTGTTCTCGTTGGGTTGTCAGTGGCACATTCCACCACCACTGGAACTCCGTGAGGGGCGTAGCCTTCGTATACCACTTCCTGAAAATCCTTCTCTTCCTTCGATGACGCACGTTTGATCGCCGACTCAACACGATCCTTGGGCATGTTCACGCCCTTTGCGTTCTGGATCGCCATCCTTAGCTTGGGATTATTGTCCGGATTGGGTCCTGCTTGTTTTACTGCAATCGCGATATCCTTTCCGATTCGCGTAAAGGCTTTCGCCATCTTGTCGAATCGGGCAAACATTTTGTGCTTTCTTTTCTCAAATATGCGTCCCATAGCTAGTGAATAGATCGGCGGCAAAAATAGCAAAATGTTTTTACCGCAAGCGGGGAGTTGGATGCATAAATGCTTTGCGCTATTTTTGACAAAACCTTAAACCAAACGAATATGTCCAAATCACAAGATGCTAAAAAGGAGACCAAAAAGAAGGCCGTAAAATCACTGAAAGAGAAAAGAGCTGAGAAGCGCGCAAAACGTGCCTCTAAGAATTCGTAAGCCCACGGGGCTGACACCGATATGAAGATACTCCCCCTTGCGCTGATCCTTCTTTGGCAAGTCGACATTCCGTTCAAAAACGCGGACGAATTTGTAGTGACGGTTGATATCAAGTACAAGCCCAAGGTGGACGAAAATGCGCCAAATACCTATTCCGTCAATGGAGATCGCAAAGACAGGCTTTCGGGAGAATTGTCACCTTACTTGGTGGTCAATCTTACACAATTGAAATTGCAGCCCGATGAATTAAGAATCCGGGCGGTAAATTCGAAGGACTACACAATATTTAAACGAAAGACTTCCAAAGAAGACATTCACATCGACATGGGCTTTGTGGATGACTTGAAATCAGGAGCTGTTCCGAATGAAGTGACCGTCTATTTCATGAACGCTGAAAAAAAAGACGTTCGGAAAATAGGATGCACTGTTCTTTCTGATGGCACGTTTCAAGTAAATGGGAAGTGGAATGGCAAATTCTAAAGGATTTGTTAATTGAATTCACTTAATACTTCGACGGCTTCACATCACGACACGTTTTCCGTTACTTGCTGAAAAATCCTTATGCGCGTTTTCACTTTTGCACTTCTCTTGTGCAGTTCCACATTGATTGCTCAGTACCACAAGCAGCCAAGTGCATCTGAAATTCGGTTGAAAATCAAGAAGCTCAATTTTCTGGGATCCGTGCTATACGTAGCCGCCCATCCCGATGACGAGAATACAAGAGCCATCTCTTTTTTCGTCAGCGATCAATTGGCGGCGACAGCTTACCTAGCAATGACTCGTGGAGACGGAGGTCAGAATTTGATTGGCCCTGAGATTCGCGACCAACTCGGACTCATACGAACGCAAGAATTGCTGGCCGCGCGCAGAATTGACGGCGGTCAACAATTTTTTACCAGAGCCAATGACTTTGGGTTTTCGAAAAATGAAAAGGAAACGTTTGAAATCTGGAACAAGAATGAAATTCTAAGTGACGTTGTCCGTGTATACCGACAATTTCAACCCGACGTCATCCTTACCCGTTTCCCCCCCGACGCCCGAGCGGGCCATGGGCACCACACCGCATCGGCCATTCTTGCACAAGAGGCGTTCGACTTGAGCAATGATCCTAATTCTTTTCCCGATCAGGTGAAGGCGTTTGGTACTTGGCAGCCCACGCGTTTGCTCACAAATACAGGACGTTTTTTCGATCAAACACTCAGCGAAAAAACACCAGGCGTTGTTACCATAAACATCGGCACCTACAATACGTTGCTCGGCAAGTCATACTCAGAAATTGCCGCTGAGAGCCGGACGCAGCACAAGAGTCAAGGCTTTGGCTCTGCAGGTCGTCGAGGAGATGCACCAGAGTATTTTATCCTCGCAAAGGGAGAGAAAATGACTCAAGGTTTTTTTGAGGGAGTCAATACTACGTGGTCGCGGATAAAAGGAGCAGAGAAAATTCCCGCGATCGTAAATCAAGCGTTGACCGAATTCCGGGATGAAAATCCTGCTGCGGTTGTGCCATTGCTTTTGAAAGTCAGGACGGCAATCAATACTTTACCCAACTCCATTTGGAAAGAAAGAAAAACCAATGAGGTCAATCAGTTGATTCAGGATTGCTTGGGGCTTTATGTGGAAGCAAAAGCCGATGTCTTTTGGTCGTCGCCGGGGGAGAGAGTAAAAATCTCTTTTGAAGTGATAAATCGCAGTAGTGCTGTGGTGAATTTCACTGATGTAGCGTCCCGTAATTTGTCATACGACAGTGCCCTCAATTTTGAACTAAAAAACAATGCTTTGTTGACTTTCAAATCAGAACGCAAACTGAATGAAAATCTGAATTATTCCGATCCCTATTGGCTCCGACAGCCGCATACGCAAGGGCTTTTTACCGTTCCTGATGTATCGCTGATCGGCTCGCCTGAGAATCAACCGGCCGTGTCCTTTGATTTTACGTTCGCGATAGGCAACGAAAAACTTATCGTGCAAGTACCTCTGATAAATAAAGTCACTGACCCGGTGAAAGGCGAGGTGTCTCGCCCATTTGAAGTTGTACCTCCCGTGTTTGTCAACCTGGACAAGTCAGTTTACTTGTTTTCCGATCAGAGTCCTCGCGACGTTCAAGTGGTTCTAAAATCTTCCAAAGACAATTGTGCGGGTAACCTGGACTTGAAGCTCCCCGTGGGTTGGAGATCGGATCCAGCCACGTACTCATTCGACATCAAAAAAAGAGGGGAGGAGCAGCGCTACGTCTTCAAAGTTTTACCGACCGCGGAAGAAACCACTTCGTCGATTGAGGGGATTGCAACTATTGAAGGCAAACGATATGATCGCTCGCTTAATGTCATTCAATATGATCACATTCCGACACAAACGTTGCTGCCAAAAGCAAATTCGGAAGCGTTGCGCATGAATTTAAAAAAGGAAGGCCAAGTAATTGGCTATATAAAAGGTGCAGGCGATGAAATTCCTTCGGCACTGAGAAACATGGGCTACGAAGTATGGGAAATGAAAGACGAAGAAGTAACGACTGCAAATCTCAAACGGGTGGACGCGGTGGTACTTGGAGTTCGTGCTCTCAATACCAATGATCGCGTTCGTCATTTTATGCCAACCCTTTTTGATTTTGTTAAAGAAGGAGGAACGATGGTCGTACAATACAACAATAATTTCGGTTTGGAGATTGCACAGGACAAGCTCGCCCCTTATTCGATCACAATGTCAAGAGACCGCGTTACTGAAGAGAATAGTCAAGTGAGAATTTTGAAACCAGATCATCCTTTGCTGGAGGCGCCAAACAAAATCTCGGCCAAAGACTTTGAAGGATGGGTGCAAGAGCGCGGCCTGTACTTTCCGTCGGCATGGGCTCCCGAATACGACGCATTGCTTTCGATGAACGACGCTGGTGAGCCTGCGAAAGACGGAAGCTTGCTCGTAGCCAATTTTGGAAAAGGGCATTACATCTACACGTCCCTTTCGTTTTTTAGAGAACTACCCGAGGGGGTGCCGGGTGCCTATAAGCTTTTTGCAAACTTGGTTTCGATGCGGAAATCCACTCGCCCTGAGGATGTAAAAGTCAAATCAAAATGACCGAAGAAAAGCCACCCGTGTTTTCGACTTGGCGTGCATGGTATTGGCTGGTGCTGGC
>DATJJP010000040.1:0-95960 GCA_035492075.1 Cyclobacteriaceae bacterium | reverse complement strand
ACCGGTGTTCACGGTTAGCGTGTGAACTTCATACCCCAAGTCTTTCGTGAGGTAGATGGCGCAGTAGGAGGTATCGAGCCCTCCGCTAAATGCCAAAACAACTTTCTTCATTTGTCAAAAGGAATATAGAATATAATAGTTAGTAGTAAGAATTTTGAGGGTTACCAGAAGAAAAGAAAACTTAGGAATGAAGATTTCTTGTTTTCATCGCCATCGTTTTTGCGCCAGCCCTTCAACAGTACAAACTGCTTTAGCCGCATGAAACGTTCATAAATCTTCGAATATGCGGCAAACTCCTTGGCTTCCCGGGTTACCGGCTCTGGTTGGTGAGCGATGGCAGCTTCTTTTTTTTCCTCTTCCTCTTTGGCCTTTTCTTCGGGGTCGTAGAGCATGGCGGTGCACATACAGTTTTTTCGCTCTTTGCTCATGAGGATTTCGTAGTTCACACAGCTTTTACACCCCTTCCAGAACTCTTCATCGGTGGTGAGCTCAGAATAAGTGACAGGCTCATAGCCTAAGTCAGAGTTGATTTTCATCACCGCCAGCCCTGTGGTGAGGCCAAAGATTTTGGCATTCGGGTACGTTTTTCGCGAAAGCGCGAACACCTTCTGCTTGATTTGTTTTGCCACACCACTCTTACGAAAAGCCGGGGAGACGATTAGTCCACTGTTGGCCACAAATTTTTTGTCTTGCCACGACTCGACATAACAGAAGCCCACCCATTCGCCAGTGTCTGTAACGGCGATGACGGCTTTGCCCTCCTCCATTTTCAGCTTCACGTATTCGGGTGACCGCTTGGCGATACCCGTGCCACGGGCCTTGGCCGACTCGGCCATTTCATTGGTGATCGTTTCCGCATAATGTGCATCGGCTGCCGTAGCGTCACGCACAATTATATTGTTGTTCACTATCGTTCAAAAATTAAGTTGAAAGAAAAATTTTAAAGCACAAACGGCAAAATACCCTAGGTACTTTGCTCAACTACAGCAAAATATGCCGGTATCAGATTCGGATGCGTCTCGCGGGTCGTTTGCCTGCGGTAGCCGGAGATAGATGGGGGATGTGCAGCTCGTGATGGCTGTCTGAGAATGGTGCTGCGAAGGAGCACGTTTCGAGGGTTAAGAATTCTTTTTCCAATTCGCGTTAGTGGTTTGAGTTAGATAAAAGGCATTCAGTTAATATTTGTTTTCGCAAAATTAAGCGTTAAAATTTTAAATAAGTCAATACCTTTGCTAAGTTTTTATTAAATAAACCCTGCCGATCGTTAGGGGGAGCTAAGTAGAACCAAAAACATGAAGGTTATGAACAAGAAAATAGTTCGCGTGGGTGCGATTGAATGTGGGGCTGATGAGCTTTTCGTCATTTCAGGTCCATGTGTGATTGAGGAAGAGAAAATCATGATGCAGACCGCCGAAAAGCTGAAGGAAGTTTCTGAGCGTTTGAAGGTCAAAATCATCTATAAGTCGTCATTCCAGAAGGACAACCGCAGTAGCTTGAAGTATTACAACGGCCCTGGTCTTGACGCTGGTGTAAAGTTATTGGCCAAAGTCAAAGAACAGTTCGGTTTCCCTGTTTTGACTGACATCCATTACCCCGATCAGGCGGCCGCTGCAGCGCCCGTGGTGGATGTGCTTCAGATTCCCGCCTATCTCTGTATGCAAACCTCACTGATGGTGGCTGCAGCAAAGACAGGTCGGGTTATCAACATCAAGCACGGCCAGTTCCTTGCTCCTGATAACATGAAGCACCCGGTGACGAAATGCGTAGAGGCGGGCAACGACCAAATCATTTTGACGGAGCGCGGCTATACGTTTGGCTATAACGACCTCATCGTGGATCCACGCAGTTTTTACCACTTGAACAAGATCGGATATCCGGTGGTGTTTGACGTCACACATGCGATCCGTAAGTATGGTATTCCCAGTGCAGACGCTAAAGGAGGCGCAAGGGAGTTTTTGCCGGTGCTTTCACGGGCAGGTGTTGCTTCAGGGGTGGATGGTCTGTTTATTGAAACGCATCCTGATCCGGAAAAAGCTTTGTGCGACGCCGCGAGCCAGTTGTGTGTGTATGACTTGGAGGAGTTCTTGAAGCCCTTGTTAGAGCTTCATGCGATCGAAGTGAAGTACCGCCAAAACGAAGTGGTATTGAAATAGGTTGACAGGCATCGGCCAACATGCGCTAAATAAACTTTGAATATCTAACCGGAAAATGTTTTCAATTCTTAACTCTTAACTAAAACATGGAATTATACCTTGACTCAGCCGACCTCAAAGAAATCGAAGACGCATTTCAACTTGGATTTCTTACTGGGCTAACTACTACGCCAACGTTCATGCACCGTGGCGGTGTCACTGATATTGATGGCCTTATTGTAAAACTTTCTAAAATCGTTCCTGTTCTTCAAATTGAGGCCCTTGGCGATACCGCAGAAGATGTGTTAAAAGAAGCGAAACGTCAGTTGGCTTTGGGTCTCGATCCTAAAAAAACCGTTTTCAAAATTCCAGTTTCGCTAGAAGGTGTAAAGGCGTGCAATCTTTTGAGAAAAGAGGGGTTGTTGGTCAATGTTCACTTGATCTACACACTGCAGCAAGCCTACATGGCGATGCAAGCCGGAGCAAGTTATGTTTGTCCGCTGGTAGGTCGATTGCAAGATCAAGGTCATGATGCCCTTGATTTGGTTGAACAGTGTGTTTTTGCGGTTAATCATTATGGATATGACACCAAGGTGATGTTCTCTTCCGTACGTAATGCAGAGCACGTTCGTAATGCACTCAACCTCGGTGTACATACGATCACTGTGCCGTGGAAGATCATGAAGGTGTTGACCGAAAATAACTTTACGACGTTGGGTACACAGCAGTTCATTGAGCATACTCGCCTGATGACTGTGCGCGTGAAGGATGCGATCAACAAAGTGAACCCAATCGTGTCGGCCGATACTTCATTGACCGAGGCGATTGTGAAAATGACTGAGTTTGGTTTTGGTGCCGTTACTATTACCAATGGCAGTGGCCAGGTGCTCGGCGTATTTACCGATGGCGACCTTCGCCGAAAACTTCAGCAAGACGGTCGCAACGTATTGGGCCAAAAAATGGGCGACTTCAAATACAATACGCCAATTTCTGTGGACGTCAACTCATTACTGACAGACGCTGCAGATATTTTCAATAAATCATAGGTGGATACCATCTTAGTTACTGAAAACGGCAAGCCCGCGGGGATGCTTGACATTCAGGACCTTGAAGGTGATTGAGCGTTCGACAGGCTTAGGCTCACTAAAGTCTAAATGGATAATACCGAAATAATTTTTTCAGAATTGGGCGGCAGTTTTTGCCGCCCTTTTGCTGAATTCAAAGATCAACTCTCAAGGGTCAAAGCATATATCTTCGACTGGGACGGTGTCTTCAACGACGGCGTGAAAGTAGGACAAGTCGGAAGCCCCTTTAGTGAAGTGGACGCCATGGGTACCAACATGTTGCGCTTTGGACATTGGCTAAAATACAAGACGCTGCCGGCGGTCGCGGTCATTACTGGCGAAGAAAACCCGTCAGCACAATTTTTAGCGCAGCGAGAACACTATCACGCTATTTATTTCAAGACGGCCAACAAACTGATTGCTTTCGATCATTTTCTGAAATCGAATAAACTAAACGCCGATGAAGTAGCTTTCGTTTTTGACGACGTTCTCGACCTAGGTGTAGCTGAAAAATGCGGCTTGCGTTTTTTGGTAAAACATCATGGCTCGCCGTTATTCCAGAACTATTCGGTTAAAAATCAAATCGCGGATTATGTCACATCCACCGGCAATCATGCCGTACGTGAAGTGTGTGAATTGATTTTGGGAGCCAATGGTGCTTTTGATGAAGCGATCAGAAAAAGAAGCCATTTTGATGAGGGGTATCAGAAATATTTGAAAGAACGAAATGAGGTGGAGACTGAAAGGTTTTTTTTGCGAGAAGGAAAGGTGGAGGCAATGTCTTAACGCATCTCTGCTGGATGCTCGTCGAATCTAAAAAAACTAGGATACTTGGCTGCATCAGCGTGGCTATGGCGGGGCTGAATTCGATTTGGCTGGAGATGATCACGTTGGACGATGGACACGAAATTTTTTCCAAATACTTTTTTGTTGAGGCAGTGATACTGCTGACTGTTTTTTTCACAGGACTAAGGGTCACATGGGCCAGAATGCTGTATGTGCTACTAGGATTAGTGGAAGTTTGGTTTTTCTATGAAGGCATTCCAATTAGCCCGGACGACTTGCCGATGATATTGATTTTTGGATTACGCTTGTATGTGCTTGTTTTGTCAATTAGGGAACGGGCGGATTGACTTCAAAAATAGATCCAGTGAAAAATAACCCCACGCTCCGCATTAATCTCAATCGCTGGTGAGGGGAATTTCAGTATTACAAAAGGAGCCAAAAGATAGTTGAACAATCGATTCTTGTTTCTCAGAACGCCGGTATTCAGGTCCACGGAAATAAAAAATCGTTTCACTCTGGCGACGTTCGAATAGTCAAACGTTTTTCCTTCTGCATTTTGCCAGACGTTATCGTGGCCACCGAGCAACCCCTCGGCACCATAACCAATTGTCAGCATCAACCAGTTTGGAATGATTTTTTTATTCACTATCGAATTGATGTCAACAGAGAGCCAATATGTTTGGCCATTATAATCTTTGACCACCTGTTGTGCGAAGGTGGCCCCCAACATGTCGGGCCGCAGGATAGCAAACGCTGTGTTGTGAAATGAGAATTTCGGATGGAATGATGAAACGGTTTTGTTCGACACATAATAAAAGCAAAAAACACCTCCCAGTAGATTGGCGATTAAATCAAAAATAGATGCGCCATAGTTCATTGAAAAACCGTCGAGAACTTCAATTGGAAAGAGAAAAACAAATCCAGCGAAACAAATCCACCTTTTTTTTGCCGCTGAATTTAAATCTGCGGGATGCCCAAAAGATGTGAATGCAGCCAGTCCGATATAAAACGAAGTGAAAAAATGCCCCATCTTGTCCAAATACTTCCATTCCAAAAAGTCGTCGAAAAAGTGAAAGCTGATATACGTGTTGTACCAGGTGGAGGAAAGCCACAGTAGTGCGGATGCATAAACGATCACGAATAAAACGGGCAGTATTTTTTTCATGTGTTTATCTGTGCGTTTCTCTGCGATCTTTACGGCCGGGATTCATTCATCCGTAGAATGCGCAAAACGGCTGCTGAGCTAAGTGCTTGGATTCTCTTTCTTCTTAAAATAAAAATACAAAGGAATCCCCACAGCCGTCAGGGCGAGACCAAATAATGAATTGATCAAGGGCGTTGTGCCATGCAAGTAATTCGAGATATCGTTGTACAATGTCACAATCAAGAAGAACGAGGAGACAGAAATAAAAGCAATCGGCACGAATGGATACCCCCACGTTTTGTAGGGTCGCGGAGCATTAGGCATTTTCTTTCTTAGCACCATTACCCCCAATGCGCTCAGGGCATAAAAACACCAGGTCACGAAAATGAGCATGTCTGTAAGCATGTCAAACGAACCACTAAGCACGAGCAAGGAAGTCCAGACACCATGCAGCAGTAACGCATTTCCCGGAGTTTTGAAAACAGGATGCACGTTGCCAATCGAAGAAAAAAACCTCTTCTCCTGCGCCATCGCAAAAGTGACGCGCGCAGTCGCGAGGACATTTCCGTTGGTTGCGCCAAATGTGGAGATCATCACCATGACCGCGATCAATGCACCTGCACCAAAACCAAACGCACTTGAAGCGGCGTCAGAGGCCACGAATGCCGAAGAAGCAACCACGTTGATGGGCAACGCATAGAGGTAAGCAAAATTGAGCAAGCAATACACGATGATTACGATGACCAGCCCCAGCAACAAGCCAAGGGGGATATTCCGTTGTGGGTTTTTTATTTCACCTGCCATGAAGGTGATGTTGTTCCATCCCTCGTACCCCCAAAATGCACCTGACGTCGCTGCGACTACTCCAATCAATAGGCCTGTGCCCTTGTACGGACTGCTTTGAACAAAATGCGACATCGATCCATCGCCGAAAATGAAAATACCAAGTACCAAAAACACCATCGAACCGATTTTCAGAATCGAAAAAAGAATTTGAATACGGTCGGCCGAGTGGGTACTTCGGTAGTTAATATACGTGAGGAACCAGATCAATACGATGGTCATCGATTTCACGCCGATATTTTCGAGTGGGAATATTCTCCCAATGCCCGGCAGATAGATGTAAAACAATTGCTCCGTCTCCTTGGGGAGGCGAGGGAAGTGAACGAAATATTCCGCGTAGATTGAAAACACGTAAGCGATGGAGGCATTTCCCGCCGTATTGAACACCGCAAAAGCTGACCACCCATAAAGGAACGCGGTGAAGTCGCCAAACATCCGTTGAAAGAAAATGTATTGACCGCCCGTCTCGGGCATCATCGCTGCGGCTTCGGCATTCGTCAGTGCCCCAAGAAAAGTGATGCCACCGCCCACCACCCAAACCAAAAGCAAAAGCAGGGGGGACCCTAACTGGGAAGCCATTAATGCGGGTTTCATGAAAATGGCGGAGCCGATGATTCCGCCCGCTACCAGGGAGATGGTGGATGAAAGGTTGAGCGTGCGTTCAAGTTTTTCGGCCATGCAAATTTTTGAAATGCCCTTTATCTTCTGGACACCAACCCATACGCTCGGGGGCATTCCACGTGACCGTCAATAAAAAACGAATCAGCACAGGAAATTTAGATAACTTTAGACAACCAACAAATCTGGCTTATGAAGTATGTGCTTGCACTATCCCTTTTTCTGTGTGGTCTCTCTCTCGCCGCTCAAGACCTGAAAGAGGCCAACGAACTCATAGAAAATTTTCAGTTTGAAAAGGCATTAGCGGTTCTAAAGCCCCTGCCCGACACTTCCGACATTCACGTGTCTTTACAAAAAGGCTATTGTTATGCCCGACTGGGGAATTATAGTGAAGCGATGCAAAGTTATCAGCGCGCATTGGTTATCGATTCAATCAACAAAGTGGCATTGAATCAGCTGGGGCAAGTGTATGCAAAGACCAATCGCTTTGATCAAGCGGAAATGTGTTACAAGAAATTGATTGGAATCGATTCATCGAACAGTTTTTACTTTAAGCAATACGCAGTGCTGGCCTCCTCGACCAATCGAGATTCGATTGCGGGTCTATTTTATAAAAAAGCTCTCCAGTTAAACCCCAAGGATGTAGAATCATCCATTTCATGGGGAAATATTCTTTTAGAAGCTGACAACTATTTTACTATCGACTCCCTTGTCAGCCAAGCCTTGATGTACGATAGCCTTCAGCGGGGGGTTATGCTTTTGAGAGCCAAATCGTTGATGGCACAGCACAGGTACAAAGAGACGGTAGCTGTCGTGAACAAGATTTTGCAGAGAAACGATCCCCAAGCCATTCACGCTCGGCTATTGGGCATTTGTTATTTTCAATTGAAAAAGTACGACAATACGATCGAATGGATGAATTTTCTCTTGCTCTCTGGTGTGAAAAGCGAATGGGTTTTCTATTACCTGGGTGCTTCCTATCAAGAGCTGGGTGATATTCCCAAGTCAATTGAGAGTATGAACAAAGCGATTGAATCTGGCATCTCCGACAATATTGAAATTTATTATTCGCAGCTTGCAAAATCATACGAAGACGCGAAAGATTATAAAAACGCCATTCGTTACTACCAAGCAGCCTACGAAAAATCAAAGACGAAAATTTTGTTGTATCACCTCGCCCGCAATTATGACGTCTATTTCAAGGACAAGTCGTCGGCCATCGCCTATTACAAACGCTACCTTGCATCGGACGATACGATTAAGTTGGCGAGGCAATATGCCAAGCACAGACTGAGGGTACTGGAGTGATAGAGGAGTGACGATAAATTCAATATCATGAAAGTCATACCATTGATTTCAATTCTGTGTATCGTAATTGGATGCACCACAAAGAACGCCACCTTTGACAGGCAGAAGACGAAAACTGAAATCCAGGAATTCATGAACAACTATGCGATCATGTTGAAAAATCAGATCGATAAAGTTGGAGGCCTTTATTACGACAGCGGTGCGCGGCTCACATTTCAAGGACGGAGCCGCTATTTAGTTCTCGACAGCCTTAAGGCGAGTTATGCCAAAAGGCCAAAGACCCTCGAATATTTTAAATGGGAAGATCTTCAAGTCGATGCCCTGGCCGAAGATGCTGCTTTGGTCACCGCGAATTTTTATTGGTACAGTCGCGGCACTGCGGACACGGCAAAATTGTCGTACACAGGACTGCTTGTGAAAACGCGACAAGGCTGGAAGATCAAGCATGAGCACGAATCCGGCCGGTGCCCAAGATGTAAATAGCAAAAATTGCTTTTGCTAAAGCATGCTTCATTCTCCTTACCTTTGCGGCCATGTCTTTGGTAGAAACTACAGCGGCCAAGCGCGATATCCGAAAGCTCAAACCTGACGAGTTGAAGAAATTCTTCCTGGAGCACGGCGACAAGCCGTTTCGGGCAGTACAAGTAGACGAGTGGCTTTGGAGAAAATCGGCGAAGAACTTCGATCAAATGACCAACTTGTCGGTCGCCACTCGCGAATTGTTAAAGGAGCATTTTACGATCAACCACATCCATGTGGATAAAATGCAGCGGAGTGCAGATGGCACCATAAAAAATGCAGTAACCCTGCACGATGGGTTGATCGTGGAGTCCGTGTTGATCCCCGCCGAAAAAAGGATTACAGCGTGCGTGTCGTCTCAGGTGGGGTGCTCACTCGCCTGTAAGTTTTGCGCCACGGCCAAGTTAAAGCGCCAACGAAATTTAAGCCCCGACGAAATCTATGACCAAGTGGTGGCCATCAAGGAACAGGCCGAATTGTTTTTCAATCGACCGCTCACCAACATTGTATTTATGGGGATGGGTGAGCCTTTGTTAAATTACAGCAACGTAACGGCCGCGATCGACAAGATCACTTCGGGCAAAGGATTGGGAATGGCAATGAAACGAATTACGGTCTCGACGGTAGGCATTGCCAAAATGATCATAAAAATGGCCGATGATGGAGTGAAATTTAATTTGGCGGTGTCCCTGCACGCCGCTCTTGATGAAACACGGTCATCGATTATGCCCATCAATGACTCGAACCCGCTGAGCGAGTTGGCCGATGCGCTGCGTTACTGGTATCAAAAAACCAAACGCAAAGTGACCTATGAATACGTGGTATGGAAAGGGATCAATGATACCGAAGAGCATGCCAACGCTTTATTGAAATTTTGCAAAGTAATTCCCTCGAAAGTGAATTTAATTGAATATAACCCCATTGGCGATGGAGAGTTCCAACAAGCCGATGATAAAGTATTGAACATGTATATGCATCTGCTTGAACAAAATGGAATCACTACGAGAATCCGAAAAAGTAGGGGCAAAGATATTGATGCGGCCTGTGGACAATTGGCAAATAAAGGCTAACCGCTAACAACTTTATTTTGAAAAAAATCATCTGAGAGAAGTACATTGCGAAATTGATGAGTCTACGAGTTTTATTTTTTTCTTTGGCCCTCGTTCTGCTTAACCTTTCCGCGTCTGCGCAGAAAACCCTGAAGGGCATTGTTGTTGATTCGATCACCTTGGCCGGCATCCCAAATGTGTCCGTTCGTCTGCTGGGCGCCGGTTATGGAACCATTACCAATGCCAACGGAGTATTCACCATTCGTGTGCGATCCACTGATTCGCTCGCGTTTTCTTCTATAGGTTATGTTCGAATGGTCGAGCCTGTCCCTCAAGATGACGACGTGATGTTTATCAAGATGGCGCAAGACGTGATTTTGCTAAAAGAGGTCACTGTCTTTGGGAAACCGGAGGCTGAAAAGAAAGAGTTGCCCTCACTTAAATTGAGGAGCAAGTCAGCCCCCTGGGGTGGCGCGATACCTGGCGGCGGCGCTGGCGTAAACCTCGACTTTTTCTCAAAACGCGAAAGGGAAAAACGAAAACTTGAAAAATTAAAAACGGAGCTGGCAAGCACCCAGACCTATGTCGAACTTGTCACAAATCCGGAATTGATCCAAGAGCTGAAAGACAGGTATGCCCTCAGTGATACTACTTTTTATAAAATACTTACCCACTTTAACGAACAACACCAGGAAGTCACCCACTCGGGCAATCAATCGACGATTGTCTCTTCGCTGTTTTCCTTTTTCGAGACCGAAGTGAGATTCAGGCGTTCCCGCCATTGACTCGTTTTTTTCTCTCTTTTCAAACCTGTAGATTCGTAACATGGAGGAAAAACATTTTCAGTCGTCAGACAAAGTACGTGACTTCGTGATCGGTATGAGCGACGGACTTACCGTACCGTTTGCCCTGGCGGCGGGACTTAGCGGGGCGGTCGATAACAGTTCGATTATTATTACAGCAGGCCTTGCCGAAATTGCCGCCGGTTCTATAGCAATGGGTTTGGGCGGCTATTTGGCTGGAAGAACTGAGATTGAACATTACGATTCAGAAGAAAGACGAGAATACGAGGAAATCGAAAAACTTCATGAAGTAGAGATACGCGAGACGAAAGAAATTTTTGCCAAGTATGGTTTGGATGACAAAATCCAAGAAACGATAGCCCGTGAAATGGCAAAGAAACCCAAAGAGTGGGTTGATTTCATGATGCGATTTGAATTGGGATTGGAACGCCCGGATAAAAACCGAGCGCAAGAAAGCGCATTTATCATCGCCATTTCCTACATCGTGGGTGGACTGATCCCTTTGAGTGCCTACTTTATAACCGATTCAGTTACCCGCGGATTGGAAACCTCGATTGTGATCACCATAGGATGCCTTATTGTTTTTGGCGTTGTGAAAAGCAAGCTCACAGGGCAACCTATATTTAAAGGCGCCCTTAGGGTCACGTTAGTGGGAGCCCTTGCCGCTGCCGCCGCATTCGGATTGGCAAAAATGATCGCCTAATGACTATTTCCATCATTGCCGCTGTTGCGAAAAATCAAGTGATCGGCAAGGGCAATGATTTGCCGTGGCGCCTGCCCGATGACATGAAGTTCTTTATGCAAACCACCAACGGCCATCATGTTATCATGGGAAGAAAAAATTATGAATCCCTTCCCGATAAATTTAAACCATTGCCCAACCGGACGAACATCGTGGTAACCCACCAAAGAAATTATCAAGCACCCGGGTGCTCCCTTGTGCACGAACTTCGAGATGGAATAGATTTGGCAAGAAACAATGGCGAAAAAGAGTTGTTCATTATCGGTGGAGCGGAGATTTATAAACTGGCATTGCCGATGACTGATGTCTTGTACCTCACCGAAATTGATGTCGCATTGGATGGAGATACATTTTTTCCGGAATGGAATAAAAAGCAATGGAAGGAAATTTCAAGGCGACATCATCCGGTTGACGAAAAACATAAATTTGCCTTTGATTTTACAGTTTATAGGAGACAGTGATGGCTTATCTCAACAACAAAGTTATTTGGGTTACAGGCGCATCGAGCGGAATCGGTGAAGCGCTGACGTATGAGCTCGCAAGGAGGCGAGGAGTAAAACTGATCATATCGTCTCGAAGAAAAGAGGAATTGGAACGAGTAAAAGGAAATTGCCCCCATTATGCGCAAGCTGACGTTCGCGTCCTGCCGATCGATTTGTCGCAAGGGGAAATGTTGAAACTATGTACGGAGGCAGCTATTCAGTTGTTTGGGCATGTGGATGTCCTGATCAATAATGGCGGGATCGCGCAGCGCAGCTTGGCGAAAGACACTCTTCTTTCCGTGGACCGGCAAATCATGGAGGTTGACTATTTTGGAACGGTGGCGCTAACTAAAAATTTGTTACCACATTTTCTCAAGCGTAAAGTGGGCCATATCGTTACCGTCAGCAGCGTGATGGGGAAGATAGGTACACCCTATCGATCGGGATATGCAGCGGCAAAGCACGCACTACATGGTTTTTTTGATTCGTTGCGAGCAGAACTATGGAAAGAAAGCAAACAAATTTATGTGACTATGATTTGCCCTGGATGGGTGAAGACGCAGTTCACGATGAATGCCCTCACGGGCGACGGAAGTAAACTCAACAAAATGGATCGTGCCACGAGCATCGGATTACCGGCTCACAAATTCGCCGCGCTGATGGTGGATGCGATTGAAGCCAAAAAAGAAGAAGCCTATATCGGAGGCAGGAAAGAAGTCTTTGCGGTGTATCTGAAACGGTTTTTCCCAAAACTCTTTTCACAGGCGGTTAGAAAGATGGCAGTTCGGTAGCCTTTTACTTTTTGTGGAGAAATTGCATCTTCGTGGTTCTTAATCAAACAAAAAATTATGCGTAGTTGTTTTATTGTCGCCTTGTCGCTGTGGTGTGTCTCGCTGTATGGGCAATCAAAAAAGGAACTGGAGGCAAAAGTGGCGAGCCTTCAAGCGGAGATCCAGAATCTGCAAGCTCAAATTGATCGATTGAAACCCAAAGACGTAGACTTGACTACGGAAAAGAAGAAAGCCGGCTACGGCATCGGCGTATTATTCGCAAACAATGTCAAAGGCCAAGGAGGGGATTCCCTGGATACAGACGCGATGATTGCTGCAATCAGGGACGTGTTCGGTGCTAAACCGCCCAAAATGGATCAGCAACAATGCATGAATTCCGTGCAACAGTACATGCAAGTTGCGTCCGAGAAAAAAAATTCGAAAGTCAAAGATGAAGGGCGCGCTTTCCTTGAGGTAAACAAAAAGAATGAAGGCGTCGTGGTGACCGCCAGCGGACTGCAATACAAAGTAGTAACTAAAGGAACGGGTAAGACACCCACCGTAAATAATCGAGTGACCGTGCATTATACCGGAAAACTCCTCGACGGAACTGAGTTCGACAGCTCGATAAAAAGAGGCACACCGGCCGAATTTGGATTGACACAGGTCATCAGCGGATGGACAGAAGCGCTGCAACTTATGAAAGAAGGTGACAAATGGATGCTCTACATTCCTTACGAATTAGCCTACGGCGAACGTGGTCGGCCGGGTATTCCTCCCTATGCCGCTTTAATTTTCGAAGTTGAGCTGATTAAAGTAAATTAGGTGGACCAAAATTCCGCCTCTTGAAATCAATTCCCATCTGCCTATTGCTCTTCTTGGCGGAAGTTACATTCGGCCAAGTTCAAGTGCTGACGCAGCACAACGATAATTTTCGCACGGGGTGGAACAAGGATGAAAAATTACTGCGGCAAGGGAACGTAAAAGCGGATTCTTTTGGTGTCGTCTTTACACGTCCGGTCGACGATCAAATTTATGCTCAGCCTTTGATTGCCCGCGCCAACATTCCTGGCGTAGGAATGAAAAACGTGGTGATCATCGCCACCGTGAATAATTCCGTCTATGCTTTCGATGCAGACGATGGTTCAGTCTTTGAGCCGTATTGGCAAGTCAACCTGACGCCTTTCGGCTGGCGTGCGATGAAGAACACGGACACCGCTTGTGGCGCCAATAACTACTTCGATTTTTCGGGTAACATTGGAATTGTGGGAACCCCAGTCATCGATCCGAATTCAAGTACCGTTTATTTAGTTGCCAAAAGCGTTGGTGGAGTCGCCTACCAACAGCAGCTTCATGCGCTCGACCTTGCCACCGGGGCTGAGAAATCAGGGAGCCCCGTCACTATTGCGGCCCAAGTACCTGGGTCGGGCACAGGAAGTAGCGCCGGCTCAATTTCATTTGATGCCAAATTGGAAAATCAGCGATCTGCACTTTTACTTTCCAATGGCGTGGTGAGTATCGCATGGGCCGCTCATGGCGACTGTGGAAATTATCACGGCTGGATCATCGGCTATGACGCCACAACCTTGGCTCAAAAATTCGTTTACAATGCTACCCCCGAAGGCTATCAAGGTGGAATTTGGATGGCGGGCTCAGGGTTGTCGGCGGATGAGCTTGGAAATATTTATGCTGCCGTCGGCAATGGCTCTGTGGGACGAAATGGAAATCCAAGTGACGTCATCAATCGGTCGGAAAGTGCATTGAAACTGAAGGTCAACGGAAGCTCTTTGGAGGTGGCTACTTTTTTCACACCTACCAATTTTTCGGTATTGGAACAAGGCGATCAAGATTTTGGAGTCACCGGAATGATGCTTCTCCCCGGAAGAAACCAGGCGATTTCAGGCGCGAAGGATGGGAGCCTTTACTTGATGAATCGCGATACAATGGGCGGCTATAGTTCCATTGGGAATTTAGTGGTTCAGTCTTACAGTCAAGGTTCGAGCAGCGCCCACAACCTTTCCTCGCTCACGTATTACAAAGGCACCCAAAAAGAATTCGTCTACATCTGGTCAGATAATGTGCCACTAAAGGCCTTTCCATATAATGCAACCGCTAAGAAATTTGATTTGACAAATATTGTTACCCAGCCGACGGATGGACCAAAAGGATACAATGGCGCATTTCTTTCAGTTTCCTCTGATAACGCTATTGATTCAACAGCGATTCTTTGGGTGAGTCACGCGGCAAATGCTTGCAATGCCAACCAACAAACCTGTCCTGGAATTTTACGTGCGTTTAAAGCAAACGATGTTACCACCGAACTGTGGAATTCTTCCCAGCGATCAGGAAACTCGCCGGGCAACTATGCCAAGTTCAATTGCCCCACGATCGCCAATGGAAAAGTCTACCTGGCTACGTTCTCCAACAAGCTGATGGTTTACGGGCTACTGAAAGGCATTACAGCCACTGAACCTGTTCATAGCGATGTTTTTATTTTTCCAAACCCTGCTCGTGACGTCATTCAAGTTCAGGCCAGTGAATCCATTGTTTCGGTACGAATAATCAGCGTAGAAAGTAAAACCGTTTTTCAAGGCGCCATTGAAAACGAAATACGGTTGACGGGTATTCCGACTGGGATTTACGTTGTGGAGGTCTGGACTAAATCGGGCTTGACGCGGCAGAAATTGTTGGTCAATAGATGATGCGATTTTTATCTCGCCAATGCCAAAATCCCCTTCTCTTTCTGCGCCAACAACGAATCGCCCGTTAAATACTGGTCAATCGCATGCGCTGCTTCACGGCCTTCACTGATGGCCCACACCACCAGCGACTGACCACGCTTTGTATCTCCGGCGGCAAATATTTTTTCTTGCGAGGTTTGGTAGCTTTTTGCCTTCACGTTTCCGCGATCGTCATAGTCAACTTTTAGTAGATCAAGCAGGCCATCGTGTTGTGGATTTAAGAAACCCAAGGCAAGAAGAGCAAGTTCGCAAGGGAGCTCTCGTTCACTTTCTGGAATTTCTTTGAATGATTTTCCTTCCCACTCGACTTCGACAATCTTTAGTGCCTTCAGATTTCCTTTGTCATCACCAACAAATTCTTTTGTAACAATAGCCCATTGGCGTTCACACCCTTCCTCGTGCGAGGTGGACGTACGCAAAATCATTGGCCAGTTGGGCCAAGGCATGTTTTCGTTCCTATCTTTTGGTGGCTTGGAAAGAATCTCAATTTGTGTTACCGATTTGGCACCCTGCCGATTGGAAGTACCTACGCAATCCGAGCCTGTATCTCCACCGCCAATCACTACTGCATTTTTTTCGGTAGCCCAGATTTCGGCCTGATTGATCTTCTTCCCGTTTACTCTGCGATTTTGTTGGGTAAGAAAATCCATCGCAAAATGCACACCCTTCAGTTCCCTTCCTTTGATTGGCAAATCGCGCGGAACCGTTGAGCCGCAAGCCAAAAGGATTGCATCGAATGTATCGACCAATTCAGTTACTGAAAGATTTACACCTACGTTCATATTGGTGTGAAAACTGATTCCTTCTTCCACCATTATTGCCAGGCGTCGATCTAGAATTCGTTTGTCCAATTTGAAATCAGGTATGCCGTAACGCAGCAGACCTCCAATTTCGTCAGCTCTTTCGAAAACCGTTACCCAATGCCCGGCTGAATTTAATTGGGCGGCAGCAGCGAGGCCTGCGGGACCTGATCCTATCACGGCCACTTTTTTGTTGGTGCGCTGTGCAGGAATTTGTGGTTTTACATATCCCTCTTCAAATGCTTTTTCAATGATCGTTTTTTCAATGTATTCAATCGCCACCGCCGGCTTGTTGATTCCTAAGACGCAAGATGCTTCACATGGCGCTGGGCAAATTCTTCCCGTGAATTCCGGAAAATTATTGGTAAGCGTAAGTATTTCGTAAGCGAGCTTCCAATTCTGCTGGTAGACGGCGTCGTTGAACTCGGGAATTATGTTTCCAAGGGGGCAGCCCTGATGGCAAAAAGGAATGCCACAGTCCATACACCGGGACGCTTGCTTTACCGTCAACGATTTGTCAACAGCGCCTTCTACTTCGAAATAGTCTTTAACACGTTCACGTACTTCACGCTTTTGCGGTAGCTGACGATTTGTTTCTAAAAACCCGGTATTCTTTCCCATATATCTTAGTTGATCGTTGCTAGTTGTTCGTTGTTCGTCGGGCTGTGCAAAGGGCCAACAACGATGAAGGAACAACCAACCACTATTTAGCCTCTATTTGTGCTGCACTTAGATTCATGAATTTTCTTTTTTCCAAGACCGCCTTGTAATCCACAGGCATCACTTTAATGAAGTCGTGGACCGACTTTTGCCAATAGCTCAGCACATGTGCGGCGGTTTCACTGTGCGTATATTGTTGGTGATCTTGGATCATTTTCTTTAACCGTTCTTGATCCTCTTGATCCAAGGTATCAAGCATGACCATTTCCAGGTTGCAATTCTTAACAAACGACTTGTTCACGTCCCACACATAAGCAACGCCACCACTCATACCCGCAGCGAAATTCCGTCCTGTTTCACCCAACACGACCACCGTTCCACCCGTCATGTATTCGCAACCATGATCACCGACACCCTCCACTACCACTTTCACTCCGGAATTGCGCACGGCAAATCGTTCGCCTGCCATGCCTTTGATAAATGCCTCACCTGAGGTGGCGCCGTAGAACGCCACGTTGCCGACGATTATATTTTTAGCGGCGTTGAATTGACTTTGCGCAGGTGGGTAGAGGATCAATCTGGCTCCTGACAACCCTTTGCCGAAATAGTCATTCGCTTCACCCTCAAGTTCAAACGTCAGCCCCTTGGCAACGAATGCTGCAAAACTTTGCCCTGCCGTACCAATGAATTTGAAGTGAACAGTATCGGTGGGAAGACCTTCTGCAAAAAACGCCTTCGACACTTCATTCGACAGCATCGTGCCGGTGGCGCGTTGTTGGTTTGTAATCTTGAATGAGGCCGTAACGTTTTCCCCTTTTGTCAATGCTGTTTTGGCTTTTTGAATGAGCTGACGATCCAGTACTTGATCGATTCCATGATCTTGTTCTTCTTGTTTGTAAAGCGGCGTATCCAGGCGGATGGCTTCCTTGTAAAGGATCGTGGCTAAATTTAATTTTTTGTATTTCCAATGGTTGTCAAGCGAACGCAGCTCTAAGCGATCTGTTTGTCCCACCATTTCATTCACCGTGCGGAATCCGAGTTCTGCCATTACCTCGCGCAGCTCTTCGGCAAGGAACCCGAACAAATTGACGACATACTCTGGCTTTCCCGTGAATAACGCACGCAGCTCTTTGTTTTGGGTGGCGACGCCGACGGGGCACGTATTCAAGTGGCACTTGCGCATCATGATACAACCTGCGGTGACTAGCGCGGCAGTGGCTACACCCCATTCTTCGGCGCCGAGGAGAGCGGCGATGGCCAAGTCTTTTCCCGTTCTGATTTGCCCGTCGGTTTGCAGCGTGACTCTTCCGCGGAGTTTGTTTCTTACCAATGTTTGATGCGCTTCCGCCAGTCCCAGCTCCCACGGTAGGCCTGCATGGCGAATCGAACTTAACGGAGAAGCCCCCGTGCCACCGTCATGACCTGAGATCAAGATGACGTCTGCATGAGCTTTGGCTACACCCGACGCGATGGTGCCGACGCCTGCTTCTGAGACTAATTTTACGTTGATGCGCGCTTTTTGATTTGCATTTTTTAGATCGAAGATCAATTGCGCTAGATCTTCTATCGAATAAATATCGTGATGGGGTGGAGGTGAAATCAATCCGACGCCGGGTGTTGAATGACGGACGCGGCCAATCCATTCATCTACTTTATGGCCGGGTAATTGCCCGCCTTCTCCCGGTTTTGCGCCTTGCGCCATTTTGATTTGAAGCTCACTGGCATTTGATAAATAATAGCTCGTCACCCCGAAACGACCGGATGCTACTTGCTTGATGGCTGAGTTTTCCCAGTCGCCATTTTCTTTTCGGTGAAAGCGAATTTCATCTTCGCCACCTTCGCCACTGTTGCTCTTGCCTCCAATCCGATTCATGGCGATCGCTAGCGTGCTGTGTGCTTCGTGAGAAATTGATCCGAACGACATTGCTCCTGTAGCAAACCGTTTGAAAATATTTTCAGCGGGTTCGACTTCAGAAATGGGGATGGACTGGCTGCGTTTGAATTTGAACAAACTTCTTAGCGTGATTGCTTTTTCACTCTGCTCATTGATAAGCGAAGAATACTTTTTGAAAAGAGCGTAGTCGTTTGTTTTTGTTGATTGCTGGAGGAGGTGAATCGTATTTGGATTGAATAAATGGGATTCACCGCGCAGTTTCCATTGATACACACCGCCAATGGGCAAATGGGGTTGCAGATTTGAAGTCTTTGGAAATGCGAGCCTGTGCTTTGTCAATGCTTCCCTTGCAATATCGTCCAGTGTTAGGCCGCCGATGCGAGAAACAGTCCCAGTAAAATAGGTATCGATCACCTCGTTGCTGATCCCCAACGCCTCAAAGATTTGAGCTCCATGATACGACTGCAGAGTGCTGATACCCATCTTGCTCATGATCTTGAGCAGTTCACCAGCCACTGCTTTTTTATAATTGTAGATTGCTTTTTCTTCCGTCAGCTCTTCACCCAGCTGGTTTTTCTTTTTCAGGTCGTGAATGGTTTGATACACCAGGTACGGATTTACGCCCGAAGCACCGTATCCGAGGAGGGTGGCAAAATGATGCGTTTCCCAAACATCACCCGCTTCGACCAGCAAGCCAACTTTTCCCCGAATGCCCTTGCGAATCAGGTCATGATGAACTGCCGCTATCACAAGCAACGACGGAATTTGCGTGTGACCGCTATCAAAACTCCGGTCAGATAATATAATGATGGTGAAGCCATCTTCAATAGCGTCGGTCACATACTGGCAAACTCGATTCAACCCTTTTTCCAACGCCCCTGCGCTGCCATCCGCTTTGAAGTAAGTGTAGATGGTTTTTGTTTGGAGGTGTGCGTGATCGATGTAGCGGATTTTCTCCAATTCCGTATTGGAAAGAATCGGCGTGGGCAATTCAAGAGTAAGACAATGTTCAGGCGATTCTTCAAGCAAATTTAATGAGCCGCCCACATGAGAAGCCAAAGACATGATCATCCGTTCGCGAATGGGGTCGATGGGAGGGTTGGTAACTTGAGCAAATAGCTGTTTAAAATAATTGGCCAAATGTTGAGCCTGCTGCGACAACACTGCCAGAGGCGTATCGCTGCCCATGGAACCGAGTGCCTCTTTTCCAGTTTCGCACATCTGACCAACAATGACTCTCAGATCTTCTGACGTTATCCCAAACGAAATCTGGCGTTTTAAAAATGTGACAGGATCATACTTGTGGAAACTTCCGCCTGGTTCGGGCAGATCTTGCAATCGGACTTTGTTTTCCCTCACCCATTTTCCATAGGGTTGTTGGCCGCAAATTTTCTTTTTCAGCTCATCGTCGCTGATGATTCTTCCTTGTTCCAAATCCACAACGAACATCTTGCCTGGCTGCAACCTTCCTTTTGTCACCACTTTTGACGGGTCAACATCGAGCACGCCGACTTCACTGGCCATAATGACAAGATCATCGTCAGTGACCACAAATCTCGAAGGACGGAGACCATTTCTGTCCAGGGTAGCTCCAACGATCTTTCCATCAGTAAATGTGATAGAGGCGGGTCCATCCCAAGGCTCCATAATATTGGCGTGGTACTCATAAAAATCTTTTTTCTCCTGGCTCATGTTCTCGTTTCCATCCCATGCTTCGGGGATAAGCATCATCATCACGTGAGGTAAGGAGCGACCGGCATGTACCAGCAGTTCAATCGCGTTGTCAAGGTTGGATGAATCTGATTGTACGGGATTGCAAATCGGCAAGATCATATCCAGCTCTTCACGGCTGAAATACTTCGAAGAAAAAAAAGATTCTTTGGATTTGAGCCAGTTGATATTTCCCCTGACGGTGTTGATTTCACCATTGTGAGCAATGAAACGAAAGGGTTGGGCCAAGCGCCAAGAAGGAAAAGTATTGGTAGAGAAGCGCGAATGAATGACGGCCAACGCCGAAACCACATCTTCATTTTCAAGGTCAGCAAAATAGGGGCGGAGCTGATGGGAAGTAAGCATCCCTTTGTAAGCAATCGTTTTGTACGACAGTGAAGAAAAATAAAACTGATTATCCACTCCTTTGACAAGCTCCGTGATGATCTTGGTGGAATATTTTCTGAGTATGAAAAGCTTTCGTTCAAAATCGTCAACAGACTGAATGGAGTCAGGTCTGTTGATGAACACCTGTTCCATGACGGGTTCGGCATTCAATGCTGACTCACCTACTTCGTGATTATCGACGGGCAATACGCGGTAGCCCAGCAAACCCATTTTCATTTTCTTGATCTGCCTGTTCAGAACGATACGGCACTCTTCACGTACTTTGGGGTCGGGTGGAAAAAACACAAGGCCAACACCATATTGGCCATAAGAAGGGAGCTTGAATCCAAGCTTGCTGCATTCGCTGAGGAAAAATTCGTGGGGCACTTGAATTAGAATTCCAGCACCATCGCCGGTATTGGGTTCGCAGCCGCACGCGCCCCGGTGACTCATGCGCTCGAGCATGGTGAGCGCGTCAGTTACTATTTGATGTGACTTTCTACCCTTGATGTTGGCGATAAACCCTACTCCACAGGACTCATGTTCGAAGGAGGGATGATACAGCCCACGTTGATCTTGTTCTTTCAATTTTGCTCAGCATAAAAAGGTGAGCAATAAAAATAACGGATGAAAAAGGCAAAGAGAAAAATGGGAACGGAAATCGAAAAATAAATTTGTTTTCCAAACTAACAGTCAGTAGCGAAAACGGTTGTTAGTCTGTCAGTTTAGTAGACAACCTTAGTGTCTGTTAAAATATTGGCCAATGTCGATAGTTTTCGCAACTCCTAGGCGAAGCGCAGGGTTTGCTGCCTGAAGAAAACAAAAAAAACAAAAGGCGAGATTTCTCTCGCCTTTTTGCATGCCCATGTTCAGAAATTACTTTACGCCGTAACTTTGGCTTGTGGCTTTTCTTTTTGCTTTTCTTTGTCAGCTGGTTGTCTGTCGAAGTCAAGCACAATAGGAGACGCAACGAAGATTGACGAATATGTGCCGATCAACATCCCGATCACCAAGGCAAACGAAAACCCTCTCAAAACTTCGCCACCGAAAATCAACAACACCACGACTACGAGCAACACCGTTCCCGAAGTGATCAAGGTGCGGCTCAGGGTACTGTTGATAGCGTCATTGAAAACTTTCGCGCGATCATGATTTGCTCCGAAACTCAAGTATTCCCTGATCCGGTCGAAGATGATTACGGTATCGTTGATGGAATAACCGATGATGGTGAGCAAGGCAGCAACGAAGATCTGATCAATTTCGAACGATAACCCGAACGCATGAGCGATACCGAAGGCGGCGATCACAAATAAAGCATCGTGCGCGGTAGCGATGATAGCTCCCGTGCTGAACTGCCATTTCTTGAATCGGAATAAGATGTAAAAGAAGATGCCGATCAACGAATAGATACTCGCTTTGAAGGCTGAGTTTTTGATGTCATCAGCGATGGTTGCACTTACTTTCAATGATTTTGAAATAGTGAAGTGCTGATCATCGAGCTGCGTATCATTCTCAGAGTGTTTTAAACCGCTGAATTTTTCAACCGCCGATATTAATGCACCTCTTACATTGTCATCTGCCGCATCAGATTCATCGTCGATCAGATAAGACGTCGTTACACGCATGACGTCATCACTTCCGTAGTTTTTTACCTCTGTACTTGAATTTTTGAAACTTTCACTCAACGCGATTTTCATGTCCGTTGCAACCACGGGCTTGCTGAACGAAACGACATAAGAACGTCCACCTTTAAAGTCAACACCCATGTTCAAACCCTGGAACGCAATGAGAATAAATCCAATCACCATAATCGATCCGGAGAATGCGTAGGCTTTGTATCGATTGCCAATGAAATTGAATTCCCCACGCTTGCGTACCAAAGCTGCAATCCCGGATTCGAAAGAAAGCTTAGCATCATCGCCCTTGCGAACAAGGAACTCAATAATGACGCGTGAGATGTAAACGGCAGAGAAGAACGAAGTGACAATACCAATCATCAATACGATGGCGAATCCCTTCAATGGGCCTTGACCAAAAATGAACAAGAACATACCTGTCAAGAAAGTGGTCAAGTTGGAGTCGAAGATAGTGGCGAATGCGCGCTCGTACCCTTTCTTGATCGCATCGCGAAGCTTTCGGCCCATTCGCAATTCTTCTTTTACACGCTCGTAGATGACCACGTTGGCGTCAACGGCCATCGCCATGGTGAGTACGATACCTGCGATACCGGGAAGTGTGAGTGCCGCGTTAAACTGTGCTAGAATTCCAAGGATAAAGAAGATATTGAACAGAAGAGCCAGGTTAGCAACCCATCCACCTTTTGAATAGTAGGCAATCATAAAGATCACGATCAGCGCGAGTCCGCAGGCCATAGAAACCAAACCTTGGTTTTGCGCAATCTGACCTAGTGAAGGACCAACGATAGCTTGCTCCACAATCCGCGTAGGCGCTGGAAGGGATCCGGCCTTGAGCACCAACGCCAAGTCTTTCGCTTCTTCCGTGGTGAAGTTTCCAGTGATCTGAGAATTTCCATTTGGAATTTCACCTTGCACGGTAGGTGCAGTGTAAACATAATTATCAAGAACGATGGCGATGCGACCTTGCGGCTGTTTGGCGGCAGCGGCGGCGGTGATTTTTCCCCAAGTACGAGCTCCGCTGGCATTCATTGTCATGCTCACAGAAGGACGAGCGAACTGATCGAAATCAGAACGGGCATCGTTGATCACGTCGCCGGTCAACAAGGGCTTGCCACTGCGGCCGAGGTTCACAAAGTTCAATCGCAGGTCTTCCACTCCTTTGGTAACATCCGGATCAGATTTCACATCCCAGAACAAACCAACAGTGCGGGGCAACAGGGCTTTCACATCATCGCGTTTGAAAATACCATTGATGATAGACGTGTCTTTGGTTGCGTACATAAGTCCAACTTGCTGTGTGCTAAGGGCAAACAAGGGCGATGAGGTGGCTGCGCGCAGTGAATCCAATGAGCTTTTTCCAGTGCTGTCGCTTCCTGCTTTCGCCAATTGTTTTTCCAATGCAGACTTAGCTGTGTCGGCTTTAGCGTCTGTTTTTGTAGTGCCGTCCATTTTAGATTGCGCCGTTACTTCTGCTTTCTTCGCGTTTTGTTCCTTTAGCAAAAGTTGATTGATAGCGATAAGTGACTGGCTCAATTGAGGATCATTAGTCTCTACAATTTCCCAGAACTCAAGGCGAGCTACGCCTTGCAAAAGCTTGCGTACACGTTGCGGATTGTCGGCGCCAGGGATTTCGATTTGAATTCTTCCCGAACCTTGCAATTGTTGGATGTTAGGTTGTGACGTCCCGAACTGGTCTATACGTGTTTTCAAAATCGTGAAAGAGCGATCGATGGCGTCCTTCACTTCTTTGTCGAGGAATTTCATCACGGCATCATCGCTATCAGAAAGTTTTACACGGTCCTTGTTCGCCGTAGAGGTAAACAGAGAGGCAAGCGTACGATCAGGGTTGGCCTCTTTAAAAGCTTTGTAGAATAAGGAAGTGAAACTGGAATTGCTCGACTTCTCCATTTCCTTTGCTTTCAGCAATGCCGCGAGGAAAGCGGGATCTTGATTGTTGCCACTCAGGCCCTTAACGATATCGATAGGCGAAATTTCGAGCACCACGTGCATACCGCCCTGCAAGTCAAGACCCAAGCTGAGCTCATTGTCTTTTACTTCTTTATAGGTGTACTCCGCTCCGAAAATATTGTACACAGGTTTGTTCCAGAGCGAATCCAGATAATTCTGTTTTTTGGTAAGATCGATCGAGCCCAACTTGTCGGTGGCTTGCTTGATCGCGTCTTGCTGCACATTCCTACTGACTAAGGTGAACGACAAGTAGTACAGACACAATGCTGTAATGACTACTGTGAGCACCACGACTACTCCTTTGTTTTGCATAACTGACTAATTTGAAAATTGAAGATTAGAGAACTTGAAAACTGAAAAACACGATTAACCGCAATGCGATTAGCGAGAAAAAAAAACCAAGGCCTGAGACGAATGCCCAATGCCTAAGTTCAAATGCATGGGATACTTTAGGGGGCGTTGGGCGAGATAATCACCCGAAACAAAGTTTTGAAGAAATTGATGGTCGTCTTCTGAACAAGAACGACTACTTCATTTTTTTCATCGCTTAAGATAACTTCATGAACCTGCGATGGTTGCTGCTCATTAAGCTCCACAGAGTGGCCCTGAGAGGCGACGTCGGAAGGCGCGTGAATCGTTACTTCCTTTTGTTCTTTTGCCTTATCCGTCTTTCCTTTTAAGGCGATGCTAGAATTTTGATAAAAGGATTGTGAAAGTAAAATCACCAACACCGCACAAATGCCGGAGGCCAAGAGGAATGCTCGCTGAAGGGATTTCTTTTCCATTTCGAAGGTTACAAAAGTACGGATTAGGGACGAATTTGCAATCACTCTTTTTTTCAGTCGAAAATGGGGATTTCAACCGTAAAAACAGACCCTTTGCCATATTCGGACTCAACTCTGACTGTTCCGCCAATTTTTTCGGCGGCCTCTTTGGCGATGTATAAGCCAAGACCCGATCCTTTTTCCGTTTCATTGGCTCTAAAAAACATTTCGAAAATTCGGTGTTGATATTCTGGTCTGATCCCCTGGCCGTTGTCTTCCACTTTGATGGTAAGTAAATCGGGAGCAGAGTTGGCTGACACCGTTATGACCTGACCCTCGCCCAGTTTCCGGTGAAACTTGATGGCATTCGACAAGAGGTTGTTGAGTATGATTTTCAGCCTCGGCTTGTCCGTTGTCACCGTGCCATGTTCAAGGTCTTCAAGTACAATGTTGATGCGCTGAAATCCATCAATGAATTTGAGGTTGTCCAGGATTTCTACACACAACTCTTTCAAATTGACTTTTTCCGGTTTTTGCCAGAGTCGGTTGTTGCGCGAGTAGTCCAGGATTTCGGAGATAAACGCCTCCAGTTTCAGTACGCTGGCTTCAATATGGTTGAGGTAACTTTCTTTTTTTGTTTCGTTATCGATTCTGCTGACGTTGATTAAGCCACGTATAGATTTCAGGGGCGCACTCAAATCGTGAGACACACTGTACACAAACCGATCGAGTTCGCTGTTGGTCTGGCCCAACTCGGTGTTCTTGCGCTGCAATTTTATTTCCACCTTTTTCAAATCGCTGATCACGCGCCCGGTAATGGCGGCGAAGATGTAAAGCAAAAGCATCCCTAGAAAAATATTGATCACATTTTCGTCGCCTATATCGGGCCACCCGATAGATCCACGTGACAGCTTCGGCATGAAATAGGTGAGCACAAAAATGAAATAGTTGGTGACCGTGGCAACGCCAAATCCAAAGCGCAGCGCGGTGTACATAGAGACGAGGCCGTACAGAAACCAAAATTTCTCGAAGGGAATAAGCGCGGTCAAAAAGAGTAAGGTCAGATAGACGGCTCCCAGTTCAGCAATTTTTGTGTTGGGTTGAAGGAAAGAATGCTTCCGCAGTTCTTCCTCGGGCGGGTGAATCAGCAATCCACTCCGCTGCATGAAAGGGGTGGCATAATAAAGTAAGGGGAGGGCCAAGCCAAAATTGGAAGCAAATTCACCCAGCGAGTTACGCACCACGAAGCGCCAAAAATCAGAAATGGGATGTTCATGAAACGAGACCAATAGGGACTCTAAAAAGAGAACTTCAACAATGATCGGCACAAACATTCCCCACGCGATGAAAAGCGCGAGACTCTTCACGTCGGGCATCCAATATTGTCCTTTCGAGATCTTCGTGAAAAGCAACCACGAACCGAATGTGAGCACGGTTTCGGGAAGCGCATATATCGGCCATTGAAACGCGTCTTGGATTCCCCATAAACCCGTACTCAGTAGCGCGTTGAGGTACATGGCAGGAAGGATACGGACGGGTCCCCACCAGTTTATCATAATAATGGAGAAAGCGGTGGGTAAGTAGAGGTCGGCTACGCCTTGTTCGTATTTAAACTCAAGCGAGATTTCCGTGCCCAGATGCATCACTAGGATGGGAACCACCCACGTCCACCACGGTAATTTAGTTTGATTCTCGCTCATGCGGGGTTAAAGCCAATTTGTTTTAAGATACGGGATTCGACTAAATGAAAAAAGCCGATGAGGATCATCGGCTGCATGTTTCGTGTCAAAAGACTCCTACTTGGTTCTTTTGAAATTCAAATCATGAAAGTCGTAGCTGAAGTCAGTGAGTGGAGAGATGGCCTTCATCGTCAAGCCCGCCCCTTTGCCAGTTTCGTCCAGCGAAAAATTAACATAGGCGTCTGCATCCATGCTTCGGTCTTTCCATTTTACCACGAATGTATTACCCTTGTAAGCAAACATTTCGCCCGTGAGTTTTGGCGAACGTTTCGACTCGAACCACAATTTTCCATTTTTTTGAGTGATGGTCACGTCTCCAAACCATGCATCGGTGTAAGTACCGGCCACGGAATTCAAGTCGGTTTTTATACCTGCTTTGCGTGCGGCCTCTATTTCACTCCAGATGGAATCGGTTAAGAGCTTCGCACCGGCCATCGCTTTGTTTCGGTTCGCTGAGTATTCTTTTACACGATCGGTGCCAGCGATTCCGAAATAGGCGTCTTTGATTTGATTGGTGATTGCCGAAAACGCTCCGCCTTCTTGCTGATTGGTCAACACGATGATCCCCAAACTTAATTCAGGTATCATCGTAATTTGTGTCACCATTCCCTCCAGGCCTCCGGTGTGTGAAACCTGCTTGTACCCTTTCGCGTCGTTTAGAAAGAAACCAAGACCATACCCCGCGAAATGGACATTGTAGGGACCCGGATTTCGAACAGGTATAATCGTTTGAGGAGTCCACATTTCTTCGTGAACGTCGTCGGAGAACAAATGCTTAGAAAGATTTTCTCCGTATTTGCCGTGATTGAGATGAAGGAGCACCCACTTGCTTAGATCTGCGATGTTTGAATTCAAACCACCGGCGGCATGTGCTACCTTCACGGTGCTGCGAGCTATGACCTTCACTTTTCCCTCCACTGCCGCATGCCCATCGATGACGTTCGATTTGTCTTTCAATCGATCAAAAGAGGCTGCTGTTTTGGTCATGCCCAAAGGCTGGATGATTCGTTGCTCCACAAATTCGTCCCAACTTTTTCCGGTTACCCGCGCCACCACTTCGCCAGCGATGATGTAGAGGTTGTTGTCGTAATCATATTTAGTGCGAAAGCTCGATACCGATTTCAGGAAGCGAAGATTGTAGATCACATCTTTCAATGTAAAGTCGCTCGAGTCGGGAAAGAACATCAAATCGCCGGCACCCAACCCCAAGCCACTGCGGTGGGTGAGCAGATCGCGAATCGTAAACTCCTCAGTTACGAATGGACTGTACAACTTGAATTCGGGAATGTAATCGCGCACTTTGTCATCCCATTTTATTTTTCCTTCATCCACCAAGATGCCAAGCGTGGCAGCAGTAAACGCTTTGCTGTTGGAAGCGATTCCGAACAACGTATTCTCATCTACCTTCTCCATTGTTTTCAGTGATCGAACACCATACCCTTTGGAATGAATCACTTTTCCATCTTTGACTACGGCTACCGCAATGCCCGGAACTTCAAATGCTTTCATTGATCGTTCGGTCAGGTCATCGATGGCTTTCGACGAAAGCGGCTGCGCAAAGGCAGAGAAACATGACAATGCCAATGCAACGAGAGATAATTTTTTCATGGTTGGGTAAATATTTTTTGAAGTTAGCTGATTTCGCTAAAAGCAAAAAAGATTTTGATGGGCTGTGGCTAAGACCGTAGAGTCACACGGTTCCTTTTAGAAACTGTCGAAGAAAAAAGATGATGTAGCGCGACCTAGTGTATTACGATGTCAGCGGCCCGGCGTTCTTTTTTTGTCGTATTCCAAGATGTCACCCGGTTGGCAGTCCAGCGCTTTGCAAATTGCGTCTAAGGTGCTGAAACGAATTGCTTTCGCTTTACCTGTCTTTAAGATAGAGAGGTTAGATAATGTCAAATCCACTCTTTCAGAAAGCTCATTCAGAGAGATTTTTCGTTTTGCCATCATCACGTCTAAATTTACAATGATCGGCATGGCTTAAATGGTTAGGTCATTTTCAGATTTCATATCGATGGCATTCTGCAGGATTTTTTCAAAGATTGCTGCCGCCGTTGCAATTACAATTGAAGCGAGGGTAGTCACGATGCAAATGGCGAGGAAGCCCGCTGGATCGTCGTCTTTGTGATGCGCTACTCTTATATACAGCCCGGCCGCGACAATCATAATGCTCAATGCAATGGCGCAGTACTTTATACTCTTTAGTGCTGCCACAGACAGGGGTGAGAATACTTTATTTTGACCAATGTATCCCAGTAATTTGAACGCCTTATACAAAGCAAGAAAGAAAGCGATCGATGCTGCGTATCCATACAAAATAAATGGGTCAGCGTAAATGCTGATCAGATCTAGGTTTGTCGCTCTTCCTTCGGTTAACGGAACCCGAATCAACACGATGAGTGCCACAATGCCTATAAGTACGATTACTGCTTGCAGAAATAGGGTTGAAATTCTTTTCATAATGATGTTGCTGTTTTTACTATGCAGCAAACATAGTAAATATTTATTGATAAACAATAAATATTTACTGTTTTATGGTATTTTTTTGAGAATGGATTCGAAGCCCATCTTTACTTGCATGTCCGAATGTTTCCGCAGGCAGGTCCCGGCTTGCAAACAATTTAAGAAAACTAAACTTCGTCAGCTTGAATCAAAATGAATCTGGCAAGATGAAGAGAATGGCGGTACTCAAATAAAAAAAGCCCCGATGAACTCGGGGCTCTAGATTCTTTTTGCCGAAAAAGAAATTAAACCGTTACTTCTTCTTTCGCAAACTCTTCGATCGGCAAGCAGCTGCAAACCAAATTTCTGTCTCCGTAGGCATTGTCCACGCGGCTTACGCTTGGCCAGAATTTCGCTTCTTTTACGAACGGGAGTGGATACGCCGCCTTTTGACGTGTGTATGGACGGTCCCAATGGTCGGCAGTGATTACGGCTGCGGTATGGGGCGCGTTTTTCAAAACGTTGTTTTCTTTGTCGGCTTTACCTTGCTCCACTTCTCGGATTTCCTTTCTGATTTCGATCAGCGTGTCGACGAAGCGATCAAGTTCCTCTTTCGGTTCGCTTTCCGTTGGCTCGATCATCAATGTACCCGCCACGGGGAAAGAAACAGTGGGCGCATGGAATCCATAATCCATCAGTCGTTTTGCGATATCTTCTACTTCGATTCCTGCTTTCTTGAATTCGCGGCAGTCAACGATCATTTCGTGCGCGCAACGACCGTGTGTGCCCGTGTAAAGGATTTTGAAGTGCTCGCTCAGACGATCTTTCATATAGTTGGCATTGAGGATGGCCAATTTCGTTGCATTGGTCAATCCGTCACCGCCCATCATGGCGATGTACGCATAAGAGATGGCGAGAATGCTTGCGCTTCCGTAGGGTGCCGCAGATACGGCATGAATGGCTTTGTCACCTCCCGTTTTCACCACCGCGTGGCCCGGAAGGAAAGGTTTCAATTTGTCGTTCACACAGATCGGGCCCATGCCAGGGCCGCCGCCGCCGTGCGGAATGCAAAACGTCTTGTGGAGGTTCAAGTGACAAACATCAGCGCCGATATTCGCGGGCGATGTCAACCCTACTTGTGCGTTCATGTTGGCTCCGTCCATATAGACAAGGCCACCGTTTTTATGAATGGTTTCGCAGATGTCAATGATCGATTCTTCGAACACACCGTGGGTCGATGGGTAAGTTACCATCAAGCAAGAAAGATCGGCCTTGTGTTGTTCCGCTTTTGCTTTCAAGTCGGCCACGTCGATTTTTCCGTCCTCATCTGATTTTACGACGATCACATTCATACCGGCCATGACTGCGCTGGCCGGATTAGTACCGTGTGCCGACGCGGGGATAAGGGCCACATTTCTTTTTCCTTCACCTCTGCTTTCGTGATAGGCTCTGATCGTAAGGAGGCCCGCATATTCACCTTGTGCTCCGCTATTTGGCTGCAGGGAAACACCGGTGAAACCAGTAATTTCCTTCAACCAGTTTTCCAGATCTGTAATCAATTCTTGATATCCTTCGGTCTGACTGCTTGGCGCGAATGGATGCATTTGTCCAAGTTCAGGCCAAGTCACCGGAATCATCTCGGCGGTTGCATTCAGTTTCATTGTGCATGAACCTAATGAGATCATCGAGTGAACCATGGAAAGGTCTTTGTTTTCCAAGCGCTTGATATAGCGGAGCATTTCGTGCTCCGAATGGTGCGTATTGAAAACGGGGTGGGTGAGATAAGTAGAGGTCCTAACTAGTGAGGCAGGCCAAGAAATCTTGGTGTCAATGCTCGCGTTAACGGAAAAACCTTCCCCACTGTCACCCTTTGATTTCTCTACTTTGCCGATGGAGGTAAAAACAGAGATGATTGCTTTTATATCTTTCAAGGATGTTGTTTCGTCTAGCGCAATACCAATGTCCGTTTTAGAGAAGTAACGGAAATTCACACCATGCTCTTCTGCGATTCTACGCAGGGCAGCCGCGTCGGAAACAACGATTTTTAATGTATCAAAATAATTTTCATTTACTTGCTTAATACCTAGTGCCTTCAAAGAAGAGTCAAGCGTTTTTGCAAGCCCATGAATTCTTCCCGCAATTTTCTTCAATCCCTCTGGTCCATGATAAACCGCGTACATGCTGGCCATCACCGACAGCAATACTTGTGCGGTACATATATTTGAAGTCGCTTTTTCTCTCCGAATGTGCTGCTCGCGTGTTTGCAACGCCATACGATAACCGGGGTTACCCGAGGCATCCTGAGAGATACCGATGATACGTCCCGGCATCTGGCGTTTGAATTCATCTTTTGTGGCAAAGAAGGCAGCGTGCGGTCCGCCGAAACCCATCGGTACGCCAAAGCGTTGTGACGAACCCACAACCACATCGGCCCCCATCTCGCCTGGCGACTTCATCAAGAGCAAACTCATCAAATCGGCGCCCATCACCACGAAAATATTTTTCTCGTGCGCAGAAGCGATGAATGCAGAGTGATCTTTGATCGCGCCATTGTTATCCGGGTTTTGAACGTAAACGGCAAACAAGTTTGCGTCAGTCACGTCGAGGGTGCTCACGTCTCCCACAATCAATTCAATTCCGAGCGGAGTTGCACGGGTTTTCAATAAGTCGATGACTTGCGGGAATGTATTTTGATCTACAAAAAATTTATGTGCGTTTTTCTTCTCTGCTTTTTTTGAAGCATGGAGTAAATGCAATGCTTCAGCCGCGGCCGTAGCCTCGTCCAGAAGAGACGCATTGGCAATCTCCATTCCAGTAAGGTCCATGACCATGGTTTGGAAATTGATCAATGCCTCCATGCGGCCTTGTGCAATTTCTGCTTGATAAGGCGTGTAGGCAGTATACCATCCTGGGTTTTCAAGAACATTCCTCAGAATCACGCCCGGCGTGATGCAGTTGTAATAGCCGGTCCCGATGTATGACTTGAAAATTTTGTTCTTCGAAACAGTCTTCTTGAAGTTGTTTAAGAACTCGTACTCCGATTGTGCCGGCGGCAAATTGAGCGGCTTCTTTAGGCGGATCGCCGAAGGAACTGTCTGGTTAATCAATTCATCCACCGACGGCGCCTTCACGGTCTTCAACATCGCTTCTATCTGGGCTGCGTCGGGTGCGTTGTGGCGGCTTTCAAATTTTTCGGAGTAGTTAGGATTTATCATTGCATTTTCACGATTAAAGTCTTTCATCTATCGAAAACAAAAACGGATGAGATAGAAGTTCCAAGTTCAAGTTGACAAGTTTCAAGTCTTTCGTTGACCTGAAACCCGCAAGCTGGGAGCCCGAAACCTGATTACAATCTTTCAAACTGAGAAAAGAAAAAATTGGACTCCATCTCTGCATTTGCGTCAGAGTCAGAACCATGGATCGCATTGGCATCGATCGACTTGGCAAAGAGCGCCCGGATAGTCCCTGGGGCTGCTTTCTTAGGATCTGTGGCACCAATCAGTTTTCTGAAATCTTCTACCGCATTTTCCTTTTCCAAGATCATCGGTACGATGGCCCCGCTGCTCATGTACTTGCAAAGCTCGCCATAGAATGGGCGCTCCTTATGGATCTCATAAAACTTACCCGCAAGTTCTGCGCTCAGCTGGGTCTTTTTCATTGCAACTATACGGAAGCCCGCTTCTTCTATCATTTTTGCGATTGCCCCTGTATTGCCAGCGCCGACGGCATCAGGCTTAATCATCGTAAAGGTTCTGTTGGTAGCCATTATAATAAGGTGTTAAGAATTTTATTATTTGGCCGCAAAAATATCAAAAGATGGGCGATTAGCCACTGCCGCTGACAAATTTCAGATTCATGATAAAAAGTGCCATTTTTGCCCTCTTTCATGAAAAATTTAGCTGCCCTGCAAAGTCTGCTCAGTTCACCCCAACGGGTAGCGATCGTAACTCATTTCAAGCCCGATGCAGATGCATTGGGTTCTTCTTTGGGGCTAGCTGGTTTTCTAAGAAAAAAGGGTCATCACGTATCGGTGGTTTCACCAAGTGACTACCCCGATTTTTTGAGTTGGATGCCCGGTGCGAATGAAGTTATCGCGCTGTCAAAGAAAAGCAGCGTCCCTTTGACCAAAGCTACCGAGGCGTTTAACCAGGCAAATCTTATTTTCTGTTTGGACTTTTCAAGCCTAAGCCGTGTCAATGACTTGACGGAGGTGGTGAAAAATGCAAAAGCGACCAAAGTGATGATCGACCATCACTTGGAACCCGAGAATTTCGCCGAATTCCAGAAGTGGAATGTTGCAGCGGCTTCGACGGCGCAATTGGTTTTTGAACTGATTGAGGAACTTGGCGAAAAAAAGATGATCGACAGCGGCATGGCGAACTGCCTTTATGCAGGGTTGATGACAGATACGGGAAGTTTCAGACACAACAACACCAAGGCCCGGGAGTTTCAAGTGGCGAACGAACTAGTGGCTGCCGGTGCAGATCCCAGCGAGGTGGCCCGGTTGGTGTATGATGTCAACACCGTTTCAAAGCTGCGACTGGTTGGTTTTGCATTGAGTCAGAAGCTGGTGGTGCTGCCGGAATACCGAACGGCGTACATCACGCTGTCACATGAAGAACTTAAAAAACTGGAAGCGCAAACAGGAGATACCGAAGGATTGGTGAATTACGGCTTGTCGGTGAAAGACGTGCAATTGGCGGTTTTGATGTATGACCGAGGTGAGGAAATCAAAATATCTTTCCGATCTTTGGGCGATTTTTCTGTAAATGAACTTGCACGGAAACATTTTGAGGGAGGTGGCCACAGGAATGCATCGGGTGGCTCGTCTAAACTGACGCTCGACCAGACCTTGAAGAAATTTCTTAGCCTTTTGCCGGAATATAAAGAACGTTTAATCCATAATTCTAATTCATAAACCTAATCAATGAAAAACTCGATTCTCATTTTAGCGATATCGGCCCTGGTCGCAGTTGCCTGTTCCAATGAACGTGAAACTGTATCTGGCCAAAAATTTACGATTGTCAGAAAAGGCGACGGCAAAGAAGTGGACAATAAAAAATTCTTGATCATAAACTTTCTGTTTAAGGACGGCAAAGACTCAACTTGGAATGATACGCGTAAAAACCCATACCCCTGGATTACCATGAAGCAAGCGCTACAACGGCAAGGCGACAATGTGCTGGAAGTGATTGGCATGCTGACAAAAGGCGATAGCGCGGTGTTTAAAGTGTCTGCTGTCGACATCTTCAAGAAATCGTTCCGCCAACCTTCTGTTCCTCCTAACGTGGATTCGACCTCGTTCTTCACTTTTTATGTGGGCCTTGCTGATGTTTTGGACAGCGCACAATTTGTGAAATACAGAGAAGACATCGTTGCGAAACAGAATCAGGCAGCTCAGAAACACCAGATAGAGCAACTTGGCAAAGACACCGTGGCGATCGACAATTTCTTGAAAGAGAAAAATATTGCTGCGAAGCGGACGTCCTCAGGTATACGTTACGTCATCACAAAACCGGGAATCGGCAACAATGCCAAAGACGGACAGACGGTGAAAGTGAAATATGCGGGGTACCTTCTAGATGGAACCCACTTTGATACGAATATTGAAGCGGTGGCAAAAGCACAGGGATTGCACCGAGAAGGAGGGATTTATAAACCTTACGATGTCGTAATCGGCCAACATGGGGTGATTGCCGGATGGGAAGAGGCGCTTCGCTTGATGAACAAGGGAGCCAAGATGACGGTTTACATCCCTTCTAATTTGGCTTATGGAAGTCAGCGTGCAGGTGCCCGCATTCCTGAGGATTCGATTTTGGCTTTTGATCTTGAGGTAGTAGATATAAAGTAAGAATAGCATGAAGTTGAAATGGATTGCAGGTGTTGGTTTTATCGCTGTTGTACTAAGTTCGTGTCTTGATACCCCTAACAACGCGGCGTCAAATCAATTCACCAAAGACACTACGTCGATTAGGAACTACATCGATCTAAATGGTATTTCGGCCACAAAGCTGCCGCTGGAGGGTGTTTGGTTTGCGTATGACCAAGTCGGCAGCGGTGGGCACGCCAATTTTACCGACACGGTAACACTCACGTACAAAACAAGACTCCTTTCCACGGGCGCTGTTGTCGAGGATTATACGTCGACGCCAGTGACCGTTAATTTGTTCAACCTGGCTCCCGGTGTTCAGATAGCACTCCCACTTTTTCCAGTGGGTAGCAAAGGGCGGATATACATTCCATCTTATTATGGATACAAGGGCACGTCAACGGCGACTATTCCGGCCAATTCAAACCTTATTGTAGAGTTTTCACTGCTCGGTGTTACAGATCATCAATTGAAGGTGGATACCGTGACCATCAATAAGTATGTCAAGGATAAAGGCCTTTCATTTGTTCGTAGTGACGCGAGTGGCATACGTTACTCCATCGATACCGTGGGCACCGGCTTGTTTTATCCAACGCTGTCGGATTCCATTGCCTGTGACTATACCGTCAAACTTCTCGACGGAACGACTTTGCAACAGTCTTCGGCTACTTTAAAATTCCCGTTGGCTGATTTGATACTTGCATGGAAGATCATGCTGCCCCAGTTTGCCGAAGGTACCACGATCACGATGTATACTCCATCAAGCTATGCCTACGGATCAAATCCAACCAGTGCGACGATACCTTCAAACGCAAATTTGATATTCAATGTGAAATTGGTCAAGGTCATTCGACATTGATTGCATAATTGCCTATGAGACGTGTGTGCATTTTTATTTTGCCGCTACTCACATGCTTGGCTTGTATCGACAATACGATTTTTAACCCGGTAACCCAATTTAAGAGCGACACCGCTAGCATCCGTTCTTTCCTTGAGCTCGACGGAATTAAAGCGACGATGACACCGCAGGGTGTTTGGTATTCCATTGATGACAGTACTCTTGGTTATTATCCGGCTTTGTCGGATTCGGTGGTGATTAAGTACACCGCCTGGCTGCTCCCCACGAACCTGCCTAACAATCAGATTCCTATCTCGTCGCTCAAAAAAGCCGGCAGCTCTGCAACAACAAAGTCTTCTTCGCGTACGGTGTTGTTATCATCTGTCATTTCGGGGATACAACTTGGCCTGAGTAAATTTCCGGTGGGTAGCTCAGGTAAATTGTTTATCCCTTCGGGGCTTGCTTTCGGCCCAGTGGTTCAGGACAGTGTTCCCGCCAATAGTAATTTAGTGTATGAAATAAAATTGATGAGCGCTACAGGCGCACGAGTGAGTGCCGAGCAAGGCGTAATCGATAATTACGTCTCTTCCATTTCGGATGACCTTTTTTCGCAAGGCCTGAAACAAAGCAAAGACGCCACGTCAGGTATTAGGTTCGCTTACGATACTATCATCACTGCCAATAGTGCGCCAACACTAAACAGCTCGGTAAACATTTCTTATAGCGCGAGTGTTTTGAATGCAATTACGCCCTTTGTAACAAGTACCGATACGACACTGGTTTTGAAGGATCAAATCACAGCGTTCAAAATCATTTTTCCTGAAATAAGGATCGGCACCACTTTTTGGATTTATGTGCCATCAAGCTATGCTTACGGCAGCGACTCTCCCTCGCTATTGGTACCTGCGAATTCAAATTTGATTTATCAAATAACACTGAAGGACGTTCGCTAATGGTCAGGTTGTGTTTTGCCACAAACAATAATCACAAACTCGAGGAAGTGCGAGCGCTACTTGAAGCACGAAACTCGACGCGCGAAAAAATCTCAATCGTCTGTCTGAAAGAGATTGGTTGTACGGAGGAGTTGGCAGAGACTACCGGCACCATCCTCGGCAATTCAAAACAAAAGGCAGAATACGTTTTCAAGAACTATCACCTGAGTTGCTTTGCCGATGATTCGGGACTGGAAGTGGAGGCCCTGCACGGAGCTCCCGGAGTCGATTCTGCCATCTATGCCGGCCCCCAAAGAAATCACAGCGACAACATCGATTTGCTTTTGAAGAATCTTGGGCAGCTGACCAATCGGAATGCTCGGTTTGTAACCGTAATCACTTTGTTTATGGGCGAGGAAGTCCATCAGTTTGAAGGCGAACTCAAAGGAAAAATTTCATTCGAGAAAAGAGGCTCGCAAGGTTTCGGCTACGACCCTGTTTTTTTGCCTGACGGATTTCAAAAGACACTGGCGGAAATGACCATGGAAGAGAAAAATAAAATCAGTCACCGAGCCCGAGCCATGGAAAAATTAGTTAAGTTCATAAATTCTAACCTTCAACGTTGATTGATGAAACCCCTAACCATCGGAATTACTGGAGGCAGCGGATCAGGAAAGACATTTTTTTTGCAGGGCCTTGCCAAATGCTTTAAACCCAGCGAGCTGTGTCTGATTTCACAAGACAACTATTATAAACCGCGCGATCAGCAACCCATCGATGAAAATGGTGTAAAGAATTTTGATCTACCCATCTCTATTGATCGCGATGCATTTTTGAACGACCTTCTGAAGTTGAAAGCGGGGCAGGATGTGATCAAGGTGGAATACACTTTTAACAACCCAGGGGCAACACCGAAGCAACTGGAATTCAAGACGGCGCCTATCCTTGTGGTGGAGGGTTTATTCGTTCAATATTTTAAGGAAATTGCGAACGAACTTGACCTAAAAGTTTTTATCGAAGCGAAAGACCACGTGAAGCTAGGAAGGCGAATTAAACGTGATCAAGTCGAGCGCGGCTATGACATCGATGATGTTCTTTATCGGTACCAATATCATGTGATGCCCATTTATGAATCACAAATAGAACCGTTGAAGCATTATGCGGACTTGGTCATTCCCAACAACAGCAATTTCGAGAAAGCCCTTGAAGTGCTGGCTAGTTACCTGTCGACAAAATTGCGTTGATTTGCATTTTCGATGCCAAAAAGAGTTTTAGTGATCACTTACTATTGGCCTCCGGCTGGGGGTATCGCCGTTCAGCGCTGGGTGAAGTTTTGTAAATACCTCAGCGAGTATGGATGGCAGCCGATTGTTTTCACGGTCAGTAACGGGCATTATCAGTTGACCGACAATTCCATGGCGCACGATGTCGAGCATCTAACTGTTATCAGGCGGCCGATTTTGGAACCCTATCGGTTGTACCAAATCTTCGCAGGGAAAAAAACGGGAAATCTGAATCCCGACGAAATAAGGCCTGACGAAAGCGTCTCGTTGTTAAAGAAAATTTCAGTGTGGATAAGAAGCAATTTTTTCATTCCTGACGCGCGTCGGTTTTGGATCAAGCCTTCGATACACTACTTGACAGGTTTTTTAGCCAAGAATAAAGTCGATGCGATCATCTCGACAGGACCACCACACAGCGCACATTTGATTGCGTTGGGTTTGAAAAAAAAAACTGGCCTGCCATGGCTTGCTGACTTTCGTGATCCTTGGACGACCATGGACTATTACCGTGAACTTTTGCTGACAAAACGGGCCGACCGCAAGCATCATCGCTTAGAAAAAGAAGTTTTGAACACCGCTGATGTGGTGACGGTGATAGGCCAAGGCATGAAAGACGAGTTTGATGAGAAAGGGGGCTCGCCGATTCGAATAGTAACCAATGGTTTTGACGAATCCGATTTTGCTGCTGATTCGATCGTGCCGGACAAAGAGTTTTCGATTGTTCACATGGGTTCCTTTTTTGCCAGGATCAACCCCACGGGTCTGTGGCAGGCTCTTGCGGAACTTAAAAAAGAGAACCATAGACTCATTCAAAAATTGAAAATCAAATTGACAGGAAGAGTGGCTCCGGCAATAATCGAAGATATGAAGGCGAATGGGCTGGAGGAATTTTTGCAACTGGAATCATTTGTTCCTCATGTAGAGGCCATCCGTCGCATGAAAAGCGCGGCCGTATTACTTTTGTGTGTTTTCGAAGAGAATAAATTTATTGTGACGGGAAAATTATTTGAATATCTGGCTGCCAATAGGCCGATTCTTTTTATGGGCGCCAAGGAAGGCGACGCCGCACGGATTGTTTTGGAGACACAAGCTGGACCGGTATTTTCTCGAAATGAAGTAAGTGCAATCAAAAACCATCTTGTTTTTTTGTTCGACGAATATGAGAGGGGTGAATTGAAGAAGGCACATCGGGCGCTGAAGTATTCTCATCGATTACTCACTAAACAGATAGCTGAAGAATTGAATCGCATCGCAAAACTTGAATCTTGATTTCCAAAAAATTCATTCGTCATTCTTTTATCTATACCATCGCCGGTGCTTTGCCCGTGGCGAGCGCGGTTATTCTGCTCCCCGCATACCTCAATTATCTCCCCACAGAGATTTACGGCGAGTTGGCTTTGTACATGAGTTTTGCTCTGCTTGTTCAAATCCTTGTCACCTACAGTTTTGATACGTCGATCTACAATTTCTTTCACGACTTTAAACATGACGAAAAACAATTGCACATTTTTGTTAGCTCCGTCTTTTCGTTTATCCTGTTGGTAAGTTTGATCGCTGTGGTCGTCTTTTCTTTTATCGGCGGCTGGACATTGGGAATTGTATCGAAGCACATGACATTTTACCCCTATGGAATGATGTCGGTCTTCACGGGCGTTTTCCAAGCTATTTTTAAAGTGAATAGCAGTTTACAACAGACCCAAGAAAAGGCAACTTCATTTCTCTTCAATAATTTGATTTCGTTTTCGCTTATAGCTGCCCTTACGATCGTTGGACTCAATTTGTTTCCCAACGGTTTGTTAGGCCCCATCGCCGGACGATTAATTGCCGTAGCCATTTCCGGTAGCTGGGTGATTATTTCAATTTATAGTCAGCACGGGATACACCTTGATTTTAAGATGGTCAAGTCTACGTTTGCCTTCAATCATCCGTCGATACTTTATCAGTTTCTGCAATGGATGAACCTCACTTTTGACCGCTACGTACTCGCTCCCCTCATCAACCTGACGGCGGTGGGTATTTACGACATTGCCGCAAAATGCCTCCAAGTAGTCGATTTTATTTTAAGTGGGCTCAACGCAACGATATTTCCGAAGGTATTAGGTATCACCTCCCTTCAGTCTGAAAAGAAGACTACCGTTGAGATCAATCGATATTATCATGGGCTGACGGCAGTGACGATTTTATTGGTTGTGCTCAGTATCTTCTCGTTGCCGATTGTTTTGCGTTTTCTGATTGAATGGTTCGATAAACCGCAATACCTGGAAGTGATTCAGTGGATTCCGTTGGTCGCGGTGACTTATCTGCTACGTTCTATACGCTTTTACGTGGTAATGCCCTACGCGGTGCTGAAATATGCAAAACCTTTACCCTGGTTTTATCTCGTTATTGTTGGCGCTAAAATTGGGAGTATGGTAGCCCTAATTCCCCTCCTTGGGATTCAAGGGGTGATAGTCGCGACATGGATTGGCCAAGGCGTCGAATTGGTGGTTTTATATTTCGGAATCCAGAAAAAAATGGAGGTTCGCTTTAACGTGGTTAAACTGATTGTATCGCCGTTGGTGATGGCTGTCGTGATCGTGATCGCAGAGCCCTGGCTAGGCACAACGCAACCAATTTTGATTCACGCGGTGTATGTTGTCCTTGCCGTGGCGGTATTGGCTTGGGCTTATCGAAGCGAACTTAAGGATCTACAGCTGGGTAAAATTCTAAAATAATTTCTTGTGGTACCTCGCCCGATAAGTTTTGGTTGAGTTAGCTGAGTCTGCTACTTTTGCGGCTTGCTCAACAGAAAAACTTCACGTCGTTCGGGCACCGTTGAAGCCCGTAAAGAAAAACCGCTATGAAAAAAGAGCTCGTCATCCAGTCCATAATTAACAGAATTCAAGCCCGTACTTATTTGGAGATCGGCGTTCAACGAGGAAAAAATTTTCTTCAGATCGATGCCCCTCTAAAAATAGCCGTCGACCCTCATTTTAAAATAGGCATGGCAAGGAGGTTTTTTCGTTTAGGGAGCTATTTAAAAAGTAATTTTTTTGAAATGACCAGCGATTCCTTCTTTGAAGCAAAGGCCGATACTGTTCTTAAAGAGAAGCGTATTGACGTAGCCTTTATTGATGGACTGCATACGTACCACCAATCGTTGAAGGATTTCTATAACTGTTTCAAATATATTTCCGATGGAGGGGTTATTCTCTTGCACGACTGCAACCCCACGACAAGAGAAGCGGCCTCGTTTGCTTTTTCGCCGGAAGAGATGCAAAAAAAATTTCCAGGAAAAAATGCCGAGTGGAACGGTGATGTGTGGAAAACGATTGTTCACCTGCGCTCGCTTCACCCAGAACTAAATGTCCTTGTGCTGGATTGTGATTATGGTTTGGCCATTGTTAACAAAGGTAAACTGGAAGATCCGCTTCATTTCTCTGAGCAAGAAATTGAAAATCTCACGTATGACGATCTGGAAAAAAATAGGGCAAGATTTTTGAATTTAAAGCCGGTAGAGTACTTCCAAGAATTTATTCTGTCACTGAAATAAAATTTCAAGATGAGTAATGACTTAAAGGTCTTTTTCGAAAATAATCAGGGCGCGCTTATCCATAAATGGGATCATTACTTTGATATATATCATCGTCATTTCGAACGCTTTCGCAACCAAGAAATAGTGATTCTCGAAATAGGGGTGTATCAGGGAGGAAGCCTTCAGATGTGGAAAAACTATTTCGGCTCAAAAGCTAAGATTTTCGGTATTGATATTAATCCGAACTGCAAAAATCTGGAAGAAGAAAACATAAAAATATTCATTGGTTCACAGGCGGATCGGGAATTTCTAAGAGAGGTTAAAAATAAAATTCCGCCGATCGATATTTTGATCGACGATGGAGGTCATCGAATGGATGAGCAGATCGTTACTTTTGAAGAGATCTTTGAAAAAGTAAAGCCAGATGGTGTCTATCTCTGCGAGGATCTCCACACTTCTTATTCTTTAACCTATGGCGGCGGACATCAACGAAGAAATACGTTTATTGAATACAGCAAGCATTTCATTGATCGGATTAATGCGTTTCATTCAGAACAAGGATCTTTAAAAATTGATTCGTTCACGACATCGGTGAATTCGGTGCACTTCTACGACAGTGTACTTGTTATCGAAAAGCAGAAGAGAGGGAAGCCGTTTCATAAGAAGACAGGCGTCACGAGGTATGAAAATGAACCAATAGAAAGACTTTCTGGATTGCCAGCGATCAAATTTTTCATTTTGAAGGTAATAAATTCGGCACTACGATATTTCAATTTGCCAAGCTACAAATGGGGCAGGGCTCGCAAAAAATAGAAAAGGTTTTCGCAGTGGTTGTTACTTACAACGCACGCAAATGGGTTGAGGCTTGCCTTGGTTCCTTAAATAAAAGTAATTTCCCTCTCACAACAATTATCGTTGACAACAGTTCTTCCGATGGCACAGTAGCCTGGATCAACGAGAATTATCCCAATGTAACGCTGGTTCCAAATTCAGAAAACCTAGGCTTTGGAAAAGCGAATAACCTGGGCATTTCGATTGCTCTTAGCCAGGGTGCGGATTACGTTCTTCTACTCAATCAAGATGCTTGGATGGAAGAGGATACCGTTGAAAAACTAGTAAGAGCATTTCGCGGGGCCACGGATTATGGGATCATAAGCCCGCTTCATTTGAATGGCACCGGCACATCTCTCGATGCCGGTTTTGCCAATTGTATCAGAAAAGATTTTCATTCCGGGGTAAGTCATCTGGCAACCAATGACCTGAGCGTTAAACCTGTGGATTTCATCAACGCCGCCGCTTGGATGATCAGTAGAAATTGTCTGAAACAGGTGGGAGGATTTCACCCCCACTTTTATCACTACGGTGAAGACCGCGAGTACACCAATCGGTTGGCCTATCACGAATTTCAAATCGGATTTGTCACCAACTGCAGGATTTTTCACGACCGAGAATCGAGGAACCCGCAATTGTTTTTTTCGACTTTGGAGCGAGTTTCATGGTATTACAGAATCGGTTTGGAGATCCGACTGATGGACGCACGACGTTCATTTTTCCGAAACGGGTTGCTTGGTTTCCTTTGGTCTGCCAAGGATTTCTTATCCCACTTTTTCAAAGGACGATGGTTTGCCCTCCCGGCTGCGTTTGACTGTTGGTCAAAAATTTTTGTTGAGTTGAATACACTGAGGGAAGGACGGAAATTGGTCAAAGACAATCGGCCCTTCTTATTTTTAGACGATCACTAGGAGCGGTGTCTTTTGCTGATGTCGATCCTTAAATCGCCCAGGTACCCTTGCAATTTGGCCACGATCAGTCCATCCCAGGCATATGATTCGTCCAGATTGGCAGAGCATAAAATGTCGTATCCATAAGAGCGAAGGTGGCCTTCGCATTCGCTGTGCAATTCGTTGCTGTGCGTCGAAATAAACACAAAGCCTATTTTTTTATTGGAGAGCGCCTGTTGTGCACCGACAAGCATTTTTGCTTCATAGCCTTGTATATCACTATGAAGCATGTCCAGGAAGTTGATGTTGTGTTTCTGCATCAAAAAATCTACGGATAGATGAGGAATCGATGTAGAAAGGTCAGTTGTATCATTGATGAAGCCGAGTTCAAAAGAACCACGAAGGTTGTTTAATCTGAAATTGAGTTTGCCAAAATTCATTTTGTGCGGATCAGGCTCAACCATAAAGCAACGAGCGTCTGCAATTCGTGATGCGAACCACATGGAGTAAAACGCCCAGAAACTGCCTAGCTCAATCATGATACCACCAGGGCGAACTAACTTCAGTACTTCCTGAAACGCATATTCCTCCTGCGGCTCATGAACCCCTTTGTTCTCCTCCAGCAAGATGGTATTTCCGTAATCGTAGTAGCTGCCGAGACGAATTTTTAGACCGTTGTGCATCAGCTGGTAATCTTTAAAAACCTTGCCAGCATCAGCAACGGTTTCAATCTTGCCATTTTCAGGGCATCGCTTTACCGTGTCGGTTCTTGTTCGCCAGAGCTCGCTGATTTGGTATTTTGGAAAGTAAAACCAGAATCGTCGATCAAAATAGTTCACCGAGTTTAGTACAGAAAGAATCAATTGATAGAAGCTTGGGAACTGTTTTATTTTTTGTTTGAAACCCATTTGGCTTAATTTTAGCGCAAGTATATCAAAATAAATTCTGTTCAGATGGTCATTGCTCGAATTCGGGGGGGGTTAGGCAACCAGCTTTTTCAGTATGCAGCTGCCCGAGCTCTTGCCTGGCACAACGGGGTTCCTTTGAAATTGGATCTTTATACGTATTCAAAAACCAAATACAGAAAGTTTGAGTTGGACCAGCTAAACATCGATGCGACCATCGCCTCACGCGAGGAAGTGCATCAGTTTACCGGAAGAAATCCGATTATTCGCTATCTGAATAAACGCGAAAATTATCTTCGCTGCCCTTCTGTTTTGGCGCAACCGCATTACCATTTTTTTGAAGATTTTTTCTCTGTAAACACACCCGTGTATCTCTCGGGGTATTGGAACAGCCACAGGTATTTTGCGCAGTTCAAAAAAGAAATCATCACTCAGTTTAACATGCGAAATGCACCGCCCGAATCATTCCTGCGATGGAAACAAAAAATCGAAGGCGGTGAGAGCGTTGCAATTCATATCCGGCGCGGCGATTACGTCTCCAATCAAGGGTTCCATTCCTTCTTTGGGGCGTTGCCGTTGGCGTATTATAAGGAAGCGGTAAACGAAATGCGAAAGAAAGCGTCGGGTTGCAAATTTTATATTTTTTCTGATGATCTTGAATGGTGCAAAAAGAACTTGGAATTTCTTCCTGATGCAGAGTTTGTGGCACACGAAACATCGGTGACGGCGTTTACCGATCTTCTGTTGATGGCGCAATGCCAACATCAGATCATAGCCAATAGTACCTACAGCTGGTGGGGAGCCTGGCTTAACAATAACCCCGACAAAATTGTCGTTGCACCCCAACAATGGTTTGCTAAAAAATTCAATGATGCCCCAGAAACGCCATACGCCAGCCGATATTATAACACAAAAGATCTACTGCCCGAATCTTGGATAAAACTGTGAGCGCTAATCAGAAAAAAAAAATCGTTATGCTGGCGAATGCGGGTCACAGCCCCTTGGACACTCGTATTTTTTTGAAAGAGGCAATTTCGCTTTCAAATTACGGATATGAGGTTTCACTCATTGTACCTACCCAGAAAGATGAAACGGTCAAAGGCATAGCCATCCTTTCGGTTCCCTATTACAGAGGCGGATGGAGAAAATTAGTACTGTGCCCGTGGTTTGTATTTAGGAAAGCATTGCGTCAACCCAAAACGGCTGCCTTTCATTTGCACGACTCAGAACTCCTTGTAATTGGAATCTGGTTGAAATTATTGGGAAGGGCAGTAGTATACGACGCCCATGAGGACACACCTCTTCAAATCAGTTATCAGCATTGGCTACCTCCGTTTTTTAGAAAACCGTATGCGTGGCTCTACTGGATTTTGGAAAAAATTGCCGGGCTCCTATTCGACAGAATTATAGTTGCCGAGCCGGTCATTGCAAAGTATTTCCCCGCCGGGAAAACCTGGCTCATTCGCAACTTTCCCATCGTCGCAGATTATGATAAAGGTTATATCGACTATTCACAACGCCCCAGACGAATCGTGCACATTGGATCACTCACGAAAGTTCGCGGCGTAGAAAAGATGGCCAACGCCGCTGCATTGGCCAAACGTAAATGCGAATTCGAATTTTACCTCGGCGGCCAGTTTTCGCCGCCGGAATTGCAGCATCAGATTACGAAAATGCCGATCGTTTATTTGGGGCCTGTACCAAGTGGAGATGTCGCCAAAACCACTATTAATGCGCGCGCTGGTATCCTCGTTCCGCAGCCCATCGAGCGTTACAAGACAAACTACCCCGTAAAACTCTTTGAATATATGGCGGCAGGTGTTCCCATCATTGCCACAAAATATGGGGAGGTGGCCTCGTTCGTAAAGGAGTGCGAATGCGGGATATTGGTTGATCCGATGAATGAAAACGAAATAGCTGATGCGATAGAATACATTTTTTCAAATGAACAGCGTGCAAAAGAGATGGGCGAACGTGGACGCGTCATGGTATCGGAGAAGTACTCTTGGGAGAAGGAAGCTGAGTCATTGATCAAATTGTATGCTCAGTGGCAGATGAGTTGACAATAGGGACATTTGGTTGGTGGCTAAAATTTGAATTGTTGGCTTATCTCTTTTTTTTTGCGCTTAGTTATCGCAAATGAGGTACATATTATTAACTGGATTTTTTTTCGTTGCCCTTTTTGGCTTAACTCCACTGTTTGTGACAGCTCAAATCGACAACGTGGGGTCTGGCAGGGCGATCCAATTTGACGGTGTCGATGATTACATTGATTACGGTAGCGTGTATCATGACCTTAATTTGCCGTTCACTATTTCTGCCTGGGTTTATTTGGACCCTTCCAGCGGGCCGTCGCCGATCTTCACTACCAACGACAACGATCAGATTTATAGGGGCTTTTGGTTCTTTATTAGCCCCACCGATTTGTGGTGCGAGTTTGGAGATGGAACGGGTGGTAACCAATCTGGTTTTCGCAGAGGCAAACAAGCAAGCCTCACCAATGTCGCAGGCAGATGGGTAAATGTGAGCGCTGTAATGACTTCTCCGTCTAATATCACCTTGTATGTCAATGGTATAGATATTGGTGGTTTTCCCAGGGGCGATTCCAATTTGCCAATGGCGTCAAGCTTTGCAGGAGACATAGTCAAGTCCGGCTATTTTGAAGCCAATGGAGGCGTCATTTACAAATACAAAGGAATGATGGACGAAATCAGACTGTGGAATCGCTCCCTTTCAAAAACGGAAGTACAAATGAACATGTGCAAAAAATTGACAGGCGCCGAAACCGGGCTAATTGGGTATTGGAATTTTGACGAAACTTCAGGTACCACGATCGCCGACAAGTCAGCACGAGGGTACAACGGCCAACTGAAGAATAATCCTACGCGCGTTTTCTCAGGCGCACCGATCGGTGACGACAGCAACTATCAATACCCGGTAAGCTTGACGGGAACAGCACTGACCTTTCAAGATGGCGACAACTTAGTAACAGTGAAGAATGTAAAAGGTAATCCCGAAGGAATACATATCTATGAAGTAAAAAGCGTACCAAGTCAAGTGGGCGGATTAAATACGAACATTTTGAGCCAGCACTATTTTGGAGTCTACGCCGCCAGTGCTCACATCGGAAATTCATTTGATGTTTCGTATGAAGTTCAGGGTGCGAAATGCCATATGTATATAAGACCGAATAACAGCACAGCGAATTGGACCAACGTCGATAATCCTGCCCTGAATGCACCAGAACGTGCAGAGATAATAGGGGCGACAGGAACCAGCGTGAACGTCAATTTAGGTGCTGATAAGCTACTTTGCAACCAATCGTCGGTTACACTTTCGTCAGGAATTACTGATCCACAGGTTTCCATTTTATGGAGCACGGGACAAACCACTTCATCGATAGATGTTTCGCAGTCAGGCTTATATTCAGTGACGGTGTCGGGTTTCTGTGGGGGTAAGTCAGACAGCGTAACGGTTTCTTTTGAAAAAGACCCACCATCCATTTCGCTCGGTGAAGATCAAACGGCTTGTGAGTTTATTCCAATAACGTTGAGTCCGTTACCAAACACGTCAGGTTATATAGTCACATGGCAGGATGGGTCAACAGGATCAAATTTTAAGGCCACTGATTTCGGCAAATATTGGGTTACCGTTAAAAACGATTGTGGTAGCACAAGCGATACCATTACGTTCTCACAGTTAAAGCAAACCATAAACTTCTTACCGAATGTAATCACCCCGAACGGCGACGATAAAAATCAATTTTTCAAAATAGATGATTCTCTCATCGGCAATGTCTCCTTGTCGGTTCTTAATCGCTGGGGTAAAGAGGTATATCGATCCTCGCCTTATAAAAACGATTGGGACGGTGCGGATCTTAGTCCCGGAATTTATTACATGGTGTTGACTGGCTCATGCATCGGTACTACGCAAAACTGGCTCACCATCATCCGCTAAACCCTTTTGATCTTGGAAGGGTTTTCCTTCAAAAATCCTTCCCAAGATTTGGACTTGCTTTTTGGCGCTCCATTCTGATAGTGATGACAAACAGCCACGGCGAGTGCGTCGGTGGAGTCCAGCAGACGCGGCAATTCCTTGATCGAGAAAACCTGCATCAACATTCTGGCCACTTGCTCTTTGCTCGCATTGCCATTTCCGGTCACCGACTGTTTTACTTTTTTGGGCGCATATTCGGTGATGGGCACTTCGCGATACAATGCCGCCGACATCGCTACACCTTGCGCTCGTCCCAGCTTCAGCATCGACTGCACGTTTTTGCCGAAGAAGGGCGCTTCGAGCGCGACTTCATCAGGTTTATATTCATCCACTAGTGCCAACACACGGTCAAAAATTTTCTTGAGCTTTAGCGCATGCTCACCATATTTCCCCATTTGGATAACCCCAAACTGATTCAGTGACACGCGACTAAATTGCACCGTGATCACCGCATATCCCATCACGTTCGTCCCTGGATCCAGCCCAAGAATCACCTTTTCCTTCACAACTTTTTTCTCAACTTTGCTCACGTCCAAACTTACAAATTAACCGTCAATGACGATTTACTTTTTGATCGTATTCGGGTTTTATTTTCTTTTATTGTTATGCCTGTTCGTAGGTTGGAGAAAATCCGACCCACCTACCGGTGATCTTTCTGTTGAAAGCAAGTTCATCTCTATCGTCATTGCTATGCGCAACGAGCGAACGAACATCGAGTCTCTGCTAGAAAGTCTTGCCTCACAGAATTATTCACAGGATCATTTCGAAATCATACTCGTTGATGACCATTCGGAAGACGGCTCAGTGGCGGAAGCCAAGAAATGGTCTCCACGAATTCCTTCCCTGAAAATCATTTCGCTCGCGGAGAAGGAGAAAGGAAAAAAAACGGCCCTCTCTACCGGTATTGGAATAGCAAAGGGAGAGTTGATTGCAACGACTGATGCCGACTGTATTGTACCACGCAACTGGCTGACAAGGATTGATGGATGTTTTTGTTCGGCACAAACAAAAATGTGCGTTGGAGCTGTGGCGTTGCAGCATAAAAACTGGTTTTTTGATAAACTCCAGTCCATCGAATTTGCGAGCGTGATAGGTACAAGTATTTCATTGGCGGTGTTGGGCACGCCGGTCATGTGCAACGGCGCAAACCTCTCCTTTCGAAAAAAAATATTTGACGACGTGGGGGGCTACCGCGGCAACGAACACATTGCGTCGGGGGATGATGAATTTCTCATGCGAAAAATCGATGCAAAATATCCCGGCTCGATAGTGACAATGAAGGATTGCATAGTCACTACGAAGCCGCAGCCAACGTTGAAAGGGTTCATTCGGCAGAGACTACGGTGGGCAAGTAAGTGGAAATACAATTCCTCTTTTGTGGCGCGTCTTTTGGCTGTCTTTGTTTTCGTGGTTCAGGTGTCTTACCTAACCTTGGCGGCGTTCTCCGCTTTTTGCCCATCGGAAATTTCCATAGCAATGGTGATGTCAAAGGTGATGGTGGAATGGTTGGTCTTGTCAGCGTTTTCAAGTTCGTTGGGAATGAAATTCAACCTGTTGGCTTTTGCGACATTGCAATTATTGTATCCTTTTTACGTTTTGTGCATCGGGATTTTCTCCCACCGGAAAAATCACCAATGGAAAGGGAGAAGAATTTGACCTTAGAAAGTAATCTTCATCCATCGAGACTTTCTGCACAAGTTTTAATAATTTTGACAAATGAAGGTTGCCTCAAGTACAGATTTAAAGAAGGAAGTGGAGCGCAAAGCGTTGGAACTGGGTGCCTTGCTCGAGATTACCCAAGCCATCAATAATAACCTTCCAGAGGAGTCGCTTTATAAAATCTTCAATTTTACCCTTCGCTCTAACCTCAATATCAAGAAGCTTGCGTTATTCGTGTATGACCAAGCCTGGGCTTGTAAAGTAATCTTCGGCACCACGAAGGACTTCAAAAAAACAAAACTGGACGACCGTGTAAAATTGGCGAGGAATATTCACCGCATGGATGAATTTCCCGAATGTGAGTTTGATGAATTTGATCTTGTGATTCCAATTTCTCATAAAGGCGAAACGCTGGCTTTGGTGTTTGTAGGAGGTATTGACCACCACCTCAGCGTAAACGACGAGAGCATCAAATTCATTCAAGCGTTAAGTAACATCATCGTTGTAGCGATTGAAAATAAAAAACTGGTACGTCAGCAATTGGAACAAGAAGCTTTTCGTAAGGAGCTTGAAATTGCCAGCGATGTGCAGCAATTCTTGTTCCCGGAAAAACTACCCAATACCGAACGACTAAAAGTGGAAGCAAGCTATTTGCCCCACGATCGAGTTGGGGGCGACTATTACGATTACATTCCGATCAATCAGAATCAATTTTTGATCTGTGTGGCAGACGTCAGCGGAAAAGGAATACCCGCCGCCTTATTGATGAGTAATTTCCAGGCCTCATTGCATACCTTACTTCGGCAGACTCCTAATCTCACAGAGATTGTAGAAGCATTGAACTATCAGGTGCTAGAAAGCGCTAAAGGCGAGAAATTCATTACTTTTTTTGCAGCGATCTATGACCTCAAATTGAAGACGATGGTCTATGTCAATGCGGGGCACAACCCTCCCTTGCTCCGCGATAAGAATGGAGTTCGTCAGCTAGAAGACGGCTCTACGGTGCTTGGTGCCATGCATCCGTTGCCTTTCATCAACGAGGGATTTATCACCGACATAGATGATTTCACATTGTTCGCCTATACCGACGGTTTGATCGAAACGATGAATGAAAAAAATGAGGAATTTGGAATGGAATCACTCTTTGAGTACTTGGTAAATAATGGGCAGAAAGATTTAAAGACAATTCATCACGACATCATCGTAAAGCTGGATGGTTTTAAGGGTACAAACGGGTATCACGACGATATAACAATGCTTTCGTGCCGGGTACAGTGAAGCAACTTGTTTCAGATTTAGAATTCAAGGAGTGAACTCGTAATTTTGAAAATTGAACCTTGACTTTTGAATTTATTTCGCACCCCCTTTTTTCTTCCAAGAATTTATCCTTCTCTTCTGTGGCGTGTACCCACCACAGCAAAAGAGATATTCTTGACCTTCGATGACGGTCCGGTTAAAGGACCAACGGAGTTTGTTTTAGAAGAATTAAGAAAATTCAATGCAAAGGCTACCTTCTTTTGCATAGGCGACAACATACGTAAGTATCCTGATGTTTTTGAAAAAATCCTGCAAGGCGGCCATACAGTCGCAAATCACACTTTCAATCATTTAAAAGGGTGGAATACCTCCCTGGAAAAATACTTGAGTAATATCGATGATTGTGAATCACAAATCGCCAATCACAAGTCGTTAATCACCAATCAAGCATTATCCTCTCCATTTTTTCGCCCGCCGTATGGAAGAATAACATTCGAGCAAATTAAAAACGTGAAGCAAAAATATCGGATTGTAATGTGGGATGTGCTGACCCATGACTATTCAAAAAATATCTCGCGCCAAAATTGCTTGAACGGCTCCATTCGCGCGACTCGCCCGGGATCCATCGTAGTATTTCACGACAGCGTGAAAGCAGAAAGAAACTTGACCCACGTGCTTCCCCAATTTTTGCAGCATTTCACGAATGAAGGTTACGAATTCAAGCCCCTCCAATGATCGCAAATCCAAAAAGGGTTTTGATCACTCCGCTGGACTGGGGCCTAGGTCACGCAACAAGATGTGTCCCTGTTGTTAAAGAATTCTTAAATCAAGGCTGCGAGGTTCAAATTGCCACTAGCGGTGATGCATTGACTCTGTTGAAAATGGAATTCCCCGATCTCAAATTTCACTTGCTCACCTCGTATAGAGCGGAATATTCGCGGTCAGTTCCATTGATGATTAAGATCGGCATGCAGTTGCCGAAGTTTTTGAAGGCGATTGAACGTGAGCACGAAGAATCCGCCATCATCATTGATCAAGAGGATATCGATGTTGTCATTTCAGACAATAGGTATGGGTGTTGGTCGAAAAAAATACCGAGCATTTTCGTAGGTCACCAATTCGCCGTGAGGGCTTCTGTTTTCACACCGATGGTTAATTATTTCCAGCGACGGGCGATTCGGAGATTTTCAAGGGTGTGGATTCCCGATGAAGGCGGAGAGAAATCATTGGCGGGCGAATTGATTTCGACAAAACTAAAAGCCGAGTTCATCGGTTTTTTGTCGAGAATGATATGGAGTCAACGCTCGCCTCGATATCAAATTATTGCCATTATATCAGGACCGGAACCCCAGCGAACTATTTTTGAAGAAATTGTCACACGTGAATTGAAAAAATCGCAGAGGCGTTGTCTTTTGGTCCAAGGCCATCCAGGACGATCAGCTAGGATCACTTCAGGCGAACTTGAGATAGTGAGTCACCTTTCCGGCGAGGAGATGAACAACGCGATTCTCGAATCAGAGATCGTCATTTCCCGGTCGGGCTATTCAACTATTATGGACCTTGCGGTGCTGGGTAAAAAAGCGATTTTTGTTGCCACACCTGGTCAACCGGAGCAGGAGTATTTGGCCACACGCCTAATGGAAAAGAAAATTGCATTCTCGATGAGCCAAGACAAATTTGATTTGCGCACGGCCTTGCAAAGCGCAAAAGCCTATAGTGGCTTCGAGCGCGCTGATGAAAACCTGCGACTGGCAGGGGTAATTAAAGGAATGATTAATGAAACTCATTAAAAGTTTTGGGTACGCCTTCACGGGGCTGCTCGTCGCAATGAAAGAACAGGTGAATTTGCGCATTCATGTCTCGACGGCTTTGCTGGTGATCGCGGCGGGGTTTTATTTTCAGATCACCCCTGGCGAATGGGCCGTCATTCTCTTTTCAATGGCATTGGTAATTTCGCTTGAGCTGGTCAACACGTCGATCGAAAACCTGACCGACTTGGTTACGCTGGAAAGAAAGCCGCTTGCGGGAAAGGTGAAAGACATCGCCGCGGCGGCGGTCATGGTTTCGTGCATTGCTGCAATGATTATTGGACTGGTGGTTTTTTCAAAATATATTTTCTAACAGCGATGACTTGGATTGATACGCACGCTCATATTTACCTAACGGAATTCGACCCAGATCGCGCGGAAATGCTCAGAAGGAGCGAAGGGACTGGGCTAGAAAAAATTTTCATGCCCAATATTGATCACACTTCGATCGATGCCATGATGGAAGTAGAGATAAAAAACCCTTTGCGGTGTATTTCCATGATGGGGCTTCATCCCTGTTCAATAAAGAAAGATTTTGAGAGAGAATTGTATCTCGTCGAAGACTGGCTCAATAAACGGAAATTTGCTGCGGTAGGAGAGATGGGTACTGACTTGTATTGGGATAAAACCTTTTGGCCACAACAGCAGGAAGCCTTCAAAGTGCAGGTATTGCTGGCAAAAAAACACCATTTGCCTTTGGTTATCCATAGCCGCGATTCCATTGACGAAACGATTGCGTTGCTTCAGCCGTTCGCCGAAGGTGAATTCACCGGGATTTTTCATTGCTTCTCCGGCACGGTGGAGCAAGCCGCAAAGATTACCAGTATGAATTTTTACCTAGGAATAGGCGGCGTGGCCACGTTCAAAAATGGCGGCCTCGACAAAGTACTACCTGAAGTTGACTTGAACCGGATCGTGTTGGAGACTGACAGTCCTTACCTTGCGCCAGTTCCGCATCGGGGAAAGAGAAACGAACCTTCCTACGTGCCGATCATCGCGAATAAGATCTGTGAGATAAAAAAAATAACTTTGGAACAGCTCAGTGCTGCAACAAACGAAAATGCGGCAAAAATTTTCAAATGATACTATGGATACTTTTGTCTTACGTCTTACGCTAGTTCAATGAAAAAAATCAACATCAACACAGCGACGCCAGCGATACCTCACTCAAAGGTGATGATCATTTACACCGGTGGTACTTTTGGCATGGCACATGACGCGAAGGGTGTTCTTGTTCCATTTGACTTTGGCCTGATCTTGGAACATCTTCCATCTCTTCGAAATTTGTCGCTCGACCTCACAGTGGTTTCCTTCGACCAACCGATCGATTCATCCAACATTCAGCCGGAACATTGGCAACAGATAGCGCAGATGATTTTCGAAAACCATAACACGCAAGATGGTTTTGTGGTGCTGCATGGTACGGATACGATGGCGTTCACGGCTTCTGCATTGAGTTTTATGCTTCAAGGTTTGTCGAAGCCGGTTGTTTTTACGGGGGCACAACTCCCCATCAGCGAAACCCGGTCTGATGCACGCGAGAATTTGATCACGGCCCTGGAAATTGCGGCAGCGAAAAATAACGGCAAAGCGGTAGTACCGGAAGTTTGCATTTATTTTGATGACGAGCTGTTGCGAGGCAACCGATCTAAAAAAGTGGAGAGCATGCATTTCGATGCTTTCGAGTCCGAAAATTATCCACCGTTGGCAAAGGCTGGCGTGAAGATAGATTTCGAAGAAAAAGTAATATATCAATCCGGCGGTGACTTGAAACTGTTGAAAAAACTCGACCCATCAATCGCCATCTTGAAATTGTTTCCCGGCATCACATTACCGACCATTCAGGCAGTGACGAGTATCCCAAATCTGAAAGCCATCGTCTTAGAAACCTTTGGCGCCGGAAATGCACCTACCTCACCCGGCTTTTTGAAACTGCTCAGCGATGCGATAAACAAGGGCATTATTATCCTCAACATCTCTCAATGCCCTGGGGGTATGGTGGTGCAAGGCAAGTATGAAACTAGTCGCGATCTGCAGGCCATCGGCGTACTCAGTGGAGGCGACATGACCACCGAGGCCGCGGTGACTAAATTGATGGTACTTTTGGGAGAATTTGGTTCAGAGAAGACAAGACGACTAATCGGAGTTTCGCTAGCAGGCGAAATGACGAATTGAATTTCCTTCAAAGAAAATAATCTTCGATCTCCTTCCAATTGTTAACTCTCTTGAAATGATTGAATTGCATGTTGTGTGGAGCTGTGTATAGGAATTTTGTTCCATTAAAAGTTTCCAAATTGTGAGGGAGGTCATCGATCATATAGTCGCCATGCACGATGCTCTTTTTTCCACAAAAGACAAATTGCTTCCAGTGAAGGAAAGGAAAATGCTCGTTCAGCCAATCTAATTTTTCGTTCAATGAATTGGGGAACTCCATCGCGGACGACACGATGAAGACGTCATATTTCCCGTTTAGCTTTTTCATCACTTCCTGACTCCCTTCATTGACAATCATCGTCCGGAAAAAATCTTTCCTGAACGTAAAGCCGCTTACCGCCTCTCGATGACCCGGAAAGCCATCTCCCTCCTCTTTGTAGTTCAATGACTCACGGGGTACCAAGACTCCAAATTCTTTTTGATAAAAATTGATGAACTGGCCCGTAGCGTCGGCAAGAACATCATCCATGTCTACGATCAATCTTTTCACGCGGCAAATTTAACTCAAAGGTTCAAAAAACATCCAAATCATTTCCAAAAATGACTTTTCCCGAATATTTGCTTCTGATTTCACCGAGCAGTTTTTCTGGCGTGGAGCTCCACACGAGCTCATGAGTCAAAACAACGAGCTTTGGTTTTGACCGGTTTGCGATTTCTGCCAATTGACTAGTGGAGGTATGAAACTTGGTGTGGTAGTTTTGCCATTGTGCTGATCTTTTGCTCAAACCCTCTTCGGAAAATACTTCGTGCACAAGGATGTCGCAATTCTGACAGGCGCTGATTATGCTTTCGCTAAAGGTACAATCGCCAGAAACCACGATTGTCTTATCCGGCGTTTCAAATTTGTATCCATAAGCTTCATCCCATGAACCATGATTTACCTTCAGGGCGGTAACCTTTATTCTGGAGTCTTGAAAAATGACCCCCGGTTTCACCGTCACTATGTTGGTCTTGAAGGCGTCCGCCGAGCCGTGTTCGTCGCCGTTGATCCGAATGGCCAAGTCTTTTTCGTACGCCTTGAGGATGTGATCGTTCATCGATTGAATGCCCTCAGGGCCAAACACGTTGAGGGCACCAGGTCTTTCCAGCACGGCAGGGGTCAAAAGAAAATCAGGATAACCACTGGTGTGATCTGAATGAAGATGAGTTACAAAAAGGAAATTGAGTTTCTTGACGTCTATCCCTGCGGCTACTGCGCGTCTTACTACACCTGGGCCACAATCGATGATGTAGGGCTGGTCGTCCACAACAATCGCGGTAGATGGCCCGAACTTATTGATGTCTGCATTGGGTGTACCTGTTCCGAGTAGGATGAGCTTGGTTCGAGTTTGACCAGAGGCAGGCGACAGCGTACTGATGATCAAAGTACAGGCAATCGAGAGAATTTTGAGCATGTATTTTTGGTAGAAGAATACTTCCACTAAAAATACACTCAATTATTTTGAATGCGAACCGTCGTAGGTTGACAATTTTGACAAGATGAACAGGTAGTAGTTGTGATATTCGGCATCGATTATCTTGATGATTGCATCCAGTCGTTGGGTCTCGTTGGGCACCCGTCTTTTAAGGTTGCTATAGAGTGGGCGTGCATCAAAATTATTATTGACGATACCGCTGCACATTATGCTGATCAGCTTTGTCAAGCTTAGGTTTATTTGTTTTTCCATTGGAGGGAATGGATTAAAATGTTGTGATACAAATGTGCAAATCGAGCAATAATGGATATTTCGCCAATGGGAGGTACTCCCATTTTAAATTGCGAAAGGGCCTTGCGCCTTCGTAAAAACAGGGTAAAATGCGATCGCAAAACGAGTTTTGTATCTTTCTTAAAATATTGAAAAAATGAACACCCTATCATTGACGTTATTTTTGCTACTTGGCCCGAACCATTACGCTGCCGGAACCACAGATCTAGAGACAGTCCACCAAGTGATCAAACAAGACACCACTTCCGCAAAGGTTTGGAAGCAGCGAGCGGAAGCTGCCGAACGAAGTGCCCTTCAAGAAAGAAGGAAAGTAGAGGTTGCCGTAAAAGATGCGCTGGAACAAAAGGCACTGTCGGTAGGCTTGGCTGGCGAAGTAGTGCGGTTGAAAAAAATGTTGGAGGACTGCCAGGGAAAGAAGAAGGAGTAGACGCTCGTTTTTTAGCTTGAACTTATCCGAAAAATAGCCAGCAACAAATGGACGACGTCGATCACAATGATTACCATGATGAATGGATAGCAATGGACGATCTGCACTCCGATGGTGATGTTTATAATGATACATTCTCGCAAATTCTATTCGATGACCGCTTTCAGGTTCACGAGATAGCGATGTTTACGGGGCACCTATTGAATACCAGTCAGCTTGAGGAAAGCTAAGTCAAGGTAAGATCAATGAAGCGGAAGCGAGAGTTATTCGATAAAATCAAAATCACAAAGTAGATTCCCATACTTATAGGTGAGTACCCATCGGGAATTGATTGGGAGTAATTCCCATACACCTAACCCTCGTGCTTGACAACGCCTTTACCTTTTGTGAAAGCTGAAAGGCGTTTATCTTGTGCGAATAACAAAAAACCTATGACCAAACGCCTGAGTATTGTTCTATTGTTGCTAAGTTTTTACAAGTCACAGGGTCAGGGAAAGAATAGCTTATACTTTTTGATCGGAGGTGGGCCGACAACGGAAAGAGGTGACGGACTTTACAACCAGACTTTATCACAAGGCAATTCCACGCTTTGGAAGCCGATGACAAAAATTGGTTTCTCATTTGGTTTCGGCCTTACCCACCGCTATAGCGAGCACTTTGGTTTGACAGCACGACTTCTATCAGAGGAAAAAGGAGCGAACAGCTATGGCGACTACTATGTTCCATCTCCTGACGTTTTTCCGATTTACACATACAAAAATTCGATCAAGGTTCAGCAATCAATTTCATTTATCACTCTTGCTATTGTTCCGCAATATCTTTTTAAAAAATTCAACATCGGTGTTGGCGGATATATCGGAAGTCCTTACAAAGCGATGACAAAAACCGAGTACATTAATTACTCACCGCCTTTGGCACCGTCTCATTCCAATCCCCTTCAGGCGTATCGGACTCTTGATGCAGGATTGACAGTCAACATTGGGTACACAATTCCATTAAAAAATAAGTCGCTCACGTTCCAATTATCAGACAATTACGGACTAAAAAACATTGTGGTAACAAACCAAGTTCCTCCCGTTTATTCACACAACTATTCTCTACTTGTTGGTATCAGTTTTGGCAAAGTCAATCGAAAATATTTACAAAAACCAAACCTATAATCTATGAAACATATATTCCTACTATCTGTCTTACTTTTCTACTTTAATATTTCTTTTACTCAGAGTCCCCCTGTTGCTGGGTCTTCCACAAATCTCTGCCCTTTTACCAGTACGTTCTTCACCTATACGTCCGCTACTGGTTGTGATGCTTCGGGTTGGTTTTGTTCTGGTTGCTCTACTAATTCCACCATCGATGGTGGAAACCAAGTAAAGACTACAGGAACTAACTCTGACGGTACAGTTTGGGCAAAAGTGCAATGGGACAATGTTTCAACTGGATTTGTCGAAAATGTTTGCGGGAGACTTAACGTCACCATTCAATCTATTGAAGTACCCTCAATTTCATCCAACATAAATGCATTGTGCGGTAGCGGATCGATTATTTTTACCGCAACGGTCTTATCAACAACCAATATTACAGGATATAGTTGGACAACGATTGGTAGTGGATTGTCTCTTGATAATAGTGGTACCACCACAACTGGAAACACCCTGACATTAACTTATTCGAACTGGACACCATCGAACAGCTCTGTGCAGGTTGGCGTGGGTTCCCGTAATTCAGCTTGCGGTTTCGTCACAGAGATTCGCCCCCTCAGCAGTACCATAATGACGGTCGTGGCGGGCAATACCAATAATATCCCAAACTCCTTTACTTTTTCCCCAACGACGCTCTGTAGCAACCCCACAATGCAGGTCACCAATCAACCTTCAGGCACTTCAATAAATTGGTCATCCAGTAACTCTTCTGCGTTAAACTTCACCAACGCATCAACTGGAGCAGCTTCTATAGTTAATAACTATAATGGCGGTGTTTCGGTTACCGCAACAATATCAACTGCTTGCGGATCAAAAACGCAAAGCAAAGATATTTGGATTGGTTTGCCGTTCTTAACTGGGCTTACCGACAATGGCAATTCATTTTTGCCAAGTACGGTATGTGCTGGAAGCACAGACCAGTTTCAAACATACCTTGACGCTGCCTATCCCACAGGTGTTTATTCTAACATAGCTTGGACTGGTTCAAATGTCAGCATCAGCAGTTATGGCGCACCAACTGCGTCAGTTTATTATAACGGGACTATAGGCAGTTATGCTTCTGTTGGCGCGACAGTCACCAATTTATGTGGAACGTGGTCGGGCAATGCAACTTGGATCGGTCAGATTGTCGATTGCGGAGGTGGGGGCGATCAAAATTCGGAAATTTATCCCAACCCTTCGGACAAATACGTAACGATAAAAACTCAGTCGTTCAGCAGGAGCGAGTCTACCGTGTCCATAAGTATCGTCAATGAGCAAGACCAAACAATGTATCGGAACACAGTGATTGGTGGAACTGAGGTCAACGTTCAGGTAAATGACTGGCAGAAGGGAACCTACTATTTGAAAATGTCAGATGGATCGAAGGACAAAAAGGAAAGATTGATCATAAATCATTGATTAACCGAAGAAACAATTTAAAGGCGAAGCAGATGCTTCGCCTTTCTTTATTTTCTTAATGAAAATGGTTTTTTTCAGCAATCCAAAAGCAGCTAGAGATTTTTTTAAAAAGACTTTCAAATCCTCAAATCGGGGATACGGTGATCGATTTTGCTAAGGTTACACCGCCATAGGAAATAAAGCGTTTTTCTTTTAGCATGTGCCGCAACCTTATGTGCCTCTCATCTTTTGCTCCGTCATCAGGAAATCAAAGCTACACGCAGTTGCAGTTAACACCGACAGTAAATCAGACAGGTACAGCTAACGCCAATGTGGTTCTTCTTGATCTTAAACCAACATTGACTTCTCTTAGAGGTAGTCTTTATGGTTTATTGGTTGAACCTACAAGCGCAACAAATGGATTCGGTGTTTCTACCCCAACTGCAAATGTTGACATCACAGGTTCTTCAACTACCAAGTCAAGTTTGAGAATCAGAAACGGAACTGCACCTACTTCACCTAATGACGGGGACATCTGGTATGATGGTACGAATTTGAAGATGAGAGTTGGTGGAACAACCAAGACGTTCACTTTAACATAATTCGGAAATATGAAACACACCATTGCTTATATCAGCACCTCAGCAGCCGTGATCTTTTTCACTTTCGAATATTAATCTAGCCTTGACAACAGGCGTGTTGGTGCTTACGATCCTGTATTGGATAAAGAAGAACTACGATTTGTGGAGAGATGATAAAAACTAATGCCTCGGTTAATCGTTTTTATTTCTTACCAAAATGTTTTTCAAAGGATAGAGTGCATTCGTTTCGAATGCTTAGGGGTACTTTGGAGTAAAAATCAAGTTTGATTCCATAACCATTCCAATTTAATCTATACCAATACAATTGGTTGTATTCATCTGACGGCATATCTTCCTCATGCGCCTTAAACCATTGATTGGTCTCTTGAATTTTAATAAGATCATTTAGCAATGCTTCTAAATTCTCAGTGAATTTGTCACCGTACAAAAATTTTGTTTCCATTTTGATTTTGTTTTTTATTATCAAATGTAAATGGACAGGTGAGAACAACGTGAAATTAGGAGGCCGATTCAGTACTGCTGATGTAAGTGGCCGTTATGTTTTCTCTTTGTCTTCATAAACCTTGAAGTGATTTTTCAGGGGGAAAAAATATTTTTTTGATCAAAAAATAGTACGGAATTGGTACGGAAATCGTAGTACGGAATGTTGTAACTGATATGAGATTCAGTTAGTTACAAGCACTCAAGCGGAGAGTGAGGGATTCGAACCCTCGATACCCTTGCAGGTATACACACTTTCCAGGCGTGCTCCTTCAACCACTCGGACAACTCTCCAGATTTTGTGGGCGCAAAAATAACAAATTTTTAATCCGCTGTCTTAAACCGGACGAAAACTCCTTGAAACAACGAAGTTTAGTCTCCTGGCCATCAATGACAAATTCACTCATTTTCCTTCGTCATCGCACTTAATATGAAGAAGCCAAACGACTTTTTTGGATTAATTTTATCTTTTCCGTGGCCTTAACCTCGATAGAATGGAATTCCTAGAGCTCATCAAAAACGAAATCCTTGGTTTCTTCTCCATCCAAGGAGTCATCGACTTAATAAAGTCTGGCAATTATCATTCTCTTCGGACCTGGGGAGGGATCACCACCGCAATTTCGCCGCTCATCCCGTTTATTGTAGTGATTGAAATGGGTATGGCTTTTGCCCACAAGAAATTCCATTCGACAGAATACAAGATTCCTTTTTTTATCTATGTATTCAATAGGATTGTCGGGCGTTATGTTTCCTTAGGTGTGATGGCGTTTTGCCTGGGCACTTTCCAGCCGCTCGCAATTATTCATCTACCCCTGAGTTGGTACGGATTCGTTCTCGGCTATATCGCTTGGGAATTCTCTCATTTCATTTATCACTATTTGGCTCACAAAGTGCGTTTGTTTTGGTGCCTTCATTCGACCCATCATGCTCCCGAGCAAATGAACCTTTCGGTGACCTATGCCCATTTTATTTTGGAAGCACCTTACGCAGACTTTATTCGCACTTCTATTTGCATGTTGTTGGGTGTCGAGCCTGTGATGCTTTTCGCAATCATGTTCATTGATGGCACTTGGGGCGGGTTTATACATGTGGGAGAAAATTTCATGAAAGACAGCAGAATGGGGTGGCTGGGGAAGCTTATTCTCACGCCGTCGCATCATCGAGTGCACCACGCACGGAACCCGCTTTACATGGACACTAATTTCTGTAACCTCTTGAACATTTGGGACAGGGTGTTCAGAACATATCAGCCCGAGCAAAAAGACATCCAAATTGAATATGGAGTCACAAGAGCGATCAATGCCAATAATTTTTGGGACGTTTACTTTGGAGAGTTCTATTATTTAGCCAAAGACATCGTGAATGCCCCAGGGTTGATCAATAAAATCCTTTACGTGATCATGCCTCCGGGATGGAGCCATGCCGGCGATCATAAACTCGCCAGCGTTGTTCGAAAAGAGTATATGCTGAAGCAAAGAACTGATTAAGGTCATGAAGGGAATTGATGATTTGTTGCTATTGGGCAATCCACGGCTATACGAGTTGTCAGCGCCTGTTTTGGAAAGCGAACTAAAGCTAGTGCCGGGTTGGGTTGCGGATTTGGACAACGTGATGAAGCAAATTCGTCAACGCTATAATTTTGGCCGCGGTATCGCAGCGCCTCAGCTCGGTATTATGAAACGACTCATCTACATCAACGTAGACAAGCCTCTTGTGATTATCAATCCTGTTCTCTCCAACCTGAGCTCCGAAATGTTTGAGCTCTGGGACGATTGTATGTGCTTCCCCAATCTTTTGGTAAAGTTGAAAAGGCATAAATCACTGACGCTTGGTTTTCGCGACGAGCATTGGAAAAACCAACAACTCGATTTGAAAGACGGCATGTCTGAATTGATTCAACACGAATTTGACCACCTCGATGGCATTCTTTGCACCATGCGGGCGATCGACGAAAAATCCTTCAAATGGAGACAGAGCAATAAAGGTCAGCCTTGAGACTATTCTCTTAAGTACGAAGTCGCATTTGCTTACAAAGTCCAACCCGCGCGATACTCCCTCTTCACGAATGCATTTGCTTCATCGTAGTTAGTGATCTTCATGTTCTTGGCATCCCAGACCAATTTCTTGCGCCCAGTATAAGATTTGCTCTTGCCGTCGGCAGAAGCTTGCTGGATGGTATAGCTACGGAGAGCAAGATTGCCCATAAGCACCGCCTCCGTGAACGGCCCAGCATAATCAAAACCTGAACTAGTGTACGTTCCATAGCCCTTCATGCACGCATTCACCCATTGCACATAATGGCCTTCGGGAACGCGTTGAATGCTCGGCGTCGGGAGCTTTTTGGTTTTCATCAATGAACTGGGCAGTAGGGTAGGGTTTAATCCATAACATCCCGCCATGATTTTTCCTTTTGTTCCTTCGAAGATGACACCACCGTTCCAGTCGCCCATTTTTTCATCAGGAAGCAACTCTTCGGGGCGCGGTGGAAGTAGACCACCATCCATCCAAGTTACCTTGATATCTCCCTTGCCGTCTTTACGAGGGAAATTTAAGTGAATGATTGAAGCCGCGGGGCAACTGTCATCGTTGTGAGCTTCTTTGAAAAACCCTTCCCAAGTGGTGGCGGTACTGCACTCCACGGAGTTAGGGTAGTCGATTGGTAAAATTCTGAAAACGGGATCGAGCACGTGGCAAGCCATGTCACCAAGGGCGCCTGTTCCAAAATTCCACCAGCCACGCCAGTTGAACGGAACATAGGCGGGGTTGTATTCCATTTCTTTGACAGGGCCCAGCCATAAATTCCAATCAAGTTCTTGGGGTATTTCAAACTTCCCGGTGGGTGTCGGTACACCTTGTGGCCACACAGGTCGATTCGTCCATGCCCACACCCGGGTTACGTTTCCAATGAGCTTGGCGTCGTACATTTCTTTGAATTTCCGCACATCATCACCGGAGCCGTATTGATTGCCCATTTGAGTTACCACTTTGTACTTGCGGGCGGCTTCGGTGAGCATACGAGCTTCATGGATATCGTGCGTCAACGGTTTTTGCACATACACGTGTTTGCCCAGTTGCATGGCAGCCATTGCAGCCACAGCATGGGTATGGTCGGGTGTAGACACGGACACGGCATCGATGCCTTTCGCCTCTTTGTCTAACATCTCCCTAAAATCCTTGTAGCGTTTGGCATTCGGGAAATTCTTCACCGACTGAACCGCCTGTCGGTCGTCTACATCGCAAAGGAAGGCAATGCGGGCGTTGGGGCTCCCTACCGTTTTTCCATCTGGAGATCCAGCGAAACCGGTGAGGTCGCTTGTTCCTTTACCTCCTGCACCAATGCCGGCGATATATAGAGTGTCGCTTGGTGCGGTGAAACCTTTACCTCCCAAAACAAAACGAGGGAGAATGGTGAACGCCGCTGCAGCCGTGGCTGCCTGGGTGATGAATTTTCTTCTGCTAACCATACTAATGTTCGATTTTCAATGTGTCAATTATCAATTTAATGTTTGTGAACGAATACTCTCTGCCTGGGACAAAGTCAGTCTCTGACAGAGAGCTATTGCTAGGTATCAAATTTAACACACACGTCGAGTGTATGTTGATCGTATTTCACCCCATACTGCTCGAGCACCTCTTGCGGCACGCCGTTCCATTGATTTGGTTTGTTGCCCATATATCCAAGATCTTCGATTCCCATTTTACTTGTGAAGAACCCAGTCGCCGTTAAATCACGCATCAAATTGAAAAACGAAACACCTTGTTGCACTTCGGGTTTGGCTTTTTCAGGATAGGCGATTTCATCAACGATTTGGATTTGCTGCTCTGGGTTGCACTCTACAAAAGAGGCGCTGAATTTTTTCATCGAATGGATGTCGATCCATTTGATTCCACCCCTCAATGGGACTTGATGGCGCGGCATATCTTTCGCGATGAATTCGATGAAATCGGGCACGCCCGCTTCGGTGGCGCTTCCTGATTTTTCGTCTTTCGGAATAATAATGTCGGCAAGGACCGCGATGGTTGCCATTTCATGCGCATCAAAAAACTTTTCGGCCATCAGTTTGTTGTAATGCTCCAGTTCTGCCGGTGTTCGGTCGATGGTTGGCGCATTGGCAATTTCTTTCGCCTTGTCTTCCGGCTTGCACGATTCGATCAGCGCGGTTGCAGACATCGCACCTACCGTTCCAACGGCAAGAGTTTTTAAGTATTTTCTTCTGTCCATAATGGTATTAAGTAGCAAGACATAAGTATCAAGATGGTCGTTTGTCTTGTTACTTGCGTCTTATGTCTTATAAATTTTGTTTTTTCATTTCATCAATCAGATACTCGGATGCTCTCATCGCTAATGCAAGGATCGTCCAAGTAGGGTTCTTGTCGGCTTGTGACACAAATGGACCACCATCCATCACGAAAAGATTTTTGCAGTCGTGCGCTTGGTTGAATTTGTTCACCACTGATTTTTTCGGATCGTCACCCATGCGAGTGGTTCCCACTTCGTGAATGATCCGCCCCGGAGCCTGTAAACCATAGTCGTTTTCCGGACCATCGTCACCCCAAGTGATTACTCCGCCTACTTTGTGAATGATCTCGCGGAAAGTATCCTTCATGTGCTTGGCTTGCTTGACTTCCTGATCGCTCCATTTATAATGGAATCGCAGAACCGGTATACCGTACTTGTCAACGGTGTTCGGATCAATCTCACAATAATTGTCTTCACGAGCAATCGCTTCACCTCGGCCGTCCATTCCGAAATACGCACCATAGAAATAGCGATAGTCGTCTTTCAATGAAGCCCCATAGCCGCCTCCCGCTTTTTGTTTGCCATCGCGGCCCGGGTATTTTCCATTGGTGTTTTGCATGCCAAAGCCAAATCCGTAGCCGGGCATACCCATGCCACCATAATATTCAATGTGATAGCCGCGTTTGAAATCCAATTTCTTGTTGTCAAGCCACCAAGGCGTGTATACATGGAGGCCGCCAACGCCGTCTTCATTGTAGCGTTTACGCCCCACCAATTTTGGAATGATGCCACCCATGCCAGCGCCAGTGGAGTCGTGCAAATATTTTCCAACGACGTTACTTGAATTGGCCAACCCATTTTGATGATTAGAGGATTTCGAGTTGAGGAGCAGACGTGCCGACTCGCATGCACTCGCTGCCAGCACTACCACTTTTGCACTCACTTCATATTCCTGCATATCGTCTTTGCTCACGTACGACACGCCTGTAGCCTTACCTTGATTGTCGGTGAGTACCTCGCGTACCATTGCATTGGCGATGACGTCTACGTTGCCTGTCTTTAACGCAGGGTTTACCAATACAGAGGAGGAAGAGAAATCGCCGTACACCTGGCACCCCCGATTACACTGAGAGCAAAAGAAACAACTGCCGCGATCTTTATTATTGGGCAGTGGTTTTGTAAGGATAGAAAGCCGTGAAGGAATCACGGGAATATTCAGTGCCTTGCCCGCATCCTGAATGAAAACCTCATGCAACCTTGGCTTTGGCGGCGGAAGAAAAATTCCGTCCGGGTGATCGGGCATGTTTTCTTTTGAGCCGAACACACCAATGAGTTGATCTACTTTGTCGTAATACGGAGCGATGTCATCATATCCGATGGGCCAGTCGTCACCGAGTCCGTCAATGCTTTTGTGTTTGAAATCTTTTGGCCCGAAGCGGAGAGAAATTCTTCCCCAGTGGTTGGTGCGGCCACCTAACATTCGTGAGCGGAACCAATCGAATTTGGTTCCATCTTTATGGGTGTATGGCTCTCCATCCAAATTCCATCCACCATAGGCTGCATCAAAGTCGCCAAAATTTCTGAACTGAGTACTCGCTCCGCGTCTTGGGGATTCGTACGGCCATTTTAATTGAGTGATATTTTTTGCTGGATCGTATAAAGGACCTGCTTCTAATAACAACACCTTGATACCGGCTTGTGAAAGCACATAGGCAGACATTCCTCCCCCCGCACCAGACCCTACAATAATTGCATCGTACTGTTTAGGATTTTTCTTGATCTGAAATTTGGCCATACATTTTTTATTCGCATTAAATGTAGGCGATTGACGACAAAATCAAAATAGAATTTTGATAAGATTGATCGTAAGAGAGGAGAAAAATGAGAAAGAATTTTCTCTATTTGTAGAATGTTTAACGACTTTCTGTTTCGGATTTTTTTGGAACGGGATCGTAGCCGCTCGTTCCCCAAGGATGGCAACGCGCAATTCGTTTGGAGCCCAACCATATTCCTTTGATCACACCCCACTCCTGAATAGCTTCAATCGTGTATTGAGAACACGAAGGTGTATGTCTGCAATGTGCGCCAAGGTGTGGCGAGATCGCCGTTTGATAAAAGCGGATGGGCAGAATGAAGATTTTTTTCAACATGTTTTACGCAGCAAGCCTTTGGCCGCGAGCCGCGAGAAATACTCGAAGCTCGAAGCTAGCGACTCGAAACTAATTTTCGATTTCATAGCTCATTTCCCCGTCCTTTCCATCTTTCAATTGAACACCAATCGCTTTCAAGTCGTCGCGGATTTTGTCGGAAAGCGCGAAGTTTTTATCGGCGCGAACTTTCTTGCGCAAATTGATCAACACATTAATTGTTCCGTCCAGAAGGTCGTTGTTGCTGCTTGTTTCTTCTTTCAGGCCAAGCACTTCCTCCATTATTGAAACATACGTCGACTTGTAACGATCGAAAGTTGCTTCACTGACTTGTACCAACGAATTCTTTTGACTTGCCCACGTATTGATTTGGGAGGACATTTCAAAAAGCACTGCCAATGTCTTAGCAGTGTTGAAATCGTCGCTCATGTTTTCAAAACACTTGTCGATTTGTCCGCCTAAAATTTTCTCAAGTTCAGCATTTATGGTTGAGGTGTTCTTTGGATGTTCCAACGACTTGATCAAGCCGAGGGCGTTGTTCAGTTTCTTGAATCCTTTCTCTGCCGCATTCAATGCTTCGTTAGAGAAATCGAGCGTGCTGCTGTAGTGCGACTGCAGCATGAAGAAGCGCACGGTCATCGGGCTGTATCCTCTTTCAAGCAGTGGATGACTTCCCGCAAACAATTCTGAAGGAAGAAAGGAATTGCCCAATGATTTACTCATTTTCTGACCGTTGACCGTAAGCATATTCGAATGAATCCAATATTGAACTGGCTTCTTTCCATTCGCTGCCGTGCCTTGTGCGATCTCGCATTCGTGGTGGGGAAATTTTAAGTCCATGCCACCCCCGTGGATGTCGAACGTTTCGCCTAAATATTTTGTGCTCATCACGGTACACTCAATGTGCCAGCCTGGGAACCCTTCACCCCACGGAGAAGGCCATCGCATGATGTGCTGAGGAGACGCTTTTTTCCAAAGCGCAAAATCAACCTTCTCACGCTTCTCATCTTGACTGTCGAGGTCACGACCGCTTTCCATCAACTCTTCAATATTGCGACCTGAAAGGATTCCATAATGATGCGATTGGTTGTATTTTTTTACATCAAAATAGACCGAACCGTTGACCTCATATGCCAACCCAAGGTCGATCAATTTCTTGGTGATGTTGATTTGCTCGACGATATGGCCTGTGGCCGAGGGCTCGATGCTGGGCGGAAGGATATTGAACTGACGCATCACGGTGTGGAAATCCTCAGTGTAGCGTTTTACAATCTCCATCGGTTCGAGTTGTTCGAGTCGCGCTTTCTTCCCGATTTTGTCTTCGCCTTCGTCGGCATCGCTTTCAAGGTGGCCCACGTCGGTGATATTGCGCACGTAACGCACTCTATATCCGAGAAATCGCAGGTACCTGGAAATGATATCGAATGACAAAAACGTACGCGTGTTGCCTAGATGCACATAATTATAGACGGTCGGCCCGCACACATACATTCCTACAAAGCCAGGCACCAGTGATTGAAACTTCTCTTTTTTCCCCGAAAGAGAGTTGGTGAACGAGACAGGATATCGATCGTAAAGACTCATAAGTGCATTAAAACGGGCGAAGCTACTAAAAAGGCAACAGTATTTTATCGTTAGGAATTCCTTAACAGGCGATGGATTGTTGCCCGCAATCGGACATTTTTTTTCAATCGCGCACACGAATTGCTTCAGAATGAAGGAATTTTCGGTTGAAATCGTCTTGGCATCATATTCGTAATTGTGGGATCAAAACCGTACCCATGATTCGCAACTGGCTCAAAATTGCTTTCCGCAATATTTTCAAGAACTCCGTTTACTCGTTCATCAACATTTTTGGATTGGCTGCGGGTATCGCCAGCAGTTTACTTATCATGCTGTGGGTAAACGATGAATTGTCATTTGACAGTTTTCACCAAAACAAAGAAACGCTATTCCAAGTCTACGGAAATGCGGAAGGGGACGGAGGAAAAATTGTCACACAGCGCTCCCTGCCGCTGCCCCTCGCAGAAGAGCTGAGAAAAAACCAGCGAGATATTCAGTACGTAGCTCCCACCGACTGGGGTGGCAATCACCTTCTTGTTGCGGGAGAAAAGAAATTTATGAAGGAAGGATTGTATGCCGGAGAGGACTTCCTAAAAATGTTTTCATTTCCTCTATTGCAAGGTTCGCCTAACGATGCATTAAAAAATCCAACTGGAATTGTTTTAACAAAAACCACTGCCATCGCTCTTTTTGGAACCCAAGATGCCCTTGGAAAGATGGTTCGCGTGGACGACTCCATCGATGCTACCGTTACGGGTGTAATCGAAGACGTTTCGTCGAGATCCACATTGCAATTTGAATTTCTTCTGCCGTTCCAATCTTACATTTCATCGCAAGCGTGGGTAAAAAACTCGCTGACCAATTGGAGGAACAACGCGTTTCAAATCTACGTGCAGCTGACCGAAGGCGTATCGCCATCGATCGTCGAGGATCGAGTGAAATCGGTGATCACGAAGAATTTACCAGAGTCAAAAATGAAACCGATTTTTCACCCCGTCGGGAAATGGAGACTATGGTCAAAATTTGAAAATGGAAAACCGGCGGGTGGCGGGATAGAAGCTGTTCGGTCTTTTTCACTGGTGGCGGTTTTGATCTTGGTCATTGCATGCATCAATTTCATGAACCTCGCGACTGCACGAAGTGAGAGCCGCGCCAAGGAAGTCGGTATTCGGAAGTCCGTCGGGTCACGAAGAAAAGAGTTGATTTTTCAATTCATCAGTGAGTCAATGATTGTGGTTTTGATTGCCTATGTTTTGAGTTTAGTGATGACCGAATTGGCGCTACCGTTCTATAATAATTTGGTCGGAAAAAAACTGACGATCGAATTTGGTAATCAACTCTTTTGGATCGCTTCATTTATTGTTGTGTTTGGCACTGGTCTGATTGCAGGAAGTTATCCTGCATTTTACCTTTCCGCATTTAAGGCAGTCTCTGTTTTAAAGGGCAAGTCGATCGCCATAGGTATAGGGGCTACCCCAAGAAAAATCTTGGTAGTGTTGCAGTTTGTGCTCTCCATTTTTTTGCTGGTGGGATCGGTCGTGTTTAATCAGCAGGTACAACATGGCAAAAAAAGGGAAATTGGTTACGACCGAGAAAACCTTTTGGTGATTGAGAATCAGGGTGACATTCAAAAGAAGTATAAAATCATTAAAAATGAATTGATTTCTAAGGGCCTTGCATTGCAGGCGACGTCGTCGAACAACCCAATTACAAATATCTATGCCTACATGGGCGACGTATCATGGCAGGGCAAGCGCGATGATCAGCGTCCTTCCGTTGCCACGGAGGCGACGGACTATGATTTTATCAAAACCATCGGCGTGAAGATTAAAGAAGGTCGAGATTTCTCTGAACAGTTCAATGATTCCCTTTCACTGATACTGAATCAGGCCGCTGTTGATTACATGAACTTGAAAAACCCGGTGGGAGAGGATATAAAGTGGAATGACAGAAAATATAAAGTCATCGGCATCATGGATAATGTGCTTATGGGTTCAGTTTACAAACCTGTCGATCCGATGATGATCGTCTATGATCCCAGCTGGTTTGCATTTATGGTCATTCGAATGCCCAAAGGTGATGTGAGTGAGAACTTAAAGAAAATCGAAGCTGTCTTCCGCCAACATAATCCTGAGTATCCATTTGATTACAAATTTGCCGACGTTGAGTTTCAGCGGAAATTTTCAAGTGTGGAGATGATCACAAGTATTTCCAATGTATTTGCCTCACTTGCTATTTTGATTTCTTGTCTTGGGCTGTTTGGTCTGGCTGCCTTCACGGCCGAGCAGCGCACAAAGGAAATCGGAATTCGAAAGGTGTTAGGCGCAAACGTCTCAAGCGTAATCGTGTTGTTGTCGCGGGATTTTGCAAAATTGGTTTTGATTGCCTTTGTGATAGCGGGTCCGCTTTCCTGGTGGTTGATGAATAAATGGTTGCAGGCATTTCCCTACCGCATCACGATACAATGGTGGGTGATCGCGTTGGCCGGTGTGGCCGCACTGTTGCTTGCTGTTATCACGGTCAGCTCTCAAGCCGTAAAAGCGGCTACAGCTAATCCGGCGAACAGTTTGCGGACCGAATAATCACTCGTTTATTGTTGTCTCTCGCTTCAAGAAGGAGGACTATTTTTTCCTTATCTTGAGAGGCAGCCTATGCCCAAAAAGACACCAGCAAAAAGAAGCGGAAAGCTTGACTCAGGACGAAGCCAAAAGCGTGAATCGTCTGCCGTCAGGAAAGGGGATCGGGCGGCTCTGTTAAAAGAACTTCAGATTCGGGATGCGCTTTTCTCATCACTCGCTCAAGCCACGCGCGAGCTGCTGGCAAATAGGGATTGGTCAGCGGCAGTGGGTATCGGCTTGAAACTTATTGGCGAGGCAACCAAAGTGGAGCGTGTTTTTTTGTTTGAAAACAACTTGTCGAAAGAAGGAACCCTAACCACGAGTAAACGCTTTGAGTGGAATGCCGACGCCACACTTTCTGATGCGGGTCGTTCTAAACTCCAGGACCTCCGATATGACCAGATGGAAGAGATATATGAGCCCCTTCGGTCAAATCGCCCGTACTTTCAGGTAGTTAGCAAATTGGAATTGAATAGCCCTTTTCGAAAAATAGTAGAAGACGAAGCGAGCAAATCGGTTTTGTTGTTTCCCATTTTTGTTGGCGATCTCTTTTGGGGGTTCATGGGGTTTTGCGAGCGCCGGTATGAACGGAAGTGGTCTGACATCGAAATCTCGGTGCTGAATGCTTATGCAGCGATGGTTTCCGGTTCCATCAATCGCAAGCAAATTGAGAGTCGGATGGAAATGGCATTGCACCAAGCCCTCGAAAGTGAGCAACGTTTCCGGACGCTGCAAGAAGCTTCGTTTGGAGGCATCGGTTTGCACGACAAAGGTGTAATCATCGATTGCAACCAAGGGTTAAGCGACCTGACCGGTTATTCATATGACGAACTTATTGGGCTCAATGGACTCCAGCTCATCGCAGAAGCTGACCGAGCGCTGGTGATGGAACGAATCATATCGGGGTACGATAAGCCGTATGACGTGATGTGCTTGAGAAAGGACGGGTCGAAATTTGCGATGGAGGTGCAAGGAAAAAACATCCCATACATGGGCAAGACGATTCGTGTCACCGAGTTTAGAGACGTCACCGGTCGCAAGAAAGCGAAAGAAAAGATCCAGGAACAGAACGCAAGGCTCGCCAACGTGGCCAGCGATTTAAAGAGAAAGAACGATCAACTGGAGGACTTTGCCCAGATTGTTTCGCACAATTTACGCGGACCCATCGGAAATATTTTATCTCTGATCTCTTTCTACGAAGAAACCACATCAGAAAAAGAACGCACGGAATATTTCAATTTATTGAAGACCTCAAGTCATGCCGTGCACGACACCTTCAATGAATTGGTGGAAGTGTTGAAGATCAGACAGTATACTGACATCGAGCGGCAGACGGTTTCATTTGCTACAACTTTTGAGAAGGTAAGAAGGATGTTTTCAGCGAAAATCAATGAGACCAAAGCAGCAGTCACCAGTGAATTTAAAGTGAGCAAAATCCATTACCCCAATATTTATTTGGAAAGCATTCTGTTGAACCTTCTGAGTAATGCCTTGAAATACCGACGGAAGAACATTACTCCTGAAATTTCGTTCAAGACTTTTGAACGCGAGGGATACACCGTACTGGAAGTTTCAGACAACGGGTTGGGCATAGACCTGGAAAAGTACGGCCATCAGGTGTTTAAACTCAATAAAACTTTCCACCTACACGCAGAAGCGAAAGGAATAGGCCTTTTCATCACGAAAAACCAAGTGGAGGCGATGGGGGGAGAGATAAAAGTCTTTAGTAAACCAAACGAAGGTGCTACCTTTGTCGTAAATTTCAACAAGAATGCGCGCCCTTGATCGTAGACCGGTAATTGCGTTGGTGGATGATGATTCGATTTTTCGAATGATCGCCTCTCGCACGATAAAGGGGGCCAATATTACCGAGGAAATCCTTCAGTTTACGAACGGAGGAGAGGCGCTGAGGTATCTCGAAAAAAACTTTGATCAAATTGAATTGCTCCCCGATGTGTTGTTCTTGGACATCAACATGCCGCAAGTCGATGGATGGATGTTCCTGGATGATTTCGAGAAAATCAAAAGCCGTTTGAGCAAGTCGATCAAAATATTTATGGTCAGTTCGTCCATTGATCCAGCCGATATAAACCGCGCAAAACAACACAAGCTGGTGAATGACTATGTAGTGAAGCCGGTAAGCAAAGAGACTTTTGTGAAGCTGGTCAATCTCGCAGCTTAATATCCATTCGCCTCCATAAATTTTTTTAGATTTCTCTTTGCAATCCTCCTAACCCGTCCTCGGACGATCGGCGTCCACCCCAGCAACGCCCCACCCACCCCCAACGCCATGCTGCTCCACCGCCAGAGGTTGAATGCGTCGAGGTGGGCATAGATTTTCCCATCCTTAAACTCAAATTTCGCTTCGATCACGTTGTGGACTTTGTTTCCCGTCTTCGAGAAAGTATAAAAGGCCTCCCAGTGGCAGGATCCTTTTTTATCGGTTGCTTTTACTTTGTCGAATTTGATTTCAAGATCTTTTCCGGCGGTGACAAGCATGTGCCACATGGCTTTTGCTTGATTCCCTTGCAAATACTTGAACACGGGATCCGAGAACACGATGTCATCGTGATAACACGATTGCATGGTTTTCCAATCTTTGTTTTGAAAGGCGGTGTAAAATGTGCGGATAAGCTGTTCCATGAACGCAAATGCTTTGATTTACCAGTGCGCCCCATGTTCTTCGTGAGTCACAGAGATGTGAAACCCACAAAGAACACAGAGCGTCACAGCTCTTGTTGATTAATTCTTCTTCAGCTGATCAAACTTCGATTCGCTCGGCGCTTTTTTGGGGAAGGAATTGTTGCTCGTCTCAATGTCTGCGAGTTCTGCATTTGGATCAACCACGATGTTGGTTACTTCCTTGTCCTTCACAAATATTTTTGAAACTTCATTCTCATTCAATCGCCAAATTTCGGCGGGCACGCGTTCGATTTCCTTTGACCCATCCTTAAATGTCCACTCGATCACAATAGGAGTAATGAGCCCCCCGACATTCTTGAATTTCAATTCGTAGAGATTTTTCCCTTCCAAATTTTTTCGCACTGCTTTGTCGTCGAGTCGACTGAGGAACTGACCATAATTGGCGTCAGGAGTATTTGAAATAGTCAACGGTTTCGCTCCTTGGCTAAAATCTGTTGTGTTCCCTTTATTCTGAGCTGCCAGATCGCCCTGTTGCGTCTTAGGTGTTTTGCTTTCAGGATCTGCGGCTTGGGTATTTAGCTTAAACCATTTCACCTCACTCAGCTCTATGTCCACATTGTCCGTTCCAAAAAACCATCCTCTCCAAAACCAATCGAGGTCAACGGCTGATAAATCTTCCATAGTGCGAAAGAAATCGGCCGGACGCGGGTGTTTGTACTTCCAGCGATTGGCATACTCTTTGAATGCGCGGTCAAACAACTCGGGCCCCATGACAGTTTCGCGAAGTATCTCAAGAGCGACCGTTGGTTTTTGATAAAAATTTTGTCCGAAGGCCATCAATCGCTCGTTGTCTGAAGTAGTCATGATGGGACGCATAATGCTCTTGTCGCCCTTCATGTATGGTACAATGTCTTTTGGAGTAACATGTTTGAATTTTGGATAACGTTCTGCTTCCGTTCTGGTTTGCAGGAACGTATTCAAGCCCTCGTCCATCCACATCCATTGGCGTTCGTCGTTGCTCACAATCATCGGGAAATAGTTGTGCCCCACTTCGTGCACGATCGTTCCCACCATTCCTTGTAGGGCACCGTCAGACATCTTTCCCGCTTTTGGTCGGCCCCCATTGAAGCTGATCATTGGAAATTCCATACCGATGTTTGAGGTGTTGACAGAGATCGCAACGGGATAGGGATAATCAAAAGTGTACTTGGAATAAATTTCGATGGCGTTCTTTACTGCCTTTGTCGATTCATCCGACCACGTAGGCAATCCCTCTTTTGGATAGAAAGACATGCACAACACGGTATTCGTGGGAAGTTTGACGGCTTGCGCGTCCCAGATGAATTTTCTTGAGCTTGCAAATGCAAAGTCGCGAACATTATCGGCCTGAAATCTCCAGGTTTTCTTGGCAGTGGATTTTGTTTTTTCTTTGGCCTTCGCTTCATCTTCTGTAACGATGACCAACGGTTTGTCAAAGGACGTTTTCGCTTTTTCAAGACGATCTGCTTCTGTGGCGCTCAACACTTCTTTCGCGTTTTGCAGCCAACCCGTTGATCCGATGATGTGGTCGGCAGGAACGGTGATGTTGACTTTATAATTCCCGAACTCCAAAGCAAACTCCCCCAGGCGTTGGAACTGCTTGTTTTGCCAGCCTTCGATGTCATCGTATTGACACATGCGCGGAAACCAATGCGCTATCAAATACACATTATTATTGTCTTCGGGAAAATGCTCATATCCTTCGCGCGACAGCAAAAACAAAGACCGATCGGTGATGGCATAACTCCATGAAATATTGATGACAAAACTTTCACCCGATTTTATCGGCGTTGGTAGGTCAAGTCGCATCATTGTATTGTTCACCGTCATCGGAAGGTTTTTGCCCAACTTATCGGTGATGGAATTGATAATGTAACCTGCTTCAAATTCAAGCGGGCGTGCCAGATATTGGACGGTCAATCCGGTGAGGGTGTCTCTCAATCCGCCAAAAGCGCTACCGAAATCTTCGCTCCCTTTTTTATTTACGTTTTGGTCGAGCTGCAGCCAAAGAAATGAAAGTGGTTCAGGCGAATTGTTGGTGTAGGTGATCGTTTCCTTCCCGATAAGTTTATTGTTGGGTTCGTCAATCTCGGCATCGATCACGTAGTCGGCACGTTGCTGCCAATATTTTGCACCTGGAGCTCCGCCGCCCGTCCTAAATTCATTTGGGGTAGGCAATAAATAATCAAGCTGTTCAAATTTTCCTTTCCATTTTTTATCCGCTTGCGCCAGCACCATAGACGAGGCAGCCGCCGCGAAAATGAAAGCGATTGTGAGATTTTTTTTCATACCGATCGGGTTAGTTTAAAACAAACTTACTTGAAAACGGCCTACCGGCAAATAAGGATATACCTATCGACTCCTGGCGAAAAAAAAGTGCCTCCAACAATCGAAAAAGTTTGGATTTTAAAAAAATGTAGATATTTGAGCCCTTTGAACTAGAAAATTTTGTTGCATGGCAAAGAATTTAGTGATCGTTGAGTCTCCTGCGAAAGCAAAAACCATTGAAGGTTACCTGGGAAAAGATTATAAGGTGGCCTCCAGCATGGGGCACGTGCGCGATCTACCGAAAGGAAAGGGTGCTATCGATATTGAAAACGGTTTTGAACCGACATATGAAGTCTCTCCGGAAAAAAAAGAAGTCATCAAAAAATTAAAGGAATTGGCGAAGGCCGCCGAAATGGTCTACCTCGCTTCCGATGAGGACCGCGAAGGAGAAGCCATTTCCTGGCATTTGAAGGAGGTTCTTGATCTCAAAGACAAGAAAACAAGACGCATTGTTTTCACGGAGATCACAAAAAATGCGATCCTCAACGCGATCAAAAACCCACGAGGTATTGATATCGATTTGGTGAACGCACAACAAGCGCGACGAGTGCTCGACCGCTTGGTTGGATTTGAATTATCGCCGATCCTCTGGAAAAAAATAAAGACAGGTTTGTCTGCCGGCCGGGTACAGAGTGTGGCCGTGAGGCTGATCGTTGAACGTGAACGCGAAGTCGATCAATTTGATGCCAAATCTTCTTTCAAAGTAGTGGCAGTCTTCGACCTTGGGAAAGGGAAGCAATTGCATGCTGAACTTCCCGAAAAATTTGAAACTGAGGAGGAGGCTGTGAAATTTCTGGAGTCCTGCAGAGGCGCGAAGTTTTCTATCGGCGATTTGCAAAAAAAACCGGCGAAGAAATCACCCGCACCCCCTTTTACCACTTCCACGTTGCAGCAAGAGGCAGGAAGGAAATTAAGCTTTTCGGTTTCGCAGACGATGGTGGTCGCCCAGAAGCTTTATGAAGCAGGTAAGATCTCCTACATGCGTACCGATTCGGTCAACTTGTCGGACGAGGCAGTAGCCGGAGCTACCAAACAAATCACCAGTGCGTATGGAAAAGAATTTGTACACACCCGCAAATTCAAAACGAAATCAGCAAGCGCGCAAGAAGCTCACGAAGCAATTCGCCCTACCGATTTTTCGGTGACGGAAGCTGGTGCCGACCGCAATGGTCAGCGATTGTACGATCTGATTTGGAAGCGTGCCATCGCATCCCAGATGGCGGATGCAGAATTGGAGAGAACAACAGCGGTCATCAAAATTTCAACCAACCATCGATATTCACTTACAGCGCAAGGCGAAGTGGTCAAGTTCGAAGGTTTTTTGAAAGTATACATGGAGTCGCAAGATGAAGATGACGACGAGGAGAGCGGAAAAGTACTGCCACCACTCACCGTAGGGCAGGATCTGAAATTGGAGGAGATGACAGCTACGCAAACTTTCTCGCGCCACCCGGCTAGATACACGGAAGCGAGCTTGGTAAAAAAATTGGAAGAACTTGGTATTGGTCGTCCTTCCACTTATGCGCCAACGATATCAACGATTCAAAAGCGTGAATATGTAGTTAAAGAAAGCAGAGAAGGGGAGGAACGCAAGTACAGCGTACACAAACTGAAGGAAGATAAACTGACCAATACGACCGAGACGGAGATTACCGGTGCAGAAAAAAATAAATTGTTTCCTACCAATATGGCGATGATCGTCAATGATTTCTTGGTAGAGCATTTTTCGGAAGTCACTGATTATTCCTTTACCGCGGAAATCGAAAAAGAGTTTGACGAAATTGCCAACGGCAAATTGAAGTGGCAGAAGATGCTGGATGGATTCTATAAACCATTCCACAAGATTGTAACCAAGACGGAAAAAGTAGAGCGTTCATCGGTTCAAAACAAAAGCAGAGAGCTGGGTGTTGACCCAAAGACGAAGAAGAACGTATATGTCAAGCTGGGAAAATTTGGTGCCTACGTCCAGCTGGGCGAAAACCCCGACGACAATGGCGGCGAAAAACCAAAGTTTGCTGCGCTGAGATCAGGGCAATTCATCGAAAACCTCACGCTGGAAGATGCGCTGGAGTTGATGAAACTTCCCCGCGACCTCGGATTGTTTGAAGAACTTCCTGTTGTTGCCAACATTGGGCGGTTTGGGCCTTATGTTTTGCATAACAAAAAATTTGTTTCTATTCCGAAACCAGAAGATCCTTATACCATCACCGCGGAACGAGCTGTGGAGCTGATCCAGGCAAAGCGGGAAGCCGATGCAAATAAAACGATCAAACTATTCCCCGAAAACCCGGACATTCAAATACTCAACGGCCGCTTCGGCCCCTATATCAAGGCGGGCAAGAAGAACGTGAAGATCCCCAAAGGAAAAGTTCCTGCTGAACTAACACTGGAGGAATGCGTGACACTGGCAGCTAATGCACCGGAAAGGAAGGGAAGGTTTGCACCGAGGGCTGCGAAGAAAAAAGAAGGATAGGCGTTAGACTTTGCAGATCACTATTTTCCAGCGGAAGGCCCATCGCCAGGTGAGTGCGTAATTTTTAATTCCCGCATTTTCAAGGATCTCTACCAATTCTTTTCTTGAAAAACCTCGTAGCACCGACAGGGGAGCGTCAAATTTCACCATGGCCGATTTCGAGAAAATCATCGTTAACAGTTTGATCGAGTAATAGGCGAACGGATGTCGATGGAGATCGTTGATTACAATTCCCGTTCGAACCTGAGAATAAAGCCACTTCAAAATGACACTCAATTGACCCGAAGAAAAATGATGAAAGAACAAAGTAGCGATCGCGATATCGAATGTTTGCGCCCGGAATTCCTCGGAGAGAATGTTGACTGTTGAAAATCGAACCTGAGGATCATGGGCATGCTCTCGAGCATAATCAATGATGTTCGGATTTGCATCGATGCCAATAAATTCGGCCTTGACACCTTTCTTTTTAAAGTGATTCGCCAACAGGATCAACATATCCCCACCACCACAACCTAAATCAATGATGACCAGAGGACGTTGTTGTGTTTTATCAACCAATGCATTGACGCCATCCACGGTGATCTGATTTCCACCTAACGTGCGATTGATAAACTCGAGTTCGCGGAGCGTTTGGTTTACTACGTCGCCCTTGCAATCGAGGTCATCCATGATCTCGATGCCGTTTGATCGCCCAACAAACAAGTTCATGGTACTTGAATTTTTAGGAGCGCGCTTTCGATCGTCAATCCGGGGCCGAAAGCCATGGCCATCACGCGTTCATTATTATTTTGCGACGAAAACCGTTTCATCATTTCGTGAAGCACAAAGATGACTGTGGGTGAGGACATGTTCCCGTATTCACGGAGTACACGATAGGATGCGGCCAAGTCGTCGTTTGTCAAGTTAAGCTCGGCTGCCACCGTTTCCAATATTTTTTTTCCACCGGGATGAATAGCAAAATGATTGATTTGATGCAGATCGATGTTTGCTTTCTGTACCAATGAATTTATGAGCTGACGAATTCCATTATTTAAAATTTGAGGTACATAGGAAGATAGTTTCATCTCGAAACCGAGATCACCTATACCCCAAGCCATGTGCTGTTCGTCGGTCCTAATGATGTCGCTGTGAAAATTTTCCAAAGAATAACTTACGCCTGGGCCGGGGCCTGATTCAATCAACATTGCCGCCGAACCATCAGCAAAGAGCGCGTTTGCCAAAATATTGTCTTCTGTAAATTTCTTTTGAAAATGGATGCTACAGAGCTCGGTGCACACAATGAGAACTTTGGCTTCGCTGTTCGCCTTGCATATCGAATCGCTGACTTTTAACGCATTAATCGCCGCATAGCAGCCCATGAAGTTGATACAGATGCGTTCGGTGGAGGTGGGCAGATGGAGTCGATGCACTAGGTCGATATCAAGTCCCGGTGCATACATCCCTGTACAGCTAACGGTGATCACATGGGTGATCCCAATAGTTTGGCCGTTAGGAATGCAGTTCTTGATCGCCGCTAAACTTAAATCACACGCAAATTCTTGATAAACCATCATTCTTTTTGCGGTGGAAGGAAAAGGCTCAAAACCCTTGGTATTCGGATAAAATGAAAACTCCCCCGATCGTCCGTAGTCTTCTAAGACGGAATATCGATGGCTAATAGCGCTCCCGCGAAAGACTGCATGGATTTTTCTTTGCTCGCTCTTATCACCGGTGAGTTTCTCCATGAATTGAGCGATGGTGCCTTGTTCAAATTTGTTTTTCGGAACAGCGATGCCGATAGAAGTGATGAATGCCATAAGTCGTTCAATCCAAAATAAACGTTAAAACCCCGATTCCAAGTCCTTGGTGTTGAGCATGCGAATAACTAAGCATAAAAAACTGTTCCATGAGTGCGTTTTATGATTTGATGTGCAATGAACTTCGAATGAACGGCGAGGTTTATGGAAATGTTGGAGGCAAATTCGCTTCCGAAAAGCCGTTGCACTTGCCTGCCAAACCAGAGTCGCCCGGCGAATTGGTTGTTCCAAGTCGTCGCGTAGTTTTTCTCAAGCGCTTGACGGGATATTTTGCTTCGGCAAAAATCAGTGACAAGCTCGCTGGCCAGCTTGGCTGAATGAATAGCCATCGCCATTCCATTGCCACAGAGGGGTGTTATCATTCCCGCGGCATCGCCCAGCATGAGCATATGATTGAAAACGGGCTCTTTGGTTTCAAACGAGATTTCGTTGATGGTCTCTGGTTTATTGAACAGAAAGTCTGAATTCTCGAACACCCTTTTTAAGTTGGGATTTTTTCTCAGCACATCTTTTTCCAGTAGGTCAATACTTCCTGCTTGCCGCAATTTCTCTCGATGAACCAAGTAGCACAAATTTGTTTTGCCGTCTTCAATGTTGCTTATGCCGCAGTACCCTCCGTTAAAATTGTGAAGTGAGATAAGGTGGTCGGGGTGAGATGTCTTGATGTGATATTTAATTCCAACATAAGGCGATCGTTTTGTTGTAAAATTCCTTTTCAGTTCCAGATCTAGTTTGGAACGTTTGCCAAAAGCGCAAAGTACCAAATCGGCGTTCATGGATCGGCTGCCGATGGTCAACACGAAACGGCCTCCCACAAAAGAAACGATGGAAACTTCTTCATTGACCAAAACTTGAACGCCGGCTTTTTTGGCTTGCTCATACAGAAAATGATCAAAACTAAACCGACTGATGCCGAAACCACCAAGATCGAGTTCGAGCGTCGTACTTTTTCCCGCCACCGAACTTAATTGAAATGTCCGGATCGTAGGGAGGTTAAGATGGTTGGGAAACAAATCGTGTTTTTGAAGAAACGGAAGGGCTTCGTTGGAAACGTATTCGCCGCAAACCCTATGAAACGGATAATTTTTTTTCTCAACGAGTGTGACGTCGATTCCTTTTCGCGCCAATAAAATACTTCCGATCAAACCCGCCAACCCTCCACCGATGATAACCACTTGCTTGTTCATAAATAATATGAGTCAAGTAAGTTAATTGTTTCTTGTGGATGGAAGCTAAAATCCTTCTTTAATAATATTTTCTGATTTGATGTTCATGTTAGCCAACTGTTTTTCTACGGCATCCATCATTGGCGGAGGTCCACACAAATAAAAGAACTTATCTGTGCCTTGATTATTCGTTTTGATGAGCCCTTCGGTGATGAATCCATGCTCGTAGCCGTCTGCTTTTTCATCTGATAATACGTTGACGAAGTTAGTGCCCAAGTATTTTCTCAATTCAATTTCGTTAATGATGTCGGCCTTGGTCTTATTTGCAAAAATGAGTTTGTTACTCCCGATTTTTTTCTGGGCGTACAACAACCGTAAAATGGCAATACATGGAGTAATGCCGGCGCCTCCAGCGATAAACAAGCCTTCGCCTTTGTATGAGATGTCGCCAAACACATCTTGCAGAATTAATTCATCTCCTTTTTTGAGATGCAACAGTTGGTTGGTGACACCTTGCTTTGCCGGATAAGTTTTAATTGTAAACTCCAGATGATCGTCGCTTGGTAACGAAGTGAACGTAAAGGCCCTTTTTTCATCTTGCCATTGCGGTTTGTTTACGGAGACGTCCGTCGCCTGTCCCGAAACAAAAGAATATCCAGTGGGTTTCTCTGTGGCGATGCGTAACACATCGTGAGTTGCCCTTTCAATCGAGATTATTTTTACAATGTGACTCATGATAAGTTGGGTAGAGGGGCTTGGAGTTGAGCGAGCTTGGCCATCACGCTGCTTACCATGGCATCACAATAGACCAGATTGAATTCAAATATATCTTCTGACGAGTAAGATTTCTCCACTTCTTTCCGGAGCATTGCCTTTGCTCGGTTGAGTCTGACCTTTACATTGGCTTCGCTAATGTTCAATGCGGTAGCCGTTTCGTGAACATTGAATCCGTTTGCTTCACGCATGGAAAAAACCAATCGATAGTCAAGGGGAAGTTGAAGCAATGCTTTTTCAATCACTGTATTTAACTCACGGTTCATGATCACTTTGTTTGTATTTCCATGTTCGCTGGCAAACATTGGTTCGGATGCTTCTTCCATCTCAGTCTGTATTTCATTTTTGAAACTGAATTTTTGTTGTTTCCGGAAGCAGTTGTTCAACATGATTTTTACGATCCATGTTTTGAATGAGGAACGATGCTCGTATTTTGCCAAGTTGAGAAAAGCATTGATAAACGTTTCCTGCATCAGGTCCTGCGTGTCAGCGTGACTATAATTATAGCTTCGGCCCGTTTTGTAAAGAGCCGCGTTGTTTCTGCGAATCAAAATTTCGAACAGGGCTCGCTCCCCATTCAAGATCTTTTGAATGACCTCAGCGTCAGAATATTGTTCAGCAGACTTCATTAATTCAACCCACCAGTTTTGCGATTTTAGCAAAGGAGAATGCGCCAACGGCCATCACCAGGTCACGAACAGCTACATCCAAGTGATTTAAGCCTACAATTAGACTGATCGCCACCACTGTCAACCATCCCGCAACAATTAATCCGCCAATCGCTGGCCTCAGCAGCACAATGACGCCCGCGGCGATTTCAACGATACCCACGATCATCATAAATGCGCTTGGCGAAACAGGTAGCATAACGGCGATCGACGGGGAAATGTATGAATCCCATTGAGTAAGCAAGTTCGTGAATTTATCCAATCCGGCCACGATAGGCACAATACCAAAAGTGAGCTTGAGCAAATTAAAAGTGGGCGCTATGGCCTGATTCAATTTTGTGGTTTCCATTTTATACGATTTTAAGTTTTGATTAGTACGTCTCAAAACCATAGAGTCAGTGAGCGATGGAATGGTTACAGATTTGCTGAACTAAACAACCACCGTTTTGGAATTGACGTAAGGGTAGTGTATTAAGAAAACGACTTTAAAACGATGTCCTGCTATAATTAGGGTTATCGAGTTGCTATAACTTTGGCTACCACACTTTCCAGTTTAGCTTGCAAGTCAAGGATACTGTAGTAGATGATATGAAAGTCGCTGATGCCGGATACCGTGGTTGAATGTTCGGCATCATTTCTCCGCAAATACACGATCGGTTTGTTTTTTGCTTTTCCATAGCCCACTTCTACACCAATCCCGATGGCCTTATGGGATGTTTCAGAAATTAAGAAGTCGCAGCCGTCAATGTCTTTCATGGCTTGGCTCATCATTTCCTGTTCTTGATCGCGAGCAAATGAATACTGATCAACAAAAATGAAACATTCGATTTTGAATTTGGCCAATGTTACCGTGATCGCATTCAGTTCGCTTCGCAACGAATGTTTCTCGCCATAGCTTACCGAGACATAAGCACGGGTTTTTTCTGGGCGCATAAAAACAGAGCCTACGATTTAGCGGTGCTTTTCACTTTTAGCGTAATGCCTTCTGTTCCGATGACCTCTATTGTCTCACCTTTCTGAATGTATTCACCTCTAGTAAAAGCATCATAAACATTCTCATCAATCATCACTTTTCCGCTAGGGCGGAGAACAGTGTGCGCATTACCTTTTTTTCCCACCAAATCTTGTTCATTGGTTCTAACGGAATAACCTTTGGAGCTTTCTTGTGTATCGGTAAGCGCTATTCGTTGAAATGCCTTTGTTTCTGTGAGCTTGGCCCCGCCAAAAAATAACAGAAGTACGCCACCCGCAAGGCCACCGATCGCCGCAAACGTTGCCTTGACAATATCTCCCAACGGGACAAATTCGAAATTGAAAAAATCGTTGTTCAACATAATGAGGATGAGCGACGAGACAGTTAAGGCGATGCCCGCAATGCCCGCCACCCCAAATCCTGGGATAAAGAATATTTCGGCCGCCAGCAACAGGATGCCAATCATCAAGGCGATGATTTCCCAGTACTGCGCAAGGCCGTTCAGGTAATAGGGAACCAGATAAAGGACCAAGGCGACAAGGGCAGCTGCGATAGGAAAAATAGCACCCGGTGTTTGCAGCTCAAAATAAATCCCTCCAATGATAATCAGGATCAACAATCCACTGATGAACGGGTTTAGAAAAAAAGCAATTATTTTTTCTGTTGCGCCGAGGGTGAAATGATCAAGTTCGTAGTTGTCGATTTTATTTCGCTTCAGGATTTCTTCAATCGAGCTGACTTTGGCTTCGCAATAATGATGTGCGATGGCTTCACTGGTAGTGAAAGTAATCACTTTGCCCGCTTGCTTTACACTGTCAATCACCACGCGTTCGTCCACCATGCCCTCAGCGATACGAGGGTCGCGATGGTTTTCTTCCGCAGTTGAACGCATGATGGACCTCATATAGGATTGGTATTTGTCGGGTGCGGCCTTGCCGTCGCCTTCCACCACTGTGGCGGCACCAATACTAGCACCGGGCGACATGTAAATACTGTCGCAGGCGATGGAGATCAACGCACCTGCCGAAGCTGCATCCGAATTGATGAAAACCCAAATCGGTTTTTTGAAGTCCATGATCAAATCAACGATCTCTTTCGCATCGGTGAGTACCCCTCCATACGTATCCATGTCGATGATCACGTTGTCTGCATTGGTTTTCTCTGCGTGCTCGAGAGATAACTTTACATACCGTAACATCCGCGTGTCAATCTCGGCTTTGATATCCATCACCATTACTTTTGACTTACTTTCGGTGCCGGTGCGGGATGAAGGAGTTTGCCCACGCAAGGCGGTGGCAGAAAAAACGAGAACAAATACGAAAAGCAGTCTTAGAATCATCGCGATCAAATTGTATTTTTGTACAAAGATAATTCACGTTTGGGTGTTAAATGATGCATAAAACCAAAAATCGCTTCGGGCTTCAGTCTATGGTAGTCAAATTGTTCACTTGCGTGTTGGTGGTCGTGTCACTCAAAATAAATGCAACGCCCCTCGATTCGCTTCGACTGGAGACGATCAACGGCAAGCAATACATCATTCACCAAGTAGATCCAAAGGAAACCCTGTTTTCGATCTCGAGGAGGTACGGGGTGCCTGTAACGGACCTGGCCCAGGAGAATCCAAGTGCCGGTTCAGGGTTGGCCGTGGGACAGATTTTGAAAGTGCCCTATATTCCACGCACCAAGCCGCGCACTGAAAATGGAAAAATCGTGCACAAAGTAGCGCCCAAGGAAACGATGTTTTCCATTTCAAAGCAATATGGTGTTACCATGGACGACCTAAGGAAATGGAACAACCTCACTGACAACGCCCTTAACGTTGGTCAAGAATTAGTCATCAAGAAAGGAGCGCCGTCCGAGGTCACGAAGGTAGATACGAAATATAAAATACCGGATTCGAAGACTTTGCGCGGTGTGCATACCGTTACAGCTAGCGAAACACTTTTTTCTATTTCGAAAATGTATGGCGCAAGCGTGACGCAATTGAAAGAATGGAATAACCTTGCAACCAGCGAGCTAAAACCCGGTCAGGTGATCTATGTGTTGCCACCGGTGAGCACGAAAGAGACTTCGATTTCTTCGAGTTCCACAGAAACAAACCCAGCAAAATCGACTCAAGAAATAAAAATATCTGAATCCGTCATTGGTTCGGATGAGATTCATGAGAAGGGCATGGCTTCGCTTCTTGAAGGCACGGATGGGAATCGTAAATATTTAGCGCAGCATAAGACCGCAAAGACGGGCTCCATAATAAAGGTGCGCAATGAAGCCAATAAACAGGAGGTTTTTGTGAGGGTCATTGGCCCGCTCAATACCAACGATGAAACGCTTGTGAAAATTTCAAGATCGGCATTCGATAGGCTTGGCTCGGTTGATCAGCGATTTGCAGTTGAAGTAATTCGATTTAAGTAAACGCTATGAAAATTGGGGCTTTAGCTTTCCTAACGTTGTTATTGAACACAACATTCGCACAGAATTTAGTTCCCAACCCAAGTTTCGAGCAATATTACGAATGCCCCGGCTCATACAACCGTCAGGGTTCCGCTAGAAGTTTCGCCCCAGGATGGGTTTCGCCCACCTTGGGCACGCCTGATTTGTTTAACCGCTGTAGCTTCGGTAACGCCGGTGTTCCGCACAACTGGGCGGGGATGGCACATGCACACAAAGGGTATGGCTACTCGGGCATTTATGCCTACATCAGCAACAATAATTACCGCGAATACTTGCAGGCAAAACTGACCACGCCGCTGGTGGAAGGCACAAAATATAAAGTGGAGTTTTTTTATCAGCTATCTGATTTTTCAAAATATGGCGTCGATCGACTAGGGGTGTTGCTTTCTGATTCCGTCGAGCAAGTTGCTCACGATCGCGTTTGGACCATTGAACCCTCTTACACTGCCGTCATGGATTCCGTTCGCAGCAGGAACATTGAAATTTGGAATTATGCGCACTTCGAATACATCGCCAAGGGCGGAGAGCGATTTATCAGTATTGGAAATTTTTCGCCAGACAATCAGTTAAAGAAATATTTACTCACCTCAAAAGTAGACGAACCGTTATTAAACAAAGCCTCCTACTTTTATATCGACGACGTCTCGGTGACGCCTTTGGACAAGACAGCACCAAAAATTGATTCGGTTGATCTTGCAGGTAAGAAAGTAGTGAAGCCAAATGAAATTTATATTTTGAAAAAAATTTATTTTGAGTTTGACAGTTACAGTTTAATGCCACTGTCAGAGCCCGAATTAAATCTGCTGGTGTCGATCATGAATAAAAATCCCAAATGGAAAGTAGAACTCAGCGGACACACGGACGAAAAAGGAAATAACCTATACAACTACAACCTGTCGCTCAACCGCGCAAAAAGCGTCGGCTATTATTTGACACAAAGCGGCATTGCCCAAGCCCGTGTGATCACCAAGGGGTTTGGCAAACTAAAACCCATCAACAAGGCCAAGACCGAAGAGGCGCATGCAACTAACCGCAGGGTGGAAGTGAAATTCCTCGACAAGTAATGGCCAACGTCGGCAAGCGTAGCGTAGAAGAGCTCAAAGATTTTCTCGATGAGCAAGTAGAGCAATTTAATCAACCAAGCTTCATTGAGCATGATCCGATATCAATCCCTCATGCTTACAAAAAGAAACAAGACATTGAAGTGGCTGGTCTCATGGCCGCCGTGCTTGCTTGGGGGCAGCGAGTGACAATCATCAACAAGAGCAAAGATTTTTTGCAGCGCATGGACAACTCACCACACGATTTTTTGCTGCATCACAAGTCGGGAGATTTGAAAAGATTTAAAAACTTTAAGCATCGCACTTTCAATGATACAGATGCGCTGTATTTCGTGGAATTCCTTTCACGGTTTTATCGCACGCACGAATCTCTGGAGGAAGCTTTCGCAATAAATAAAACCGACGAGGACGTCGGCCACGGCCTAATCAATTTTCATCGTGCGTTTTTCAGTTTGGCTGATTTTCCGCACCGCACCAAAAAGCATATCTCTACGCCGGAAAGAAAATCGGCGTGCAAAAGGATCAACATGTACCTGCGGTGGATGGTGCGCCGAGACAAAAATGGAGTTGATTTTGGCGTCTGGAAGAACATTCAGCCCGCGCAGCTGATCTGCCCTTGCGATGTGCATGTGGATCGCGTGGCCAGAAAACTAAAATTGATCAAGCGCAAACAAGTGGACTGGCAGACGGCACTGGAACTCACTACTAATTTGAGAAAACTGGACCCCAACGATCCAGTAAAATATGATTTTGCCCTCTTTGGGCTTGGTGTGACCGAAAACCTTTGAATCGGCCGCAATCGTTTGCTGAAAGTTCCACGCCCCGAAATATGACCAGCGGGTAACATTCTCCTGAAAATATTTCTACCTTATCATCAAAATTGGAGCTGAATCATGAATTTGAACACTGAAACTGAAAAAAATAACACCTACGATGCCATCGTTGTCGGGACTGGTATCAGCGGAGGATGGGCCGCCAAAGAGCTCACCGAAAAAGGACTCAAGACATTAGTGCTTGAGCGTGGTCGCGATGTCAAGCACCCCGTTGATTACCCTACCACAAACAAGCATCCGTGGGAACTGCCCAATGCCGATAGACCTACGAGAGAAGACCTAGAGAAGCAAGGCGTTCAGGCGAGAACAGGATACACCGTTAGTCAAAGCTCGAAGCACTGGTTTGTCAACGACCTTGACCACCCGTATACCGAAACCAAACGCTTCGATTGGATGCGTGGCTACCATGTGGGAGGCCGTTCCATTATGTGGGGAAGACAGAGTTACCGCTGGAGCCCCATGGACTTTGAGTCAAATGCAAAAGATGGCCATGGCGTGGATTGGCCAGTACGGTATGAGGAAATCGCTCCGTGGTATGACCATGTAGAGAAGTATGCGGGTATTAGTGGACAGTCGGAAAACTACCCCTATTTACCAGACGGAAAATTCCTTCCTCCTATGGACTTGAATTGCGTCGAACTGGAGCTGAAGAAGTCGATGAAAGATAAATTTGATCGCCTTCTCACAATTGGTCGGGTAGCGCATGCAACGGCGGCGCTGCCACATACACCTTGGCGTGGCACCTGTCAGTTCAGGGACTTGTGTATTCGCGGATGTCCTTTTGGCGGATACTTCAGCAGCAACTCGTGCACAATTCCAGCGGCTGAAAAAACGAACAACATGACGCTGCGACCAAACTCGGTTGTGTATGAATTGATTTACGATGAAAAGAAAGGTCGCGCCACCGGGGTGAAAGTATTGGATGCGGAGAGCGGAGAGCAAATGGAGTTCTATGCCAAAGTGATTTTCCTTTGTGCTTCGACATTTGGTTCGGCATATATCATGATGAATTCTAACTCCAATCGTTTCCCTAACGGTTTTGGAAATGACAGCGGAGAACTGGGCCGCAATATCATGGACCATCACCTTGGCGTTGGCGCTGGTGGAACAGTGGAAGGATTTGAAGACAAATATTATTCAGGTCATAGGCCGAATGGCTTCTACATACCTCGCTATCGCAACGTCGGAAAAGACAAACGCGATTACTTGCGTGGCTTCGGGTATCAAGGTGGCGCGGGGCGCAATGGCTGGCATAGCATGGTTGCAGAATTGGCTATCGGCGAAGAGCTAAAGCAACAAGTGACAACACCCGGCAAATGGCATGTGGGTATGGGCGGTTTTGGAGAATTCCTTCCTCACCATGACAACAAAGTAACAATCAACAAGAATAAAAAAGACAAGCACGGCCTCTATGTGCTCGACTTTGATGTTGAGTTCAAGGATAATGAATTGAAGATGCGCAAAGAAATGGCATCGGACGCTGCTGAAATGCTCGAAGCAATGGGAGCAAAGAATATCCATACCTACGACAATCCAGGTGGCCCCGGTCTTGGTATCCACGAAATGGGTACTGCGCGAATGGGCAAAGACCCAAAGACCAGCGTACTTAATAAATTCAACCAAGTACACGCTTGCAAGAACGTATTTGTAACGGATGGATCATTCATGGCATCTTCTGCTTGTCAGAACCCTTCGCTTACGTACATGGCTTTCACAGCACGTGCCGTGGATCATGCGGTGAATGAATTGAAGAAACAAAACATCTGATTTGAAATGCTATGAATACATTAATCGATAGGAGAGAAGCATTGCGGAAGACGGCCCTCGTCATGGGCGCAGCGGTTTCCTCATCCACCATAATTGCATTCTTGCAGGGTTGCAAAAATGCACCCGCGCTGAACTATAAGCCTGTTTTCTTCAATGAAGACCAAGCGCGTCTGATCAGCGAAGTGGCGGAAATTATTTTACCAAAAACCGACACGCCCGGAGCCAAAGATGTGGGTGTCCCCAATTTCATCGACATGCTGATCAACGACTGCTACAAACCTGAAGACCAAAAGGAGTTTGTGGATGGCCTTGCCAAATTTGATGAAGAAGCAAAGAAGAGCTCCGGCGACAGTTTCATTTACTTGGACTCCGACAAGCAGAAAGAGTATGTAAAGAAAGTGCACGCAGAAGCGGTCGAAGCTCGCAAAAAAGATCATGAGGCACCAAGACCGTTCATACTTAAGCTGAAAGAACTTACGATGCTGGGTTTCTTTACCTCCGAACCGGGCGCCACACAAGTGTTGCAATACAATCAGGTACCTGGAGCGTATCACGGTTGTATTCCATTGAGCGAAGCCGGCAACGGAAAGACCTGGGCGTAATGTTTGCGATTTTAGATTTGCGATTTACGAATAAAATAAAAATCGTAAATCGTACTTCGTAAATCGTCAAATCCAATGTCGCACGCCAACGGTTCCAAATCTCTTTGGACAGTCATCACAGCCTCATCGGTAGGCACACTGATCGAGTGGTACGACTTCTACATTTTCGGAAGCTTGTCCACGATTCTTGCTCAACAGTTTTTTCCGAAGACAAATCCTACGGCCGCATTGCTTTCAACACTCGCCACCTTTGCCGTGGGTTTTGTGGTGCGCCCCTTTGGTGCCTTAGTATTTGGACGACTCGGGGATATCGTTGGCCGCAAGTACACGTTCCTGGTCACATTGGTGCTCATGGGAGGATCTACTTTTTTGATCGGGCTAATCCCCAACTATGAAACGATAGGAATCTTTGCTCCCATCCTCGTTTTGTTGCTAAGGATTGTGCAGGGTCTTGCGCTGGGCGGTGAATATGGTGGTGCCGCAACGTATGTAGCTGAGCATTCCCCCGAAGGAAAAAGAGGCTTTTATACGAGCTTCATTCAAACTACAGCTACCCTCGGGCTTTTTGTTTCGCTGGGCGTGATCTTAGTGGTACGCCAGTCAATGACCGCAGATGATTTCAATACGCAAGGATGGAGATTGCCATTTCTCATGTCGGCCGTGCTGGTAGGTATTTCTATCTATATCCGGATGCGAATGCAGGAGTCACCACTCTTCGCAAAAATCAAGTCGGAAGGAAAAATCTCAAAGAACCCGATCAAAGAGAGTTTTGGTAAAAAGGAAAACCTGAAATTGGTTTTGTTGGCATTATTTGGAGCTGCTGCAGGACAGGGGGTGATTTGGTATACAGGCCAGTTCTATGCGCTTTCATTCATTCAAAAAACATGCAACATCGAATTTGTTCAGTCGAATTATATCATCGCCACCGCGCTACTCATCGGGACACCACTGTTTGTTTTCTTTGGTTGGTGGAGCGACCGTGTCGGTAGAAAATACATCATGATGACGGGAATGATTTTGGGCGTGCTGTTGTATCGTCCGATTTATCAAAAGATGTATTCCGTTACGGACATCAGCAAAAAATCGGAGCAGGAAAGTGCAAGGAGTATTGAAAGAACAACGTCATTCAATTCAGCCGGTGACACGATCGTGACTTCTACTTTGAAGAAAACCTATCACGACCAAACCGTTCAAGCCGAAATAAAAAAACGCACCGTGAAAAAGGACAACACGGCCACGGAAGAAATGAAAAAAGAAACGACCCTGGCGGGTACAAATTATTGGTGGATGGTCGCCTTGATCGCTGTGCAAGTGGTATTTGTTACTATGGTGTACGGACCTATTGCCGCATTTTTGGTGGAACTTTTCCCTACCAAAATCAGATACACTTCGATGTCGTTACCTTATCACATTGGCAACGGCGTTTTTGGTGGACTCACCCCCTTCATTGCCACATTGCTTTACGAGAACAGTAAATCGGACCTGAACCCGATAGGAGATCCAATCGCTGGCCTTTGGTACCCTATTCTTGTGGCGGGTGCTTGTTTCATCATCGGGATGATTTTCTTGAGCAACAAAAATAAAGTTGCAGTAGCTGACTAACTTTGATTGGTGGCGAAGAAAAACACACAATGGGCTCAAATTGGTAAAAGAAAGGTGGAACTCTCCAACCTCGACAAAATTCTTTTTCCCGAGGATGGCGTTGTCAAAGCGGAGATCATTGAATACTACTTAAAAATTGCTCCTACACTTCTCAACCACGTCAAAGGCCGTGCACTCACGTTAATTCGATTTCCTGACGGCGTAGGGGGTGAGATGTTTTATCAAAAAAACCGACCGGAATGGGCGCCCGATTGGATTGAATTTGAGGTGCTAGGCAAAGAGAAGAAGGATTACATCATAGCCACCGAGCCAGCCTGCCTGGTGTGGTTGGCAAATCTGGCGGCCCTAGAGTTGCACCAACTGCATAGCCGAAAACCGAGTTTTGATTTCCCCGACTACATGGTTTTCGATCTCGATCCGCCTGAAGGTTACGATTTTTCAAAAGTGGTTCCCATCGCCTTCGATCTAAAAGAATTGATTGAGTCGTTTGGATACACTCCGTTTGTCAAAACCACCGGGGGAAAAGGCATCCATATTTGTTGCCCACTTGAACCGAAATTTGATTTCCACGCAGTCTTTGAGGCAGCGCAAGTGATCGCGACACAATTCATCGAGAAATTTCCAAACACCACTACGCTTCACATCAAGAAGGAGGCACGCAAGGGAAGAATTTTGATCGATATTTATCGCATCCGCTCGGGGCAGAGTATTGTTTCGCCCTATAGTTTGCGCGGAAGAAATGGAGCGCCTGTTTCTATGCCACTTTCCTGGGATGAATTGAGCAAGCTCAAGGACCCTAAAGAACACAACATACGCAATGCGGTTGAAAAAGTGTTGAAAGACGGTGACGCATGGGAAGGAATGGATGCGTACGCAGTGGAAATTCATACACATAGAAAAAAGACAGTCGCCAAAGAATTGCCGGTTTCAAGAAAACGCAAGACACCTGCGCAACTTGAATCCTATGAAAAGAAACGGGACTTCGGGAAAACATCTGAGCCGAAACCTCACCTCGATATCAGCGGCGGAAACAATTTTGTTGTCCATCGGCACCATGCAACCAATCTGCACTATGACTTGCGCCTAGAGCAAGATGGGGTACTGAAATCATGGGCAGTGCCGCGCGGATTGCCACCGCACCCTGGGGTAAAGCGCCTCGCTGTGCAAACGGAAGATCACCCGATGAAGTATTTGACCTTTGACGGAAAAATCCCGAAAGGCCAATATGGTGGAGGCGATATGTGGATTTATGCTTTGGGGAAATACCAAATCACCAAAGACAAAAAGGATGGATTTTATTTTCGGTTGAGCAGCAAGGAAGTGAATGGAGAATATCGTATCTACCGAATCAAACAAAAAGAATTTTTACTTGAGCGCGTGGACGAGCCACAATTCAATTTTCTTCATCAAGATATTGAACCGATGCTTTCCGCGAGTGCGGAAAAAATCCCGCCCGGCGACGATTTCGTCTACGAAGTGAAGTGGGACGGAATTCGAGCAATGATATATGTAGAGGATGGTCAGGTGCGGATTGCAAGCAGAAACAAAAACAACATCACCAAACAATTCCCTGAGCTGACGGACGCCAAATCTTTTCGTGCCACTTGCGGTGTGTTTGATGCAGAAATCGTTTGCCTTGACAAAGCGGGAAAACCTGAGTTTAAAAAAGTGATTAACCGATTGATGACTTCGGGCGAATCCAACATTCAAAAATCGTCGAAAACAAATCCCGCCTACTGCTATATTTTCGATTGCCTTTATTTGGATGGACGTGGTTTGGTAAATGAGTCGGTGATGAAGAGAAGAGAGTGGCTGAAAGATGCCATACGAACGGACTCGGCCTATCGCTTCAGTGAAATCGTTGAAGATGGAGAATCCCTCCTTGCGGCCGCACGCGAACATGGTCTAGAAGGCATCATGGCCAAGCGCAAAGACAGTAAATATTTGCCGGGCAAACGCACCGATGCATGGACTAAAATAAAAATCAGAAATACACGGGAAGTAGTCGTGATCGGGTATAACCAGGGTCAGGGCAATCGGGCGAGCGTTTTCGGGGGGCTGCACATTGCCGAACGCGACGGAGAAAACCTGGTCTACCGCGGTAAAGTGGGTACTGGCTTCGATGACGCCACGCTCAAAGAAATTTTTGATCAGATCAAAGAATTGAAAGAGATCAAGAAACCGATCCCTCAAAAAGTACTAGACGAAAAAGTAAGCAAGTGGGTCGAACCTAAACTGATTGCCGAAGTGAGCTTTGCTTCTTTCACGCCTGACAAAATTTTTAGAGAACCAGTTTTTGTAAGAATGAGGCCAGACCTGATGGCATAAGATCATTTACGCCATCGGGCCTGCACTCCGTGTTTGCTATTTGTCATTTATGATCATCGGAGACTTGCCGTCGGTGATGATCACTTTTGAATTGTTTGAAGTCACCAAACCTTTCAGCACCTGCACACCGCTCCATTTTACCATTAACTCGTTCATGCTCTCGGCAATTGTTTTGTTATAGTTTTTAATCGCCTCCGCCTCGATTTGCATCCGCTCGGCTTCTTTCTTTTGCTTGGAGATCACATATTCCATTTGCAACGATTCTTGTTCTGACTTCAACTTGTTTTCCACCGCTTGAAATATTTGAGGTGGCATCGTAATTTCTTTTAGTAACACAGCATCGACCACAAAACCCTTGTCATTGATGCCTACTACGAGTTCGTCAAAGATTTCCTTTTCGATTTTCTTCCGGTCCACGGCAAATAACTCTTTGGCGAAATAAGTTCCACAAATGTGACGCACGACAGCCCGAAAGTTTGTCTCTACGATTATCTCTTGATAATTCATGCCGTATTTCGTGTATACTTCCTTGGCCGCCTCGGGCTTAACGTGATAGAGCAGCGAAATCTCGGATCTCACCGTCAAGCCTTCTTTCGTAGGAACGTCGAGCTCGTTATACGCTTCAACGGTACGCATTGGAATCTTCTTGACGGTGGTAATGAATGGATTAAACAAATACGCTCCCTGGGCGAGGTGATCGCTTTTGATTTTTCCAAGCGTTTGCTTGATACCAACTTCACCAGGGCGAACGATGGCACAAGATGTTAATGACGTGCCGATAACCAGGCACATGACCTTTTGAATGACCTTCATAAGTTTTAGATTTTTGATTAACAACTGAAAAATGACAAGTAGAGTTGTTTCGAAAGATGATGGGTTACGTTTTGTTAAACGACGAGCAATCATAAAAGTTGGCTCGCGATAATTTTTTAGAGTTGCTGCTTTAAAGTAAGATTTTGATTAGACTAACCTCGAGCTAGAAGGTTTATTTTGCGGGGTACAATTTCAAATAAAATAGTTTGGAAGCCGCATTTGACTTTTGCACACCTTCCATTGAACCTGCAGCATCGTCATAGGCGAAGGCATAGCTCGT
>DATJJP010000039.1:0-53539 GCA_035492075.1 Cyclobacteriaceae bacterium | reverse complement strand
GATTTTGATTAGACTAACCTCGAGCTAGAAGGTTTATTTTGCGGGGTACAATTTCAAATAAAATAGTTTGGAAGCCGCATTTGACTTTTGCACACCTTCCATTGAACCTGCAGCATCGTCATAGGCGAAGGCATAGCTCGTAGGGTCTGCACCCGGCAGTGTCTTCTTGCATAAATAGGACGAGCTGTTTTGAATGCGAGTGAATTCCGCCGTTTTTGAATACTTGCGATAGTCGAGTCCTTCCAGCCAGTATTCAGTGAATACGGGGGTGAGGCCTTCCGGATTTTTTATGATCGCTACTCGCGCAAAGTCAGTGCTTTTTTTCGGTGGGGCAGTAACGCCGAATAACTTATAAGTTTTTTCGGAGCTGATCGAATAGATGCCCTCAATAGTCTCCAGCTTATCTCGGTTCTCGTCCAGGTACTTCCTGATCGACTCCTCTGTCCATGCTTGTTTCTGAACAACAACTTTATTTGAACAACCAACGGATCCGGCAACAGACCAAACCGCAACTAGACACAGGCGCAAAACGTTTCCCTTCATGCAGCACTAAGTTACGACTTCACCTGTTTATTTAATGACTCGGGAAGGAATAGTCGATGCAAAATGGAAATTCGATTAACTTTGAAATAATTCTATTTGCATGACAGATCATTCCCTCTTTCTTAAGAACCTGTGGTACTTTGCTTTTCATGGGTCTTCACTAAAGTCAGGCAAACTGGTGGGACGAGAAATCCTGGGCGAAAAAATCGTTTTCGGCAGAGATAAAAACGGAGCGCCGTTCGCCTTGAGAGACAACTGTGCGCACCGTGGAGTGCCGCTTTCCCAGGGATGGTTCAAGGATGATACGATTCAGTGCTGCTATCACGGATGGGAGTTCGGAACAGATGGCGTATGCAAGAGCATCCCTGCTCTTCCCCCAGGTGGTACCATCGATGTTTCTAAGATTAAAGTCTTTCAATACCCTTGTCGAGAAATCAACGGAACAGTATGGGTCTACATTCCGGAAAAAAAACTGCCGAATGTGGAGCCGAAGATGCCCCCGCCCGATTTGATCCTGCCAAAGGACAAAAAATTCCTGCATGTTGAAACAGTGAAGCTGCCCGCCGACATCGACCATTCTGTGATCGGACTGATCGATCCTTCGCATGTGACGTTTGTCCATCAGTCGTGGTACTGGCGCTCAGCAAAAAAATTGAAACTTAAAGAAAAGAAATTCGAACCGACGCCCCTTGGCTTTAAAATGGTAAGACATGCCCCCTCCAATAACTCTAAAGGATATGGAGTTTTAAAAGGGGGAACGTCCACTGAAATTACATTCGAGATTCCGGGGATCAGAACGGAACACATCAAAGTAGGAGATAAGCACGAGATCGTATCCATCACCGTGCTCACTCCACTCAATGACAAAGAAACAGAGCTCACCCATATTTTTTACAGCACACTCGCCATTTCGCGCTGGCTCTGGTGGCCGCTAAAGAGACTCGGCAAACAATTCATTGGCCAAGACCTAGGTGTATTCAGAAAATTGAGCGAAGGTCTCAAATCAAAACCCACACTTTCGCTGATCGGTGAGCCCGACATGCAAGCTCGTTGGTACTATGAGATCAAACGCCTTTGGGCGATTTCTCAGCAAAACAACGAACCTTTCGTCAACCCGGTGAAACCACAAGTGTTGCACTGGGTAACTTGACGGAGAATATAGAATTTAGAATCGACGACGTTTCCATTCTAATTTCGCATTCGATATTCTACCTTTTTAAAAGGAATACGCCGGCGCCTCAATTCCTTTGCACCTCAAATAAATTACCGCTTGCCCACGGTGATGTGTGATATGGTCGATGGTCGAAAAAAAACCGAGAATGGTAGCCTCATTGATGTTCACTTTTTCAATCGACGACTTCATAGTATCGTAAGCCCGAGTGAGGTAATTGATGACTGCCGCCTTGTCTTTTACAGTCGCGGGCGGATTCCAATCAACGTTCATTTTCTTGATGGTATTGTCATTCCACCACTCGATGCCGTAGGAAATATGATGCAATAGTTCTTTAAAGGTCCAAACCGAATCAGTCGGCTTCCAATCGTAAAAATTTTCTGGCATGGCGTCGGCCACGGCCAAACTGTACGCTCTCGAATTTTCTAGGGTTGTTAACAATTGCTCTTTCATGGCTCTTGATGATTTTTTTATCAAAAGTAGAGGGAGCTCTTCCGAATGCCTTAAGGAATCTTGCTAATCTGAAAGAACTTTGGAAGTTCTGAACCGAGCTGGTGGTACGCCATACTTATTTCGAAAAACGGAAGTAAAGTGTTCTATGCTATTAAAACCGGAGGAGAAAGCGATATCTGCAACCGGTAGACCGGTGTTACGCAAAAGCAGCTCTGAATTTTTTAGTCGGATCTGGAGTAAAAACTGATGCGGAGTATACGACGTAAACGCCTTGAAAATTCGACTAAAATGGAAAGGGCTGGCACAACAATAGGAAGCAATTTCTGCCAGCGAGACATCATTCGTGTAATTCTTTGTAATGTATTCCTTCGCTTTTTCTATGGTAATCAAATGGTTTTTCTTCAGACTTGAAGGGAGTTTAGGGTCGGGTTGATAATCCGTGAGGTTGTTCAGCACTGTTTCAACAAGCTCCATCACTAAGTTATCGGTGTTGAGTTTGCCTAATTTCTTGTTTATGGACCGCACAATTAAGAAATGCAGAAATTCAGTTTCAGGTTTGGTTTTTAGAAGCGTGGAATGAAGATCATTGTCGAACAAGAACTTTACTCTTCCGTATTGCTCAAGCACGTCCTGATAAAAACTTAACTTGAAATCAAGTATGGTGCACTCATCGGGCACGGTGTGTGTGTGGGTGACCGTTCGTTCGTAATAGGGCTTGGTAATGAGGACGCATCCGTTATACGAATCCAGGGAATGCCGAAAAACATTAAATAAAAAATTGCCCTTTCGTACGAAGCTGATGCAAAATGACTGACCATACTCGGGTTTCGACGTGCGACAATCCGTGCATCGACATTTAAAATCCAGCACTCGATAAAAATCGGATTCGTACAGCGTATGGATGTCCGCTTCCATCATTGGTTATTGGATGACTGATGAAGTTCAAAATAAAAGCAAACCTGTAAGCCGGGTTCTGTTTCCTGATGGTGACATCAGGATGCTTATCATTTATCTAGCCCTGACGTTGCCATCAGGATCGAGCAGCCTACCCAACCGCACCCGCTTGCGCACACAACGAGCCGCTGTGTCTTTCGAAGTGCGGCCTATTTGGCCTTTCAACCCGTAAGGCTTGCCATGCTGCTGACGTCGCCGCCAGCACGGTGAGCTCTTACCTCGCCTTTTCACCTTTTCCCATCTCGACACGTCGACACGGGTAGTTTGTTTTCTGTGGCGCTTTCTGTCCCCGACAAGTCGGGGCCTTCCCGTTAGGAAGTACGGTGCCCTATGTTGCCCGGACTTTCCTCCCCGACAAGTCGGAGCGATAAGCCGGTTTGCTTTGCCACAAAGTTAGGAACGAAAACCGTAATAGATGCATACGTGAATTCCTTATCTGACAACAGTTTTTGTTGGAATAGACTTTGGTCAAAAACGATATCCAAGTTAAATTTGAAATACCCCAAACCGAACATTTATGCGCGCAGGCAAAATCATCATTCCTTTGTTTTTCTTTTCTATGGCAGCTTTTGCAAAGTCATCGCCTGACACTGTAAAAGTAGGAGTGTATATCATCAGCATTCATGACATAAATTTTCACGACAAAGAATACACGGCGCGTTTCTGGCTTTGGTTCACGTACGACTACAATAAGGAACTCGACTTTTCCAAAGAATTAGATATCCCCAATGCCAAAGACATTCAGATCGACCAGGCGCTCTCCGACACGATCAACGGAAAGATATGGGTGCAGCTAAAAATGAAATGTACGATGAAGGAAGATTGGCAGGTGCATGATTTTCCGTTCGATAAACAACATCTGAAAATCAATATTGAGGACTCGAACCGCGATGTGACTAGCTTGATTTTTGTGGCGGACAACGAAGACTCGCGGCTAAATGCAAATGAGGGCATCAGTGGGTGGGTGATGACTAAATTTAGTGTGAAGGCTTCCCGCAACCCTTATGACACACCATTTGGTGACCCGCGCCCCGAGGTGAAAGGACAGACCTATTCGGCGATTAATGTTTCCATTGATATTGAGCGCGAAGCTGGTGGGTTGTTCTTAAAAATTTTCCTCGGGATGTACTTTGCCTTTCTGATCGCGATGGTCAGTTTTCTTTCAGACACCAATGAGGTAGAACCTCGATTTGGGTTGCCGGTGGGCGGTCTTTTTGCCGCCGTAGGTAACAAATACATTATTGATTCTGTGTTGCCTGAATCTTCCCAATTCAGCCTGGTTGACATTCTCCATAGCTTGACGTTTTTTGGGATTTTCACCATCCTGATTGTTTCAGCTACCGCACTAAAATTGCACAACAACAACAAAGTGGAGCAAGCGCACAAGCTCAATCTCGTGGGCGCAATAGTGGTGATCGTAGGTTATCTGGCCGCAAATATCTATTACGTCCTCAGTGCGTAGCAATAAAGGTTAGTTGAGGTGCCCGTGGTACTTTAGCTCCTTCTCGCGTTCGGTTTCCTCCTTTTCACGTTTGATACGGACTTTCGCCGGTGGCCCAACCATGATGGGTACATTTTCAACCTCCACGTTGGCGAGCTCAAGTCCATACATCTCTTCAGTTGACAAGCTGTGTTTCTTAATGTAGCGATAGCCTTGAATGACCAAATTGTCAAACGTTGATATTTCACTATCCACCGAAGCCAATGAATGCAAGATGATAAATTTGAAGTCGGCAGGCATACTGTGTCGATGCAGGGAATCGTAATGGCTTAGTAAATCAATCTCAGACGTTTCCGCCAAGTCATGCAGGATCTTGTTAAACAACAAATTCACTCGGTGATCCGCCTTAAATCCCAATTTGATTCTCACAAAAAAACACCGCTTTGGAATAATGGTATCAACGGAGTATTTGGATGTGTAAGGACTGTCAACTGTATCCACGTGCACAAACCAATAGACGTCAGCCCGCTTTGGCCTCTTCTTGAAAATGGAATAGATGATGTTCGAGTCGATGTACCGCTTGCTGTCGGCTACCGCCATGTACACTAAATTGGTTGCCTCTTTCGGGATAGAATTATCGGCCTGCAAGTCTTGGATCAAGGGCACATAATGCTTTAAATCCACAAACTCCGTATGACGATCCCGCAAATGCCGCGCCTTTAGCAAGATGAACATCATGGTGAAAAAGATCACGGCGATACTGTAAGTGAACCAACCACCTTGCTCAAACTTGTGGAAATTGGAAACCAAGAACAAAAATTCAAGAGTGAAGAAGATAAGACCGATCGCCAGTGTGCGAACGCGCGAATGTTTTGCGGTCATGAAATAGAAAACAAGGAGCGTCGTCGTCATCAACATATTCAACGTGATGGCAAGCCCGTACGCACCTTCCATAGCCGAAGACTGCTGGAAAATCCAAACCACCCCAATCGTTCCAATCATCAAAATCCAGTTGATCGCCGGAATATAAATCTGCCCTTTGACCTGACTTGGATAACGGACCTTCGTGCTCGGCCAGAGTTTCAATTTCATGGCTTCATTCACAAGGGTAAACGTACCTGAGATCAAAGCCTGGCTGGCGATAATGGCAGCCATTGTAGCCACTACCACACTGATGATCAAAAACTGCTCGGGAACAAGTGCATAAAATGGAATACGTCCATTAAGCAGAGCTCCTTGCTGTGAAAGCAGCCAAGATGCTTGGCCAAAATAATTCAAAATCAAGGCGATCTTCACAAAACCCCAACCCACTCGAATGTTTCCCTTGCCACAGTGACCCAAATCTGAGTAGAGCGCCTCTGCACCCGTCGTACACAAGAAGACCTCACCGAGCAACCAAAAACCTTCGGGATAATTTGTCAGTAAATTCCAAGCATACCAGGGATTCGCGGCTTTTAATACGCCAAGATTGGGCAGCAGATGAACCAGTCCAAGTCCTCCGATCATGAAAAACCAAATCATCATGATGGGCCCAAAAGTTTTGCCTACGATGTTGGTGCCAAACTGTTGGAAGAAGAATAGTAAAACCAAGATGCCAACAACGATCGGCACTGTCGGGATGCTCGGGTAATCAAGCGTTATACCTTCGATGGCGGCGGAAATACTGATGGCGGGTGTTATAAACCCATCGGCAATGAGCGTGGCACAACCGATGATGGCGGGAAAAATCACCCAGGCCGCTTTATACCTGCGCACGAGCGCATACAGGGCAAAAATTCCACCTTCACCCTTGTTGTCCGCATTCAAAGCGAGGTAAACGTATTTGAACGTGGTGATCAATGTAAGCGTCCAGAGGATGCAGCTCATGCCGCCCAAGACTAAGTCTTCCGTGATCGGTCGAGTGCCGATGATGGCTTTGTAAACATACAGGGGCGACGTTCCGATGTCGCCGTAGATGATGCCTAAAGAAATTAATACACCACCTGCTGTGAGCTTAATTGCGCGAGAATCGTGGATATGTCCCATAATGCAGCACGATTAATGGCCTTGCCAGTAATCATCCGTTAATACAACAAAAATTGAGTTAATAATGTGGCAAATGGCGGGCATGGAGCGTGCCTTTCAGGCAAACGGACGCAAATTTAGTCAACTGATAGAATATACAGTCGATTGGAAAAAATATTTTGCAAGGGCATTTTTTAAGGGCTAAAACCCGTTGTACTTTTACTTTCGATAAATAATTAACCCTTGTATGGTCAAAAACCTGCTTTTATTCCTCGCAATTGTACTAGTTCTTGCTAGCTGCGACAACAAATCTGAAAAACTGCAAACCCAAGTAGACTCTTTGAAGGCGGAATTGCAGACCAATCAAAAATTTGTACAAACACTGCAAGATGTTGGTGTATTAATGGACTCGATCGATGCCAATCGCCAGTTGCTGCGTGTCAATATGGTTGAAGGTACAACCTACTCTGACTACACCGCACGGATGAAGGACATCAACAATTATGTGAAAGATACTCAGGGCAAAATCGAAGACCTCGAAAAGACATTGAAGAAGTCGAAAGGTGCAGCAAATGCCTATGCAGCCACAATCAAGAAATTGAAAGCTGACCTCGAAACAAAGAATGAGGAAATCGCGAAGCTTCAGGAGCTGGTAGCAAGTTTGGGTAACGAAAATCAAAACTTGATTACCACAAATAACCTTCAGCAAGCCGAGATCAACGATAAGTCGGCGCAGATAGAGGCTAAAAAACAAGAGCTGGCGTTGCTGAACGAAAAGATACAGCAAGTGCAAGTGCAAAGTAAAGTGAGCGAGGCGGACTCTTACTTTGCCCGCGCGCAAGCAGTAGAAGAGGCAGCTAATCGTACAAAGTTGGCGCCGCGCAAGAAAAAAGATACCTACAAAGAAGCGATCGAACTCTACAGGAAATCATTGAGCCTCGGTAAGACAGAAGCCCAGGCGAAAATTGATGCATTAAGCAAAAAAATATAAACTTCTTTAAAGTCAAGTAACGAAAGCCCTGACCTTACCGTCGGGGCTTTCACTTTTTGTGGCAACCCTTGCTGAGGCGATTACGTTTAATCCAGTAAACGTTAGAAGCATCCGAACAACCTCTACTGCTAACATTCTTCCACAGGTTTGTTTCTAGATCAAACCAAAAAAACGGATGCACGATTAGCAAAAACATGTTAATCACTCAACTCAAATTAAAAACATATGAAAAAGTCATCGGTTGTCATTTTGACAATTGTTGCCGCTCTCACTATTAGCAGTTGCGCTGTTCAAAAAACGGCAGAAAATCTTGGCCCTCCTGATCCCGTCTATGCGGAGCAAGTAAGTGACACTACTCGCAGTCTCCAGGGGCAATCGCCGCCCTATTACGCGCAACCCCAGCCCTATAACTATTACTATCGCTCTTACTTCTGGGACAATCTCTACCGCATTTTTTGCCCTCAACGATACCAAGCCGCCATCTCGCGACCTGGTTATGTTCCTCGCCGGTTGCGACCAGTACGTGGGGACTTGGCACACACGTCTCACCCGTCGCGTTCGTCCGGACGAAGGGGCGGGTTTGGGCATCATGGCTCCACGCACGCAGCGCACGCGTAATCCTTAAACTAAGTCAAAATGAAAAGACACTCGATTCCCTCTCGCCACAACTGGCGAACAAGAGTGGAGCAAATTGGTTTTTCCTATCACACCTTAGATGGTGTCACTTATTGGGATGAAACTGTGTATTATGAATTCAGCAGACCTCAAACCGATGTGGTCGAAACATCGACTCGGGAATTGTATCAACTTTGTTTGCAGGCGGTGGATCATGTGGTTCGCCATGGGCTGTATGATTTGTTCTTGATTCCCGATCGATTTAAAAATAAGATTGAGGACAGTTGGCAAAGACAGGACCCCTCCATTTATGGGCGCTTCGATTTAGTATGGAACGGTGACAATAACTCGCTTCCAAAAATGTTGGAATTTAATGCGGATACACCAACGTCCCTTTTCGAAGGTGCCGCTGTACAGTGGTTTTGGCTCAACGACTTCAATCCAAAATTAGATCAGTTCAATTCCATCCACGAGAAACTCGTTGCGCAGTGGCGTGAACTGAGACCAAAGCTTGACCAGAAACCACTCTATTTTTCCTGTCTCCATCAATTTGCCGAAGACGTTGTCAACGTGAATTATCTCCGCGATTGTGCAGCACAGGCGGGCATCGACACGAGGTTTATCAGCATGCGCGACATCGGGCGTACGAAAGACTCCTTTGTGGACCTTGAAGAAAAAAAAATCGACTGGATATTCAAGCTCTACCCGTGGGAATGGATGATGAATGAAGAATTTTCAGATGTTCTTTTGCTCGCGGGTGCAAATTGGATTGAGCCTGCTTGGAAAATGCTGTTGAGTAACAAGGCGATTTTGCCCGTATTATGGAAACTTTTTCCGGGTCACCCCAATTTATTGGAAAGTTACTTTGATGGTCCACACGCCATGAGGAGCTTTGCGCAAAAGCCGTTGTTGTCTAGGGAAGGCTCGAACATCGTTTTGGTGGAGGAAGGGAAGACGATTTCTGAAACTTCGGGGGAATATGGTGAGGAAGGCTTCATTTACCAGCAGTTGCACAAGCTTCCCAACTTCGAAGGAAATAGGCCGGTGATCGGATCTTGGATGATAGGCGACGAGGCGGCGGGTATGGGTATTCGCGAATCGAGTTCGCTGGTGACTGATAACTTCAGCCGATTTGTTCCACATGTAATAGCTTAGACTAGGCGCCAGAAGAATTTGCTGTGCCGGGAAATTATTGGAGCTTGTCGCGGACTTCCACCAGAAACTGGCGTATTTTTTTCAGTGACTCAAACATCTCCATTTTATCTCGAACGGCTTGCGTATCGTTCTTCAGCATTTCCTTCGCACCTTGAAGTGTAAAACCCTTTTGCTTCACCAAGTGATATATGGTGCGGACGTTCTCAATGTCCTCTTTGGTAAACTGACGGTTGCCTTTGCGATTCTTCTTAGGCTGGATGAGGTCAAATTCGGATTCCCAAAAACGAATAAGAGAAGGGGCTACATTGAACTGCTCGGCTACTTCACCGATCGAGTAATATATTTTTTCTATTTCCTTTTCCTTGTAAGCCATGCAGGGATGTGACGCCCGTTTTGAAAACGAACTTCATGCAAAATAATAATTCTTTGATGTCGGTCCAATGATGCACGAAAAAATTATAGACAAGATGTGCACACAGCATCCACCGGAAAATATTCCGGAAGCAAAATCGAAAGAATCTGTGAAAAGAGGCTTTGCGCTAACTAATCCAACGATTCGTTGCCTTCATGAGCAAACGAAATAAGCTTTTCAAATTCTTGACTTGTCAAATCAAGCTGAAAGAAGTGAATCGGATTTATTTTTTTGCCACGCATCAGAATTTCATAATGCAAATGATCTCCCGACGAGAGCCCGGTGTTGCCCACATAGCCAATCACTTGGCCGCGTTTGATTTTTTGCCCAACAGAAACGAGGATTTTGCTCATGTGCGCATATCTCGTTTGATATCCATATCCATGATTAATGAATACTGCATTCCCGTACGTGGTGCCACCGCTCGCATAATCTACTATGCCATCACCGGTCGCGTAGATGTGAGTTCCGCGTCTGGCAGCGAAATCCAATGCCAGGTGCTCTGACCAATCGCCCAGAACGGGATGCAAACGCATGCCAAATACGGTGTAAAGTTTGATAAGGTCTTTGTTGGCTATGGGTTGGATGGCAGGCCGTGCTGCCCATTCTTTTTCGTTGTGGAGCAGCTGTTCCTTCAATTCGTTCATCGAATTCACTTCTACTGTCAATCTATTTTTGATTTTCTCAGAGTAGTCAACGGCATCGCGTATCAGCGGATAGTTGATTTCCGCACTGGCTTTTTCACGACCACCTACACCGGCCTCACGTTGCGATGCCGACAGTGGTTCCATGCCAAGAATTATTCTGAAGTTGTTGTCGTCATTCTCTTCGAGCGCTGCAAGTTTATCTGAGGTTTCTTTCAACCTTGAGTTGATGACTTGCCATTCCGCTTTCAAATTATGGTTTTCCTTGATGAGGTTACTCTCATCCAAAAGAGGATAATGGTAATTGTAGGATAACAGTCCGCAAGTGCCAATCAATAGAGAAACGCCTAAAAACCGAAGGGTCTTTTTAAAGGCCACACGAGGTGCCACAACAATAGGTTCGTATCGGCAGGTTTCGGGGTTGTAGTGGTAACGTAACGCCATTAGTCGAGGGATTGGTTTGGTGTCTTACTTCTTACTGCCAACTTTTGATGTCCGTCTGGACTAATATCTTCGATAATGTACATTAGCGGATCGAGGTTCTTTCCGTATTCGATGACTTCGTAATGCAAATGAGGGGCGACGGATCCGCCGGTTGAGCCGGCGCTTCCGATCACCTGGCCTTGTGTCACTTTTTGCCCCCAAGATACGTTCACTTGATCCAAGTGGGAATAGCGGGTAACCAGGCCATTGCCGTGGTCAATCTCGATGTAATTTCCCGACCCTGCCTGTAGAAAATCATGGCTGCTGAACGCGATCACTCGGCCGTTTCCAGTCGCCAGAATTTCGGTGCCCCTGGGCAATGCAATGTCGATTCCATCGTGGTGGTAATTTCCCTTGTGAAAAGGATTGATCCGGACGCCAAATCCTGATACCAAATTTTGATCGTTCAGGTTCTTGACAGGAGCGATGGATGGAAAATTGATAAGCGTGGGCACATCCGATTTATCCAAAGAGAGTCGTTCGCCATAGAATTCATTTTTCATCCTCGTTTTGAGGCTCACTTTTCCCGCACGGACATTCAGATGGCTAATCGCATCCACCCAATTGTCGGCGGAGGCCACGATGTCTGCGCTTTTTTCAGTCAATGCGGGCTCCTGTTCAACGGGCGATTCGAAAAGTTTTTCCTGCAAGGTGTTTTCGTCCGCTTTGAGTTCGCCTAATGACTCCTGCGAATTTTCAATGGCGGAAGCAAGCACTACTTTATATTGACCTAGGGCTTTGTTTTCAGCTTTCAGCGTCTTTTCGAGGTTGGTTTCGATGACCCAGTTCTGTAGGAAATTCAACCCGACGAAAAACGCGGCACCAAAGCATGCGTACCCGATGAACGAACTTAACGTTCGCCAAACGGAGAACTCCACACGCTCATACCGCAATGTTTTGGGGTTATAGCGGAACTTGGGTTTGTTCATTATCGGCAACTTTTCCTTTTATTATGCCTTAACTAAGGCTAATTTTCGCCTTTTTAACGGGCTAATCACGCAAGATATTAATTTTTTATTCTGGTAAAAGTTTGGAATCAATGGACAGTGCAACCATTCGGAGGAAGTTTTTGGAGTTTTTCGAAGGAAAGGGGCATAAAATCGTGCCCTCAGCCCCTCTTGTTTTAAAAAACGACCCCACTTTATTGTTCACCAACTCAGGCATGGTGCAGTTCAAAGACAATTTTCTGGGGAATGCCGCCGCCAAGTATAATCGCGTGGCCGATACTCAAAAATGCTTGAGGGTAAGTGGTAAGCACAACGATCTTGAGGATGTGGGGCTTGATACGTATCACCATACCATGTTCGAGATGCTCGGGAACTGGAGCTTTGGTGACTACTTTAAAAAGGATGCGATCGCTTGGGCTTGGGAATTGCTTACCGAGGTTTATCAGCTTCCCAAAGACAGATTGTATGTAACTGTTTTTGGTGGCGACAAAAAAGATAATCTTCCTGTAGATACCGATGCCGAAGGTTTGTGGAGACAACATGTCAGTACTGATCGAATCATTCACGGTAGTAAAAAAGACAATTTCTGGGAGATGGGTGAGAGTGGTCCGTGTGGGCCCTGCTCTGAGATTCATATTGATCTGCGATCAGATGACGAAGTGAAGAAGAAACCCGGAAAGGAATTCGTGAACAGCGATCACCCTCAAGTGGTGGAGATTTGGAACCTTGTGTTCATGGAATTTAATCGGAAAGCCGATGGATCACTGGAGAAACTCCCGGCACAACACGTGGATACGGGAATGGGTTTCGAACGCTTATGCATGGCGATCCAAAAGAAAACTTCGAATTATGATACGGATGTTTTTCGGCCGCTGATGGATTTCATCTCATTGCACGCAGATAATTATAAATATGGAAGTGATGTAAAAAAGGACGTTGCTGTTCGCGTGATGGCCGACCATATCCGCGCCGTTTCGTTTGCGATTTCCGATGGGCAATTGCCAAGCAATACGGGAGCCGGTTATGTGATCCGTAGGATTTTGAGAAGGGCCGTACGATATGGATTTTCTTATTTGAATTTTAAGGAGCCATTCATGTACCGATTGGTGCGGTTGCTGGCTTTGCAGTTAAAAGACGTTTTTCCCGAGTTGCACAAGCAAGAAGAATATGTAGAGCGCGTCGTGCACGAAGAGGAGATTTCGTTTTTGAGGACGTTGGACAGAGGATTGAAACGAATTGAGAATTTGACCGGAGCAATTTCCGGTGAGCAGGCTTTCGAACTGTACGATACGTTCGGTTTCCCATTTGACCTTACTTCGTTAATCGCGAGAGAAAGAGCAATGTCTGTCGACGAGAAATCTTTCCAAGAGGAAATGCAAAAGCAGAAATCCCGCTCGAAAGCCGATGCTGCGAAGGAAACCGGCGATTGGGTGCTCGTTGGCAGCGACACGAAAACCGAATTCATCGGTTACGAAAGCGTTGAAGCCGATGTGAAGATTGTCAAGTACAGAAAAATCAAGCAGAAGAATAAAGAGCTGTTTCAACTGGTGTTCGACAAAACTCCTTTCTATGCGGAAAGCGGTGGTCAGGTCGGAGATACTGGTGTGATTGAATCAATCAACGAGAAAATTTTCATCACAGACACAAAGAAGGAAAATGAATTGATTGTTCATTTTTCGGAGCGGCTTCCGGAGAGCATTTCGTCTAGTTTTGTCGCGCGCGTAGACCAACGAAAGCGTGAGTTGACCATGGACAACCACTCAGCCACCCACTTGCTTCATGCGGCATTGCGTTCGGTATTAGGCAAACATGTCGAGCAGAAGGGGTCGCTTGTCAACGAGAAGATTTTGCGTTTCGACTTTTCTCACTTTGCGGCGATGACCACGGAAGAAATTTTCAAGGTGGAGACAATCGTGAATGCAAAAATCAGGGAGAACATACCCCTTAACGAGCAGCGCAATGTGCCCATCGAAAAAGCGAAGTCGATGGGGGCAATGGCACTCTTTGGCGAAAAATATGGCGACTTTGTCCGCGTGATTACATTCGATCCCAAATTCTCTGTAGAACTTTGTGGAGGCACCCACGTTTCGGCCACGGGAAAAATAGGAGTGCTTAAAATCATTTCTGAAAGCTCAGTGGCAGCCGGAGTGAGAAGGATTGAAGCCGTCACCGCAGAAGGCGCTCAAGAGTTTATCGACAATTCGTTGGCTGTGTTGGGCGAGCTGAAAACACTTTTGAAGAACCCGAAAGACGTTTCTGCATCGCTGCAAACCTTGATTGAAGAGAAACATGCGCTAGAGAAGAAACTTGACGTGATGTACCAGCAACAAGCCAACGTGATGAAAGACGAACTGGCACTCAAGGCGGTGAAATCAAACGGGCACACGTTGATCGCTGAGAAAGTGCAAGTGCCCAATGCTGATTCATTAAAGAATATTGCTTATGCGCTTCGCAATCAGTTTGAGGATTTGCTTTTGATTTTGGCAGCGGACGTTGACAGCAAACCACAAGTGGCCGTTATGATTGGCGAGAAACTTGCTTCTACCAATAAATTCCATGCAGGAAACATGGTGAAAGAGCTGGCCAAAGAGATTGATGGAAATGGAGGAGGGCAACCGTTCTTTGCCACTGCCGGCGGAAAAAACTTAAATGGCTTAGATGCTGTTTTGGCAAAAGCGAAAACAATGTTTTGAAAAAGGACGAATGGAGATGATAATTGAACGCGAGATAGAAAAGGAGTTCCTGGAAAGCATCGTGAGGGAGGTAGTAAAAGAATTTCCGTTGAAGATCGAGGAATATCAAAATGGCAAGACGGGCATCGTGAATATGTTCATGGGTGAAATAAAAAGTCGCTCGGGAGACAAATTTGAACCGCGGGTTGCAAACGAATTGTTAATGCTAAAACTGCAGCAAATGTTAATCGTTAATGGTTAACCGTTAATGGGGAGCAGCCTTAATTTTATAAAGTATAACGAATAACAAATAACGGATAACGAAAATGAGACTCATCATCAATTTCTTTTTACTCTTTGCGTCGCTGGGTTGCAGCCAGGAGAAAAAGGCAGACGACAACGGTTGGGACGTAATCATCAAGGGGAAGGTCAATTTCCCGCAAAAAGGAATCATTCAAATCCAGGAATTGAAAGCGGACGGCAGCGGCCAACCTGAAATGATTGAGTTGAAGAAAGACAACACCTATTCAAAAGCCATTCATTTGACGGAGCCTGCGGTTGTTCAGCTCGATTTTTTTGGGATGCAAAGAGTGAACCTTATGGTAGACCACAGCCCGATTGAGGTCAATGTCGATGGCAACAGTCAGCAAGGAGCAGTGGCGATCAATGGCTCACCCGATCATGACCTGTACACGAAAGTACAGACGATGTATCAAAGCCTCCCCGAAGCACCTGAGCTGAAAAAAATCGAGGCGGAGTTTCAACTGGCGGCGAATGCGAAAGATGAAGCGAAGATTGATCAATTGCGTGCGGAGTATGTGAAGCAGATGGATATTCTCAAAAGCAAAATCATCGATCTATTAAGACAGAGCCCTGCTTCGTTGGCATTGTTCAACCTATTGCAAGATCAGAATGTAGTGGACAGAGACAAAAATTTGGATCTCTTTGTTTCTTCACTGGCGAAGTTTCAGAAAAACTGGCCAACGTATCATTATACGAGTGAGCTTACCGAGTTGGTAAGCCGAATGAAGGTCACGGCCATAGGCCAAATGGCTCCGGAGATCAACCTGCCCAACCCCAATGGTGATACGATCAAGCTTTCCTCCCTTCGAGGAAAATATGTGCTGGTTGATTTTTGGGCAAAATGGTGTGGCCCCTGCAGGCAAGAAAACCCGAACGTGGTTCGCGCTTACCACAAATTCAAAAACAAAGGATTTGAGATTTATTCCGTATCACTCGACAAAACCAAAGCCGATTGGTTAAAAGCGATCAAAGAGGATGGCTTGGAGTGGACGCACGTCTCTGACTTGAAATATTGGGGCAGTGTTGCTGCCAGGGACTACAACATTACAGGGATTCCCTTCTCGATCTTGCTAGACAAGCAAGGCAAAATCATCGCCAAGAATCTGCGAGGTGGAGCGCTCGATCAGAAATTGACAGAAGTGCTTGGAAAATAAACTGAGGTTTGCGAATGAGCTCGGCCAGATGAAAATCTTTCATCTTATTTGAGTATTTTGTGAAGACGTTGGCTTATGGATTATCACTCGATCATCAGTGGTTTATATTATCTTTTAATTGGCGCAGACGGTCAAGTAAATGAGAAAGAACTTTTGCTTGGCAGGAAAATGGCGGCTGCGGAAGGGCTTGAGGACGCTAAGTTTGTTTCGTCGATCGAGCATTTTAAGTCGGTTGACCAAAATGTCCTTTACAACAACTGCTTAGCTAGCCTTAAAAAAATAGACAAAGAGCGACAGGTCCGCTGTGTTGCCTGGCTTTGTGTTGTTGCCAATGCAGACGGGTTCATGGACAAGCAAGAATGGGTGCTGATTTATAAAATCTATCACAACGAACTACATCTTTCATTGGATGAGGTAATGAAGACACAGCGAGAACTCAACCGGATTTTGCATGGCAAAGATTTTTGGTCATTTGGCGTGAAGGTTGACAAGTGACGGTGAATCCCAGTATCTTGGGAAATGAAACTAAAACTATTTATTGACACCATTGGATGGATTGGCTCGATCGAAGTAATTGCAGCCTATGCACTCAACAGCTATCAAATGATTCCGTCCAACTCGATTTATTTTCAACTGCTCAACCTGACGGGTGGTTTCTTTCTGATTATTAACACCGTGTATCATCGGGCTTATCCTTCGGCATTCATTAATATCGTATGGGTGATCATCGCGGCGATCGCGATCATCAAAGGTTTCTAAAGCCGAAAAGTTGATTATTTTGCATTGGCTTTTCTTGATCTGATTACGTATTCTATGATTAAATTTTTGGTCGGAATTTTTCTGGTGGCTCTTCCATGCATTACCCATGGCCAATCATGGAAAGACGATTACGTGCAGGCGCAGCAGTTGTATGAAAATGAAAAAAATGATGAAGCCCTGAAGCTGGCACAACAGTCGCTAACAAAATATCAAGAAGGTGGGGGTGAAACAGGGGATAACTATGCCGCCCTACTTCGGCTTTTGTCCACGATTTCATTTGCCAAAGAAGACTTTAAAGGCGGCCTCAGCTTCGCGCAAAAAGAAATTTTGATCCGATCCTCCCGTAAGGACACGACGTATGCAGGGGCTCTGGCCAATCAAGCTCAGTTCTACAAACAGCTGGGTCAATATGAAAATGCGGCGTCTTCATTTGATGAGTGCCGATTGGTCTTACTGAAATATTACACTACACGCGATAGGCAGGTGTTGGAAATACTTCTGGAATTGGGGGTGGCCTATTTTCTGCAAGACGATTTCACGATGGCGATAGAGTGGTTGTTGCCGGCACTGACCGACTGTCAGAAGCAAAATAAGTTTCCTCCAAATAGCCTCGAAGCTTTCTACTACGGTGGATCAGCTTTAAACGCCCTAGGGAAATTCGATGAATCTGCCGGTTTTTTCAGAAAAGCCATCAGCCTTTATGAAGGCAACCAGTTAGATGATGCGAGGCAATACGCTTTGTTGATCTCCGGTTTGGCCTCTGCCCTCAGTAAGAAGGGCGCATATGCTGATGCCGACGTCAATTATTCTAAGGCCCAAGATCTTTATGAAAAAACAGGTGACAAGTCAGGAAAGGAGTATTTTGAAATTATCGGTGGTCATGCCAACAATTTACGTTTGATGGGTAAGGGGGCGGAAGCAGAGGAGCTGCTTGCTAAAATTCGTACGCAGTCTAACGATCCATCGTTGATCGCGCTGTCTTTGAGCAACAGTGCGGCGGCGTATCAATTGAGCAAGAGCTACGACAAGGCTGAAAGTTTGTATCGAGAGGCACTTGGTAAATACGATTTGCAAAACCTGAGCAATCTGATTCGCTATTGTGAGACGACTCAGAATTTGGCGGTGATGTTTTCAGAAAAAGGAGATCAAACTACGGCACTCAAAACAATGGCAGATGCAAAAACCAAATTGGAGCAACGTCCGCTGACAGGGCACAAAATATACATCTCCACGTTGAACAAGTATGCGCTCATTTTATCCCGTAAAGGAGAATGGGTCGAGGCGGGAAGAATATACAGTCAGGCGCTGAAACAATGCTCAACGGTCATGCCCCTGCCTTGGGGCGAACGAATCGCTGCGTTGAACGGACTGGCAACGGTGTTTCAGCAACAAGGTCGTTTTGAGAAAGCAGATTCTATTTATCAGTTGGTTAAAAATCAATACGAGACAGCAAAGAAAGGGCGAGACAGTTATTATGTGACATTGCTGAACAACTTTGCGGCCAGTCAACAAGCACAAGGGCAATTGTTGACGGCGCAGCGACTTTTAAGAGAGATGGTCGTTACGACGGGCATTCTTTACGGAAAATCCGATGTTCGCTACGGCAGAGCGCTTGAAAATTTGTCTTTGCTGAATATTAAAATGGATGATCTGACCGACGCGAAACTCGAATTGGATTCCGCGCTGTCGATCTACGAAGCGCTTGGAAAAGGATCTGTGGATTATGCGAACGGCAGTGTAAACATGGGGCGGTATTTTCAAATGAAAGGTGACTATGTAAAAGCAGAACCTTACTTGAAAAATGGCCGCGATATCATTGCTGCAAAAGAAGGAAAAGACAACGCCGACTACGCAAATGCATTGAATGGACTGGCACTTCTCTACCAAACCCTTGGAAATTACAAAGACGCCTCCGTCATTCTCCGCGAACAAAAGAGTGTCATAGAAAAAATCAGCGGCAAACTCAATGCTGAGTATTCTACTTGTCTCCAAAACTTGGCCACGGTAAGCCAACAGGACGGCAAACTCGATCAAGCGGAGGCATTGCTTAAAGAATCAATGGCCATCGACAAACAGTTCTTCGGGGAGAATAATCCGCAGTACGCGGTGTCCCTTCAAAACTTAGCAGCGCTTTATCAGAAAACCGATAGGCAAAAAGAAGCAGAACCGATTTTGTTGAAAGCACTAGAGATTATCAGCAAAACGTTGGGCAAGGAACATCCTACCTACATCGTGATCGTGAGTAACCTTGCTTCGTCCTATCAGGACCAAGGAGATTTTGTTAAGTCCGAAAACCTGTGGAAAGAGTCAGCCGAACTCCGCAAGAAAGTGATGGGTGAACAACACCCGGATTTTGCAAGGTCGATTTTCGGATTGGCTGGAGTTTATCACGCCCAGCATAGGCTTCAGGAGGCCAAGAAGTTTTACGACCTTGTAGTAACGGATTATCTCCGACAGATCAAGGATATTTTTCCTTCTTTAAGCGAAAAGGAGAAGGGTGCCTTTTATGCGAAGATCAAGCCCGTGTTTGATTCCTATCAAGATTTCTGCGTCGACTATTTGTATGCCTATCCGGATCAGAAAGACCGAATGTTGAAATCCCTTTATGACCTCCAACTATCAACCAAAGCCATTTTATTCAATGCGAGTAATAAGGTGAGGGCCCGCATTCTGGCGAGCAATGATGAAGGACTGAAAAATCTGTATGCCGAGTGGACTGCCGCGAAGGAATCGATCGTGCGCTACTACAATTCCTCCTTAGAGGAACGCGCTCAACAGAAAATAGACTTGACGTCACTTGAATCGAAAGCCAACGATTTAGAAAAAAAACTATCTGTTTTATCGGTCGATTTTAAATCACAAACAGATAAAGAAAATCCATCATGGGAGGAGGTGCAGCGAGGTATTCAAGACCACGAAGCAGCGATTGAGATCTTGCGGATTAAAAAGCGATACGTGAAAGATTCGATCTATTACCTTGGATTGGTGATCAGAAAATCTGCAGGTGCACCTGAAATGTTTGTTTGGCCCATGGGAAAGGGACTCGAGGGTAGGAATTTCAAATACCACCGTAACACGATCAAATTCAAAGTAACAGACACGCTCTCCTATCGCAATTATTTTCTGCCGTTGCAAAAAGTGCTCGGAGATATCTCCACACTATATATCAGCTGCGATGGCGTTTTCAACAAAGTCAACTTCAATTCTCTTTATAATGCGAAACGAAAGAATTTTGTCATCGATGATTTCACGATCAAGCAGTTGAGTAGCACACGTGAAATTGTGATTCACAACGCAGGCCAAACGGCCAGACCCATTGCTTATCTTTTCGGCGCGGCTGATTTTAGCTTTGGCCAGCCTGATCAGGTGGTAGCTTCGGGGAAAAGGAACGGGTCGGCGCTTGGTTTTCAAGGTGAAGACATTCCTTTTTTGCCCGCCACTGAACAGGAGGTAGATGGAATCAACACGCTGCTTGCCAATTCGCAGTGGGAGACCCATCCGTTTAAAAAGGTGGAGGCAACGGAGGCCAACTTAAAAAAAACGACCAACCCCCGATTGATACACATCGCCACGCATGGGTTTTTCCTGAGCGACGTTGAGATATCCAGTGACGATGAAGATATCGGAAATCCATTGTTTCGCTCTGGGCTTTTGTTGGCAGGAGCTGCCCTCGATCGCACGGTTTCAAAACAAGAGGAAGACGGGGTGCTCACGGCATATGAGGCAATGAACTTAAATTTGGACCAGACGGATTTGGTGGTCATGTCGGCTTGCGAAACTGGACTCGGGGAAGTGCGCAACGGGGAGGGGGTATACGGACTGCAGCGTTCTTTCATGGTGGCGGGCGCCAAAAACGTGCTGATGAGCCTTTGGCAAGTAGACGATAAAGCAACACAACAATTAATGAATACTTTTTATAAATTTTGGGCCGATGGGCTGGATAAGCACAAAGCTTTTCGCGAAGCCCAGCTGAAGATGAAAGAACAGTATTCATCTCCATTTTATTGGGGTGCTTTTGTGATCGTTGGCTATTGATCAATTTTTTTGAACCATGAGAATCTTATTTTTCCTTTTAGGGGCAATGACGTTGCATTTGGCAAACGCGCAAACCCAACCCGCGCAACCGGTGGCAGCGGACTCAATGGCCTATTACAATAACACGAAGAAACCCGCCATTGGGACTTCCACTCACGTGGAATACGCACCTACTATACAAGCGGATGGAAAGACGATCATCTATCAACGTAGTGAAAAGACAAAATACAATTTGTACGAAACGCACTTGGCAAATGGAGCTTGGGGCGACCCGATTGCCATCTCAAAAATAAATGCAACATCCGATTCCACTGATTTACTTGGGGGCCCGAGCATCAGTTTCGACGGAAATACGCTCTACTTTTTCCGGTCGGTTGGCAAAGATGGAAATCACGATATTTTTTACTGCAACCGGACAAAAGAAGGTTGGAGCGACCCCATCAATATTGGTGAACCGATCAATACACTACCTGTGGTGGACAAGGACAAAATCACGAGGGGTGGATATGAAGCATTTCCATCAGTAACCGCAGACGGCAAGACGCTGTATTTTATTCGAATCAACCAAGACGGGCCGAGAGATAGAGACTTGAGAAAACAAAACTCATTTTGCACGTGCATTTACAAGTCCGATAAAAACGAAAATGGCAAATGGGGCAAGCCCGAGAAATTGCCGTGGCCAATCAACCAAGACTGTGAAAAAGCTCCGCGCATCATGGCCGATGGAAAGACGTTGATTTTTTCATCGAACAGAGTGGGAGGCAAGGGCGGCTACGACATGTATCAATCAAAACTGAATGTGCTTGGCGAATGGTCGATGCCGGAGCCGCTGAACTTTGTGAATACCGATAAGGATGACCAGCTTCCATGCATCTCAGCAGAGGGTGATCTCATGTATTACACATACAACAATGAAGATATCTATTCAGTAGTGATCCCTCCGAAGTTGAGACAGTTCATGAACAACGTAGTGCAAGGATATGTATTGGACGAGGACACCAAAGCAGGCATCAGCGCAAAAATTATAGTCACTGATGCCCTTACCTCTGAAATAGTGACCGAACAAGATAATAACCCTTCGGATGGTCGCTACACGCTGGTGTTGCCTGTCGGTCGGAGTTTTAATATTGAGTTTGTGAAGGAAGGGTACTCCACCTATTTGTATGCTTTCGACTTACGAAATGTGAAAAAATATCAGGAAAAATCACTGGATGTGCTGCTTTTCAAGACGGTGCGATTGAACCTCACCGTCAATGACAACGAAATTTTTGAACCCGTTTTGGCAGACGTAAAAATCAAGCAGAAAGGACAAGCTTCTTTCATCAAAGACGCCAAAAACAATCCCAAAGATGGCCGTCTTGTGGCCGACCTTCCGATTGGCGCCGAATACGAGGTGATCGTCAGTGCGCCACATTTTAAAAGCGTGGTTTTTGAGTTTAGCTCGGCGGGTTTGGTGATGTATCGCAATTTCGAAAAGTACGTTGAGCTGGTTCCGGACAAAATGCAGGTGATGGTCAACGTCAACGACCTCATCAATAATTCGAAAGTAAAATCGAAAGTCCTTTTGAAAAATAAGAATCGCGATGAAGTGATCGAAGTGGAAGGAAATCAAATGGTGTCGCTACGTGCGGGCGACCGCTACGAGATGGAGGTGACCAGCGATCAGGGGTACGCGTTCAATTCGGGCGTGGTTGATGCAACGCAGGGAAACGTGGCACCTATCAGCGTAAAACTTTTAAAGCTGGAGCAGAATGCCAAGCTTACCCTACGTGACATCAATTTTGAATCCAACTCCGTGAAACTCTCGGATATTTCATTTACAGAACTTAACCGAGTGATTCAATTGATGAACGAGAACCCGACACTGAAAGTTGAGGTGGACGCACATACGGATGACATCGGCACAGATCAATATAATCAGCTCTTGTCGCAACAGCGGGCCAAGAGTGTTGCCGATTTCTTGCTGGAGAAAAAAATAAGCCCCGAACGATTCAGCGCCAGAGGCTTTGGCGAATCTCAAGCTAAGGTTCCAAATGATAGCGAAGAGAATCGTGCCGTGAATCGGAGAGTAGAATTAAAGATCACAAGCATTTAGTTTCAGAAACATGCGTTACACCTATTTATTACTGCTTTTACTGGCCGCTTCGGCGCTGCATGCCCAGCGCATGAAGTACAAAGAGCTTTTTCCGCTCATGTCTTCCATGAGTGACAACGAAATCAAGCATTCTTTGAAGGAGTTTTTGGCAGAAGAATTGGATCATCCAAACGCGAATTTCAAGTTAGCTCTGATGTATGAAAAAAGTTATCGAACCACCGATGGCCTAACCAATTATGACTATGTGATGGCAAATGCAGCGCAAGCAAAATTGCGGTTTGTGAAAGCCAAGCAATTGGTCGACGAACGTGAGGTCAATCGAAATAACGAATATTATGCGCCTACATTCAAAATGGTGGACGCCAAAGGAAAGCCGGAAGTTCCGTTTGCTGTGGTGGCTACCAAAATAAAAAATGGCTACGATTCAGCGGATCTTTTTATCAGTAGGATGCCTGCGATTTATAAAGCGTTCACCAAAAGCGTAAATTTTTATGACAAGTCGGTTAAAAATTTTTCTGAAATCAATAGCCGGTTTTCAAGTTTGGACGATTTGTACTTGTACTTTGACAGTGACCTCGATCAACAATTGGAGACGTTGAAGACCTCTTATGACTCCACTCGTTTCTACCTCGATCAATACTTGTCTTTGATAAAAGCGTACCCAATTTGGCATCATAAGCAGCAATACACAGTGAAGCCGATCATCACGTACCGAATGGATGGCCTGGTGACGACGCTCAATTTTCTGACCGACAAAATAGAAATCTGGGATTATAGCTCGTGGGTGGAGTTCATTCGGAAGTCAGTGCACACCTCGATTTCATCTTTGCGGAACAACTTGAACCTAGCAGAAGAAAAGCTTGATAACTCTTTGGCGGAGATTGAGAAATCCGGGGCAACGAAGGCACCCGTCAAGCTAGACAAGCAGCTCGTATTCAATCTCAATAACTTCGACAAGCAATCCCTCGCACTGGCTTTGCTTGAATACAAGGCGTTCAAGCAAGGGTGGCTCGGTCAATTGAAATCTTTTAATCCAGATACCGCTTTTTCAGATCGAAATGCTGAGGCGTATGGTTCGGTGATATATGCCAACCGAAATGCGGATACCTTGGCAAGGGAAATCACCGCGCGCACAACAAAGGAGAAAATCGGCAAGCACAAAGAATTCTTTTCAAAATATTATGGCAGCAATGAAGGTGTGAAGGGCTATGTGACTCAAGAAAAAGAAACCCTCGATCGCACATTTAAAGACTATTCGGCAAAATTGAGATCAGAAGTGATTGGCCTCGCGACCCATGAACCCGCCGCGGCCGGTGGAAAGCCGGTGCGCTTCGGAAAATGGAACATCCCCACGCAAACGACTGCTTTCTCGCGTGAACTTTTGAACAAAGGCGAAACCATCACGCTTTTCAGCAAGGCAAGTCCTGACGGAAGCACGTTTCTCTCGGGAGTATATAAGATCGACAAAAAAGTGAAATTTTTTGCTGCGTTTTTGGCAAGGATTGGGCCCGACGGAAAGCCGTCCTGGATGAAGAGTTTTGAATATAAAAAAGACAGCTTGAGCAAAATACCCGACGTCAACAATCTGCTGGCTGCCGTGGAACTTACGCGCGAAGGTTGTGCTGCCCTTGTCCGCACCAGCGACACGTTGCAAACATATCAAGTCAACACATTCATTTATTTCAATGACAAAGGCGAGGAAAAAATCAAACACAAACTGAAAGAAAATGGATACCCACGCAAATTGAATTATGTTGAAAAGACAAACTCATTTGTTCTGGCGTTGAAAGGATTGGAAGCCAAAAATAATTTTGAGTCGTCCGAAGGGTTAGTGCTGTTGAGTTTGAACGCGCTAGGCGATTTGCAGTGGTCTAGAACAATTGAAGTCGCCGGTTCTTTTACTGACTTGATAAATCTCACGGACGGAAATTTATTGGTCGGGAACTTTATGATCTTGAAAGACGCGAGTGGTCGCGAATACCGGACTCAGATTTCTGTGAAAGAATCTAACCCATTTGTCGCCGTGATAAGCGATAAAGGCGACGTAAGTAAAATACAACCTATCCAGACGTCAAAATCGATTTTTGTGTCGAAGGCCGTGAAGGTGGGTGATATGTCAATCAATTTGCTTGGTTCAGAATCTACTTTTGGGTCGCCGGAAAGTGAAGTCTTCGCGCCCGGGGAGAAGACCGTTCATATCATGGTAAATAAGAATGGCCTAAACATTTGTTCAAATTTATAAAGATGACGAAGTCGATTGCAATCATTTTCCTCGCCCTCCTCACTGGCTCATGCGGAAAGGAAAAAGCACCAAATGAACGTATTGATGAACTGTTCGCGAGCGAATTCAAACCCAACGAGCCAGGTGCAGCCGTACTTGTAATGAATGATGGGAAAGTGATTTTTGAAAAAGGATATGGGATCGCTGACATTGACACAAAAGAAAAAGTAACCACCGAAACGCTGTTCAACGTGGGGTCGATTACCAAGACATTTGTGGCAAACACTATTCTCTTACTTGCTAACTCGCGAATACTTTCTTTGAACGACAGCCTTCCCAGGTATTTCCCTGGATTTAAGAACCCCAAAATGGCCAGTCAAGTCAGAATTCATCATTTGCTCACGCACACCTCAGGATTGCCCGATAACCGAAGGGTACTTTTGGATGCACCTTTTTTGATAACCGCCGGGGATCAAGACAATTGGAATCCCATCGAACAGAATGATTCTCTGATGTTCGAGCCGGGTTCTCATTTTGAATACTCCAACCCTGCGTTCAACGGTCTTGCCCTCATTATTGAGAAGACAACCGGCGTAAAGTGGCAACAGGTGGTGAGACAATTGATTTTCAACTCAGCGGGAATGCCGACGAGCAAAATCACGGATGGCGCTTATCCCGAAAAAGGTGTGGCGCACGGATACATTGACGTGCTCGGAGAGTTTACCGAACGAGATTACGGAGAGGAGCCAACTTTTGCAGCCGCCGGAAATGGGGGCGTGTGGAGTTCAGTAAAAGAGCTGATGAATTATGAAATGGCATTGCAGAAAGGTCAGATACTTGCGACAACATTACTGGAGGAATCTAGAACAGCGAAGCGGTACGCAAATTGGAAGGACAGTGTCCCGCCTTTTATTGGATACAGCTGGTTTGTTGGGGTAACCAATGATGGCACGAAAATGATTTCGCATACTGGAACGCAAGGCGGATTTCATGCGGATTATGTCAGCGTTCCACACAAAGGCGTGTTTTATGTAGTGCTGAGCTCGCGCCCTTTCCCGAGAGAACTTTTCCGTGAAAGAATATTCGACATCCTTGGCGTGGAATTGCAGAAACATTACACACCCAAATAACTGGTCAAAACCCAATCCCATGAGGCCACCTGTTTACGTTCTCCTTCTATGCTTGATAAGTTTCGGCTTGAAAGGCCAAACCATCGAACAAAAAGTAAAAGACTTTGACGCTTACATAGAGAAATCTCGGATACAGTGGCAGATGCCAGGGGTAGCAGTGGTCTTGGTGAAAGACAGCAAAGTCATTTTGAAGAAGGGCTACGGCGTACGCAGACTTGGAGATAAAACCCCCGTGGATGATCAGACCCTCTTTGTCTGTGCGTCCACCACAAAGGCCATGACCGCCGCGTGCATGGGAATTTTAGTGGATCAGGGAAAAATCAAATGGAATGATCCTGTAATCAATTATTTACCCACATTTCAATTGTACGACCCCTACGTCACACGCGAATTGAAAATCCGTGACTTGTTCCTTCATGATTCAGGCGTTGGCAATACCGATTTTCTTTGGGGAAGCATGAAGATTTCCTCACAGGAAGTTCTTGATAAAATGAGGTTAGTAAAACCATCCTACTCCTTGCGATCAAGCTTTATTTATCAAAATATTTTCTACCTGGCCGCTGGACAAGTGATCGAAAAAGTAAGCGGGCTTTCTTGGGAGAAATTTATCAAACAGAATATTTTTGATAAGCTTGGTATGAGCCGAACATTTCCAGTTCGAAGAGAAGTAGTAGACGCCAATCAGGCAGCACCTCATTTCCTCATTGAAAATTCCATACAAGTAATTGAACATACCAACGCCGACGAGATCGGCCCAGCGGGAAGTGTGTGGTCATGCGCAAACGACATAAGTAAGTGGGTGGCCTGTATGCTCGACAGCAGCAAATACGTCGATGGAAAATTATTGTCAGGTAAAACATGGAGCGAACTCTTCAAGCCGCAGGTGATTGTGCCCGACGGATTTTACCCGACAATGCAAATCATCAAACCTAGCTGGACGACGTATGGCTTCGGATGGTTCCAACACGATTACAAAGGCAAGAAAATCAATTTTCATACCGGGAGCTTAGCTGGTGCGGTTGCTATTCACGGACAACTGCCTGAAGCAAACTTGGGTATTTACGTTTTTGGAAATTATGATCACGCGGAAGTCAGACATGCGCTGATGTATAAAGCGTTTGACCTGTTTGCGCTGGGGGGCAATCGCGATTGGAGCACCGAGTTTTTATCGCTCTACAAAACCATCACCGACAAGGAAGAAAAGGAAGTAAAGAATTTTGAGGCGAAACGGGTCAACGGAACAAAACCCACCTTCGATCTAAATGAATATGTAGGGAAATACACTGACCCCCTCTACGGCCAAGTTGAAATAACGCAAAGCGAAAACAGTCTGTTGGTCAACATGAATGCTTATGCTCGGGCGAAACTGGAGCATTGGCACTACGACACGTTCCGCGGCTGGTATGAAAAACGTTGGTATGGGAAAGCAAATGCCACTTTTTTTACCGACAGCAATGGAAAAATCACAAAAGTGAATTTTGACGGCGCTGAGTTTTCAAAAGAAAAACCGAAGCAGTGATTAGCCGATCTCAATCACTACGTCATCACTCATAGGGTGACCTACACAAGTAAGTACATAACCCTCCGCTCGTTCCGATTGAGACAAGCCTTCTTCCTCGTCCAGTTTCACCTGACCGGATAGGGCCCTTCCACGACATGCGGTGCAGAGCCCGCTTTGGCAAGAATAAGGCAAATCTATTCCTTGATCAAGCGCGGTTTCCAAGATGGTGCGATTGGGCTCAACCACAAATTTGTACTCCTGACCGTCATAACGAATAGTCACTTCATGCGCGGTGTTCCCTGAGACCGTCGCTGCTTTAGTTTCTTCCTTTTTCTCTTTGTCAATAGTGCCTGAAACGAAGCTTTCTTTGAAAACTTTTTCTTTCGGAATGGAAAGGGCGGTCAGTAGGGTTTCTACGTTCTTCATCATTCCCTCTGGCCCGCACATGAGGTAGGTTGTCTTTTCAAGGCCCCAGTTGGGGATTCTTTCAAAAAGTTTTTCCAACATTTCTTTACTGAGCAACCCAGAGTATCCTTGCCAGTTCATCGGCGCATTGTCCAGAACGTGGATGACATGAACTCGGCCTTCGTGCTGAGTCTGCCATTTATCCAATTCGTTCTTGAAAATAATATTATCGATGTCGCGGTTGCAATAAATCAAAGAACAAATGCTATCGGGTTCTTGAGTTACCGTGCTTTTCAGGATAGACATCATTGGAGTGATGCCGCTTCCACCGGCAAACATGATCAAGTGACGCTTTTTGTCGGCTGCATATTCGGTGGTGAAGTTGCCCATGGGCTCCAACACTTTAACCTTTTGCCCTGGCTTGAGATGGTCGGGGAGCCAGTTGCTCATCATACCGTTGTCCACGCGCTTCACCATCACCACTAAATCAGAGTCTACATATGGCGAAGAGCAAAGGGAATATGACCTCCGTACTTCTTTGCCCTGCACGGTAGCGATGAGTGTCAGGAATTGCCCTGATTTGTAGTTGAGTTTACCGGACGACGGGTGCTCGAAGACCAGCGATATGGAATCTTTTGTTTCCTGAATGATCTGTTTTACCGTCAGCTCGTGATAGTGCGTATTGGTAGTACTCTCTTTCTTTTCACTTTTTTTGAATAATCCGAAAGCCATCGTAAGTCAAGTTTAAAATATCCCCAGTTTTTTTGTCGGGATGGACGGCAAAGGTAAGGAACAAAATCTAAAAGTGAGGTAGATTTTGGAACGGCCCCAAACGATTAGAAGGCGGGTCTACAGGTTAAACCAATAAGTGAGTTTTAGCACCAGTGCCCGGTTTCGTGACTGGAGATTGTCTTGAAAATAATTTTCGCTGTAGACCACAAAAAAATCGGATGCCGGCCTGAAACGCCATTGGAACCGAGCATTGAGACCTACGTTGTCATTGCGCGTGTTGTACTGTACGATAGTCGTGAAAAAAAGCCGGTTGGTGAACGTCAAATCAATCCGCGGGCTGATCAACAGAAATTTAGCATTGCCATAACTTAATTGAATATCGTTGTAATCGTACGTCACGGTCACGTTTCCGTAAGGCTGATAACGGTATGACAAGGTTCCACTCAACCCTTTTTTGTCGCCATTATAAAACTGTCCGCCGGACGCCTTCACTGTATAGGTAAATAATTTTCGACTATCTGAATTGTATTGGGCATTCCATTCGGTCCACTCAAATTGTTGACCCGCCGGAAAGGATATATCGGTTTTAGGATCCAACGGATTGAAGCTTTGCGGTAGCCATTGGAATATTCGTTGCACTTGACCAAAGAATTTTCCGGTGTTCTTATAATTGATCGTGTAATCGGCGAGGTAGACTTTGTCAGTAAAAAAGCCATCCAATTTTTGAGTGCGATCATATTCGATTCCAGGACCCATGTTTGTTACCGACCCTCGCTTAGGATATAGTGTTAACGCCACCCGATTGAATGAATACGTGTATCCATTGTACACCGATTGCTGAGGAACAAATCCCACCTCGGCGTTGTAATTCTTTCCAAGTCCGTACTGGCCGGCCATAGCATAAATGTATCGCGTGGAATAACTAAGAAACAATCCGTAGGAGTAGTTGTTGTCATTAGAGAAATCGTCGAAGGACTTATGGTAGTAGAAGTCTCCGTTCCATTTGTTGCTTTTGGTGAAAAGATTGAAGTCAGCGCCAATCACTCGGTTGTAAAGGTTGAGCTTCTTCACATTCTTCGTTCCTGTCCATACCGTTCGCACCAAGTCAGTATTGTAATATTTGGTGGAATCATATTTCTCTAACCCAAGCGATTGCTTGTTCACCACAAAAAAATCGATGTTGGACCTCGAAAAAATTTGGCGCTGCACTACGGCCACAGTGTAGTTTTGCGCCGGCAACCCGAGCGATGCTTTTTTCTCCGTCTGCATATTCATCACGCCAACCCTCCAGTTCGATCCAATCTTTCCACTTAGTCGAGCCCCATAGGAAATGGGTACTTTTTGCAAATTTCCCGTGGAGTCGGTAGCCAATCCAATTCGCCGAGAAAAAAACGGACGGGTAGGAGGGTAGCCCGGCGTGGAGAACAAATCGCTGTTCTCCAAGAAGAAAGTTCTGCGCTCTGGAAATTGATATTCGAAGCGCGTGAGGTTAATGACCTGCCTGTCCACTTCAACATTTGAGAAATCGGGGTTGACCGTCAAGTCGAGATTGAGCGCCGGAGTCACAGCCACCTTGGCATCCAGCCCCATCGTCATCGAGTTACTTGTTGGGACCTTGTTCTCGGAATCTCCCGACGACGAGCCTGCCATGTACGGAATGACGGAGATGTTTGGCCCGACATGGGGCGCATCCTCTGTCCAACGCAACTTTCCAGTATAGGAAAAAGAAGCTGGAGAGTACTGGATGGGAGTAAAAATCCAACTCGAAACCTGATTGTGCTTCAAATCATTGCGCACAAAAGTGATGTTCCAGTTTTCAACATGATTGTATCTGAACGACTTGAATGGGATGGCCATCTCGACAATCCATTTGTCATCATATCGCTTTACGTCAGAATACCATTTATTGTCCCAACTGGCCACAAAAGAATCGCCGCTGGTGCCACCACCGTAGACAATTCCTTCTTCTTGGACATTGAATGGAGTAATGGCAAAATAAAATCCGTTGGTGTGGTCGTCGTAGGGATCAATGTAAATTCCAATGTTGTCGTTTGAACCAAAATCAAAATCCCTTCGTAGACTCTGTACGATGTTGGGTTTCGTCATGTCGTCATAGCAAATGAACGATACATATAAAAAATGCTGATCGAAGGTAAGCCGGGCTTCCGATTGGTATTTGGGTGCGATAGTATCGATCGGGTAATTCATGTAGAAATTGGTAGCCACTTTTGCCTCGCTCCAGTCGGGTTCATCTAGGATGCCGTCCAATTTGATCGTGCCTTTGGCTTTCTTAATGCCCAATTCAATTCCAGGTTTGTTTTTTTCTTGAGCGAAGGCTTCCTCCGCATCAAGATTGGGAAGGAAAAAAGTGATGACGAAAAAGTATTTCGTGTAGTTCATGGAGAGGTTTGAGGTCGAAAATAGATTACTTTACGAATAATAGGTGGGGGAGTTTCAGGATTTTGAGCGGTTGGCTGTTAAAGGACTGTTAATTTGCTTTTGTTAATTTTGATGTTTTAAAAATCACCACGTGCACCTCAACTCACTCACTGCGATCTCACCCATCGATGGCCGTTATTTTGAAAGTGTAAGGCCCCTTTCACCTTATTTTTCAGAGTATGCTTTGATACGCTACCGAATATTGGTGGAGGTGGAATACTTCATCGCTCTGTGTGAGTTGCCTCTTGAACAACTGAAAAATTTTCCGAAGGATAAATTGGTGTCGCTGAAAAAAATCTACAGGGATTTTTCTGAAAGCGATGCTTTACAGATCAAAGAAATAGAAAAGACAACCAACCATGATGTCAAGGCGGTTGAATATTTTATCAAGAATGAGTTCGATAAACTCGGATTATCGTCTTTTAAGGAATTCATTCACTTCGCGCTCACCTCGCAAGACATCAACAACACCGCCACACCCCTGTTGCTTAAAGAGTTTTTAGAGAAAGAATTTTTACCTGAGTTAAACAAAGTACTTGCCTTGCTCGATGGACAATCAAGTCAATGGAAGGACATAGCCATGCTCGCACGCACGCACGGGCAGCCCGCGTCGCCAACCCGTTTGGGCAAAGAAGTCGAGGTTTTTTCTCAACGAATAAAGAACCAATTGAACTTGTTGAAGACAATCCCACATTCGGCAAAATTTGGAGGCGCCACCGGAAATTTCAATGCGCATCAAATAGCTTACCCAACGATCAATTGGATGGAGTTCGGAAATAATTTTGTCAAAAAATATTTGGGATTGGACCGAAGTCATCCCACCACGCAAATAGAACATTACGACAACGCGGCGGCCCTGTTTGACAATCTCAAGCGCATCAACACCATTCTCATCGACTACAGCCGCGATGTGTGGCAATATGTGGCGATGAATTATTTCAAGCAGAAGATCAAAGCAGGTGAAATTGGGAGCAGTGCCATGCCTCACAAAGTAAACCCCATCGACTTTGAAAATGCAGAAGGAAATTTGGGACTTGCCAACGCTGTCTTTGAACACCTTTCAGCGAAATTACCAATCTCCCGACTTCAACGCGACTTGACGGATTCAACTGTACTCCGCAATGTGGGCGTGCCGATGGCCCATACCTGGATTGCGTTAAAATCGTTGCAGCGCGGAATTGGAAAATTGGAGTTGAACAAAGCCGCTCTCGATCATGACCTGGAAGAAAACTGGGCGGTGGTGGCGGAGGCAATCCAAACCATTTTGCGTACGGAAGGATACCCTAATCCGTATGAAGCGTTGAAAGAGCTGACTCGAAAAAACGAAAAGATTACGAAGGCTTCGATTCATTCATTTATCGATGGACTTGACGTCACCAAAATCTTAAAAGAAAGATTGAAAGCGATCAGCCCATTCAATTACACCGGGATTTGAGATTACTCCCTGTGCGCTTTGAACCCTTGATAAAGTTTTTTTAGATCGGCCACATTAAGAGGCTTTATCAAGTGGCCATTCAAGCCGGCCTCTAAAATTTCCTTGGTATGCTCTTCAGAGGAAAAAGAAGTCAGCGCGAAAATGGGGAGTTTCCTAAAATATTCGTCTTCACTGTCGCGAATCCAGCGCACCGTGTTCATGCCATCCTCCCCCGGCATAATGATATCCATCAATACGCAGTTGAATTTTTTTGTTTGCAAAGCTTCAATGGCTTTTTCACCACTTTCAACGATTGTGTTTTGGATATTATCCTGATCCAGGATTTGCTTGTTAAGGAAACGGGTGACGGCGTCGTCTTCGACCACGAGGATGTGAATGGATTCAAACTCTTTCATAGATGAAATACGTGAAAAGATAACAAAAATGTACGGCTGGATGAAAGACCACGCTAGAAGTTCGGACTGGTGGTCGCATGAAAATGGAGTTCTTGACGACGCAATTTGCGATTAGTAGAGGGTGGGGCCGACATCCTAAATTAACACCTGTCGTCTTCACAGAACATCGGGTAGCCAGTGCGGTCAGGCAGTCTAAACAGTAAAATGCACCCTTGAAACCAATATCGCTATCATGCGCATTTTCGCCGCTGTCGGAAAGTGGATGGAGTCAAATAAGGAACTTGCCTCAGAGATTCGTCGGTTTGGGAAAATACGACCGGCTGGCTGGCGACGCGATTCAGACATCAACAAAAGAAGGAAGCGAAAGAGAGCCCATCGGCCTTCAAATCCCGACAAGCAGCGTAGAAATACAGACTAGGCGCCTTTCTTGCCCAGAACTGACGGCGGTTGTCGTCTGGAAAAGGCCCCCAACTGCCCAAAAATCTATTTTCACATCGATTTTGGCCATTAGGATCAGTTTTTATACCTTTGCACCCCATTAAAAACATAATTATTCATGAACAATTACGAGACAGTATTCATTCTCAATCCCGTTTTGTCTGAAGAACAGGCAAAGGATGCTGTCGAGAAATTCGTGAAGGTGTTGACCAAGGCGAAGGCCGAGATCGTCAACAAGGAGCAGTGGGGACTAAAAAAGATGGCTTATCCCATCCAAAACAAGTCTACCGGCTTTTACAACCTCCTCGAGTTTGCGACAGAGAACACAGGTATCATTCAGACGCTCGAAACCGAGTTCCGTCGCGATGAATCAGTGATGCGTTTTCTTACGATTGCGCTAGACAAGCACGCGGTAACATACAACGCCCGCAGAAAGAAAGGCGAATTCAACCGCACTAAAAAGACTGTTGCACCTAAAAGAGAGAGGGTAGAAGCATGACACTAATGAATGAACCAATCAAGCGCGCAGAGATAAAACCTAAGTACTGCCGCTTCAAGAAGAATGGAATCAAATACATTGATTACAAAGACCCCGACTTCTTGCTGAAATTTATCAACGAACAAGGCAAGATCCTTCCTCGCAGACTCACGGGCACCAGCTGGAAATTCCAGAAGAAAGTGGCCCAAGCAGTGAAACGCGCGCGTCATATCGCGATTCTGCCTTACTTAGCTGACCAAATGAAATAACCTAAACCTTGTATTACCATGGAAGTGATTTTGACACAGGATGTAACAGGGCTTGGTTACAAAAACGATACAGTAAAAGTAAAGCCAGGCTACGGACGCAATTACCTTATTCCGAATGGAGTGGCACTGATTGCCAACGATTCGAATAAGAAAAGAGTGGCCGAAGATATTCGTCAGGCCGCACACAAGGCTGCGAAGATCAAACAAGATGCTGAGACGCTTGCATCTAAGATTGGTGAGATTTCAGTTGAGATCAAAACCAAGGCAGGCGAAACAGGCAAGATCTTCGGAGCCGTTACAGCGCTTCAGGTGAGTGATGCTCTGAAGGCAAAGGGCTTTGACGTTGATCGCAAAAAGATCAGCTTCAAAGAACAGCCTAAAGAATTGGGCACATACACGGCGTTGTTGGACCTTCACAAAGAAGTGAAGCACCAAATTTCAGTGAACGTAGTAGGCGAATAATAATTGCTGAAAATAATTCGAAACCCTGGTCTCAAAATTTTTGGGACCAGGGTTTTTGTTTTTTTAGCCTTTTTACGGAAACGACTGATGATCTACACGAGTTGACGACTTGAGCTCGTTTGTAATGCCAATTGTCTCAACGAAAAGAAGTGGAGCATATAAGCCAAGGGCACCAGGAAAGCGGGTAGAAATGCGTAAGGGAATTGAGCGACCGCGGTATTGTGTGGCTCATTGAAAAAATACTGGATGTCAGTAGGCATCGACAGGATTGCCACGGTGACAATGTTCACCAACAATCCGAGACAGGCGATGTTCCAAAGAGCAATCACCGTTCGATTTAATCTTTGATTTGCAACCAACCAAGCGACAATGGGAGCGGTAACCCCCGAAATCACGTCGAAATTGCGACCCTCAAAAGTCATCTGGACGGGAAGCAGTCGTTCAACGAAGAGAAGCCAGATCACTAACTCCACAAAAAAACGGAATGCCTGAAGTCGGATGATCACCTGCGGATCTACACGAGCAAGAATTTCCTTTCCAGCCGAAGAAAATGTGGCGATCAAGGCCACTATCAATGGGATGAACAAAACGGGCGCCATGTTCAGCGGAAAAATCGAAAAGTTGGACATCCTGCCGGAGAGCGACCAAATGCTGACAAAGACCGCCCAGCCGCTTAGTGCGACGATTACCCGACCGAAAATTCTTTTCCGTCTACCTTCATCGAAGGAGGTGCGCCGGAGCGCTTTTTTCAATTCCACTAAACCGAGCCCGTAAAAAATTGCGGTAATCGCGGGGAAACCGATGGCTGCAATAATTTGATTCATAACTTTTTTAGACCAAAGAACGCGTCAGGTAGGTTATTCGTCATGACAAAAATTGCTAAATCACTATCAAGCCCGAAATTGACTTGGATAAGCACCCACGTGCTGGTAAAAAGCCCTACTGAACGAACTGCTGTCCGAAAATCCAACGCTATCGGCGATGTGTTTCACCTCTAATTTTGACGAACTCAGCAATTCCTTTGATTTTTCGATCCGAACTCGATTGATAAACTGGTGCGGCGTTTGACGCATCGCCATCTTGAACAACCTGAGAAAGTGAAACTTTGATAAGCAGCTTACCCGTGCCAATTCATCAAGGGACAATGATTGATTATAGAACTCATGGATATAATCGACACTCAACAATATTTTTTTGACAAGCTCGTCACGAGTTGATTTTTTTAGCGACGGAAGTGCTATTATCGTGCGGTGCAGGTGTAGTTCGTCATGAAGTAATTCGATGAACAAATCGGATAGGAGTTCAGCCTCTCTCAATTCATCGCGGTTTGTTTTTAAAGCGGCAATGAGTTGGTTGATCTTTTCATTTCTCCTCATCAGGCGATTGTGAAATGAAAACACGGGCGAAGAATTCTCGGCCTGATCGAATATCTTTTCAACCGAAAGGGACTGACTTTGAATTAGGTCATCGGCAAACCGTTCTCCGAAGTGAACGTTGAAGGTTTCCGCTGACAATTTTTCATCAATTTCTAACGTGTAGTTCTGGCCTGCATTGGTGATCAAGAAACAGTCGTCCTTAAGACGGATTTTTCGGTTATCCACATTCACGAAACTTGTTCCCATCCGATTCCCGAACAAGCTGAAGGGCCCTTTGATGTTATCTCGGAAGATACCTGAAGCCTTTACGTTCATTAAAACCGTCGGCCATCCTTTGTCGGTCAGAATTCGCCCTTTCCAGCCACTTTTATTTTCAAAACGGCTGTTTGCTTGATTCTTTAGCCAAGTCAAATCGGGGAATTCGTTCAGAACCATAATTTGGTTTTACGAATTGATGAATTTAAGGTTTATTTGAGAGAGATAATAATTCATCGAAATGCAAACCGTCACTACGCCAAAACGACCTAAACGCAAATTTCTACCCGAAGAATTTCAAGTTTCAACCTGGGAGAACCTCAAGCCGTATTTTGAAAAACTTTTGGAGCGCTCTATATCCAGTGAATCCGATCTAAAACAATGGCTTCGTGACCGCAGTGAACTTGAATCAGTGGTGAGCGAGGATTTAGGATGGCGATACATTCGTATGACCTGCTATACCGATAAGGAAGAATATAGCAAGGCATATCAAGACTTCATTCAAAACATTCAGCCCCAGGTCGCACCATTTTCTGATTTATTGAACAAAAGAGTATTGGATAACCCGTGGAGCAAAGGACTTGATCGTGAAAGAGGTTTTGATCTTATGATGCGCAACTTGCGAAAAGAGGTGGAGCTTTTCCGAGAGGAAAACATTCCATTGTTTACGGAAATCGCGACTGAAACACAAAAATATGCGGAGGTTTCCGGCGCAATGACAGTGCATGTCAATGAGCAAGAAATGACGTTGCCGCAGGCAGGTGTGCTCCTGCAATCCACTGACCGAACAAAAAGAGAAGACGTCTATCGAAAAATCAGTGAGCGGAGATTAAGAGATAAAGACACGCTTGACGATCTGTATTCGAAATTAATTGAGCTTCGGCACAAAGTGGCCTTAAACGCAGGCTTTAAGAATTTCAGGGATTTTCAATTCAAGGCGTACGGCCGTTTCGACTACACACCCAAGGACTGTTTTGATTTCCATGAATCGATCGCTAACGAAGTTGTGCCTGTACTGAACGAGTTTGCAACGGAAAGGAAAGCAACGATGAACGTCAGCGAGCTCCGCCCATGGGACAAAGCGGTGGATGCGGAGGGGCGCGAACCACTGAAGGCCTTCACCGATGGGAAAGACCTGACCGAAAAGTCAATCAGTGTTTTCAAGAAACTTGATCCCTATTTAGGCGATTGCCTGGAAGTGATGAAGCAGATGGGGCATTTGGATCTGGAGTCGAGAAAAGGTAAGGCTCCCGGAGGCTACAACTATCCTCTCGCTGAAATCGGTGTGCCATTTATTTTCATGAACGCGACGTCAACGATGCGAGACATGACTACGATCATGCATGAAGGGGGACACGCTGTTCATAATTTCCTTACCATGAACTTGGAGCTGAATGATTTCAAATCTCCACCCATGGAGGTGGCTGAACTTGCCTCTATGACCATGGAATTGATCTCGATGGACGAATGGTCTACTTTTTTCCCAAGCGAAAAAGAATTGAAAAGGGCAAAACGCGATCAGCTCGAAGACATCATTGAAACTCTCCCTTGGGTGGCAACGATTGATAAATTCCAGCACTGGATTTATGAAAGCCCAACCCATTCATCGGCCAATCGAAAAGCAAATTGGAACACAATTTTTGACCAGTTCGCCGACACGGTTACCGATTGGTCTGGTCTACAGGAGGCGAAGGACTATCTCTGGCAAAAGCAGCTTCACTTGTACGAAGTGCCATTCTACTACATAGAATATGGCATGGCGCAGTTGGGAGCCGTGGCAGTGTGGCGGAATTTTAAGAAGGACAAAGAGAGCGGCTTGAAAAGCTATCAGAATGCCCTTCGTCTTGGCAACATGGCCACCATCCCTGAGATTTATAAGGCCGCGGGTATTAAGTTCGATTTTAGTCGCGCCTACATTCGGGAATTAATGGCATTTGTGAAAGACGAATTGGCGAAAGTCTAGCCGCGACATTTATCCAAAAGGTCACTGAGAAGTGTGGCCTCTTTGGCTGTGAGGTTCAAGATCTTTGAATCGATTTCATCGAGACGCCCATCGATTTTCGCAAGGAGTTTCATTCCAGTAGGAGTGATCATTACGTCGGTAGCACGCTTGTCTGATTCACACTGTGTCTTGGTAACAAGTTCTTTGTCAATAAGTCGGTCGAGTAGCCTGGATACATCGGAATTCCGGTCGAGCATTCGCTGCTTAATTTCAGCCGCCGAAATCGAGTTCGAATTTTGTCCGCGGAGGATGCGCAGGATGTTGAATTGCTGTGCCGTAATGCCAAACTCTTTGAAGAAATCGTTGCCAGCAGCCTCCAGCCACTTGGCCGTGAACTGCAGGTTGATCGATACTTTTTGAAAAGCGTTCTTGAACTTCGTCTGTTTGATTTCCTCTTCGATTCTCATGAAGAAAAAAGAGGCTACCGAAGCAGCCTCTTTTGATTTTTGTTTTACGCTTTATTCAACTCAATCTTGATGTCAAGGGTGACCTCGTCGCTCACCACCATGGCACCGTCTTGAAGTTTGCTGGCAAACTTAAGCCCGAAATCTTTACGGTTGATTTTGCCCTTGATTTTAAATCCCGCTTTTTCTCCGTTAGGGTTTCGTTGGTTGGCTGTTTTCACACGACCACCATAAGCCACCTCAAGTTCTACGGGTTTGGTGACGTCTTTCATCGTTAGGTTGCCTTTCAAAACGTACTTGCCACCTTCTTTCACCAAGGTTCCAGCAAATTTGATTTCAGGATATTTGGCTACTCCAAAAAAATCATCTTCACGGTTGTTTTCGCCACGCAAGTGCGCATCGCGATATTCGTTGTCGGTAAAAACGGATGCTGCTTTAGCCGTAAACTCGATGGTAGCACCATTGAAATCATCCGCTGTACTGGCAATTTTTGCATCATAGTCTTTGAAGTATCCTTCCACCTCGGATACCACCATGTGAGTAACATTGAAGCCAATCTTCGAGTGCGCTTTGTCGATAGTCCAGTTGGTCTGCCCAACGGCTGTGCCAGCCAACAGCACGAACACGGAAAGAAAATTTAATTTTTTCATACTTGTTTAAGTTTGAGTTGAATGTAAACTACTGTTAAAAAACGGATTTAAAAATAGCTGCCATGTAAGCGGCTTGAAATTTCAACAAGAGAAAAAATCCAGCCGACGAAAATTCGCCGACTGGAAGTCAAACAAACCCCTTTTACCCCTTAACAAATTCTGTGTTTGCGTGAATCGTGATTTCGTCACCCAGCATGGCGGCAGGTGTGCCTGTGGAAATGCCGAAGTCAGTTCTTTTTATTACACCGGATACTTTAAAGCCGGCGATCATTTTTTTGGTACGTGGATGCTCAATGGTACCGTTCAATACCACGTCCAATGTCACGGTTTTCGTAATGCCATGCAATGTGAGGTCACCTTCCACTTTATATTTTTTGTCAGCCACTTTCGTCATTGACTTGCTCTTGAAAGTGAGTGTAGGGAATTTAGCGGCATCGAAATAGTCGGGGCTTTGAAGATGCTTGTCGCGACCGTCGTTATCGGTAGTGATGCTTGCGATTTCGGCCGTCAATTCAACGACACCATCCGCAAAGTCATCTTTTGTGGAACTGATTTTTGCATCGAATGATTTAAATCCGCCTTCAACTTCTGATACGCTTAAGTGTGAAATGGCAAAACCCAATTTGGAGTGCGCTTTGTCCAACGACCAGTTACCCTGAGCAATGGCAGCGCCAGCCACTAAAATAGAAGCAATAAATACGTAGACTTTTTTCATAGTTATTTGTTTTGGTTGCAAGGATAACGTGAACCGACAGATAGATGTTTAAACATCTATTGTTAAATTTTTAATTCATTGAGAATCAATGAGAAATAATTGTTAACAGATTCTAAATACTCAGATATTGAGCCAGTAAGTGAGCTTCACAACTAACGCTCGTAATTTTGGTTGGCCTAGGTAAAAGTATTCACCGTGCGAATTGGTTTCCGCAAAGTAATTGTCGGTGTACACAATGAACAAATCGGAGACGGGGCGGAACCTCCATTGCAAGCGTGAGTTGACGTTGACATTGTTGATTTGATTATTGTATTGTATGTAGGTCGTCCAGAAGAGCTTTCTCGAAAAAGTAAAATCAAATTTCGGGCTGACCAGGAGCAAGTCTACGCTGTTGTAAGCAGAAGGAAGAGAGATATGATTGATGGAATAATCCACTGAAATCACCGCATGTGGCTGTAGTCGATAGCTGAAATTCCCATCGATATTGGCTCGGTGGCCGTTATAGTATTGACCGGCTCTCGCTTGAAAGCCAAAGAAAAATTTCTTTCGCGCATTGGATTGAAAATTGGTGATGACGGAATTCCAATAGTAATGCGATTTGAACGGAAGATTTTTGGCAAGGCTGTCATAGGCGGGAAATGTGGGATCGAAGGGGAAAAAAGCGAGCCCATAGTCTTGTCGAATCCGGACGAAGAACGTTGCGGTGTTCTGAAAATTGACGGTGTACCACAGGTTATAATCTGCGTCGGTGATTCCGTACAAGTCATTGCCAATAAAATCCAAATCAACCCCAGGGCCGTGGTTATTGATGAGGCGCGATTGAGGATACCAGGAATAAAAAAAGTCGGGTGCAAATCGGTTGAATCGCGCACGGGGCAGATAACCTACTTCAGGATTAAAATTGGCACCTACCGCCTGAAACAACATGTCGAACAAAATCTTTGGCTTGTTGAATGAAACAGAGACCGTCGACGAGAATGCACTGTCTCTTTTTTTTTCATCGAAGGAATGATGATAGAAAGCCTTGCCATTCCACCGGTTGTTTTTGCTCCCCAAATTAAAATCGAGGCCTACAAGACGGTTGTATTTGTTCGGCAGGACTTTGAAGTCGCTGTTGGTCGAATCATGAAATGCCTGTTTGTTGATCAACATCAAGCCGATGTTGGATCGCGTGAACACTTTTCGCTGAATGGCGGCCACTGTATAATTGATAGAAGGGAGGCCGATGGACTTGTCCTCGGCTGCCTGCATGTTCATCAAACCAATACGCCAGTTGTTGTCAATTTTTCCGCTGAGACGAACACCGCCGTAGATTTTGTTTTGAATGTTCTGCCCGATCGTTGGGTTGCGTGTGACACCGATTCTTCTTGAAAAAAAAGGTCGACTGTTGCTGTAGCCAAAATTGGCAAACAAGTCGGCATTTTCTAAAAAGAACTGACGCTTCTCGGGATAAAAAATTTCAAAGCGACTGAGGTTGGTGACTTGTTGATCTACTTCCACTTGTGAAAAATCGGGATTAACAGTCAAATCCAAATTCAATGCTGGGCCGACAGCTACTTTCGCATCACCTCCAAATGAGGGCGCGCGGTCGACGGGCAATTTGTTTTCAAAATCGTTGATGTTGTGGCCTGCCGCATAGGGTATCAGCGAAATGTTTCCACCGGGGTGATCCAAAGGCTTGTCCCAAAATAATTCCCGATTGAACGCCAAGGTAGGTGGGTTGTACACTCGGGGAATGGGCGACCAAGTACTTTGCTCGGCGCCATGATGGCTGTCGATGCGATAGAAATTGACATACCAAGAACTGAGGCCTTCCTTGAAACGAATGGTCTTGAAAGGGATCGCAATTTCGCACACCCAGCGGTCCTGCAAGATTTTAGCTTCACTGTACCACTTGTTGTCCCAACTTAGATTTAAGTCGTCGGTGTTGTTTCCCCCGTTTGAAATCAGACCCTCGCGTTGTACGCCGAACGGATTTACCCCAAACATGAAACCGTTGGTGCGGTCCTTGTAAGTATCCAAGACAACGGATATTCCATCGTACGTTGGCCCCCGAAAATCCCGCCTCAACGAGGGCGTCACGTATTTTCTGATGCTATCGTTGTTATACATGACCGCAAACACGTAGATGAATCGGTCGTCATAAGTCATGCGCACTTCGGTTTTCGCTACAGCGTATGAAGAATCGAACGGGAACATTTGTTTGAAATGACCGGCGACGTCTGCCAACTGCCAATCGGCCTCGTTCATCTGCCCATCAACAACAATGTGCCCAGCCGCCTTTTTGATCTCGAGACCCGGAAATTGGGATAGTGCGGGCAACGAAAAGACGCTGAGAGCCAAGAATAACGTCAGCTTCATAATAAATTAGGTAATGCATGATAATGCATTTCCGGCAAACCGTCACCGGGACGGACGGCTGAAGTCAATTTTTTGACACTATTTTAAGACAATTTCAAGGCAGTTTGAAGCCGGGCGCGGGCATTGTCCCAGTTGATGATCGAGAACAAATTGTCGACAAAACCGCCGCGATTGTTTTTCCATTTCAGGTAGTATGCATGTTCCCATACATCAATGACCAAAATTGGCACACAACCCCATTGCGTTAGCTTTTCATGATTTTCGCACTGCAACACACACAGTTTTTTGGCGTATGGCTGATACGCAAGAATACCCCACCCATTGCCGTCGACGCTCTTCGAAATCTGCGAGATCAATACCTTCAACTTGTCGTAGCTGCCAAACGATTTTTCAATCTCTTTCAATAGATCGCCCGTAGGCTCGCTTTTTTTATTGGTCAGATTTGTCCAAAAAATGGAATGTAAAATATGAGATGAAAACTGGAGTGAAAGTTTTTTGGTAAAATAGTCGACAGTATCAACTGTACCCGAGCTCAACGCTTCGACAATCTGAGCCTGATATTTATTCGCGGCCTTTACTGCGTTGCCGTGATGGAATGTGTAGTGTAGATGCAGCGTCTCCTCGTCCATGTAGGGTTCGAGAAAATTTTTGGCATAAGGCAGAGGTTGTTGAGCATAGTTGCCTTGCGCGTCTGTGAGTATATCTATTCCACCTTCCTGAACGCTTTGCGAAAAAACTGAATCGATTGGAAGCAAAGTGGTGCCGGCCAAAATGGCACTGTTTTTAAGAAATAATTTTCTGTCCATGATTTTATCGTTTTTGTTCATTGAAATGACCTCGTCGGGTCATTGGAATTTCTCCACATCATCACTAAAGATAAAAATCTTTCGTGAGGCTAATGTATGCTTCGGTCTTTTTATCGTTTAAGCTGTAAAGGACAAGTGGATTGCTGGTGATTGCACGGCTCGTGGGGCTGAACTCTAACAGCCAGCGCTCTTGCGGCTTTTCTTTTCGAGAAAAAAATGCGGTCTCGCGGACCAGGTGCAGCCGAGACAGAGCTTTAGCTTTGAAAAGGTTTCCCTCTGCCGTCGGGAGGATGACGGAGAGCTTACCCGTGTGATTGAGAAGACGCGTGGAGTGTTCGATCAGCTCATCGGCGCTGAGACGTTGTGTGTGCCTGGCCTGGGCCCGGCTTGTGCTCGGGGGCAACAAACTATTTTCGAAGTAAGGAGGATTACATACAATCAAATCATATTTATGCAGGGATGTAAATTCTTGGATGGCTTTGTGATAGACGACAATTTTTTTTGGCCAAGGCGATTCCAGTATATTTTCTTTGGCCTGCAGCGCATCCTGTTCTTCGATTTCGACGGCATCAATCGATACATTTTCGCTCGTTCGCTGGGCCAGCATCAGCGCAATTATGCCACTGCCCGTGCCGACGTCCAGAATTCGAAATGCATTGTCAACATCCGCCCATGCGCCTAGCAGCACAGCATCCGTTCCCACTTTTAGGGCTACTTGATCGTGACGCACCGAGAATTTCTTGAAATGAAATATATTTGGCTGCCGCTTTGAGCTCATTAATCAAAAATAGGAATCATTACCATATGAAAAGATTTGTTTCTGGATTGTGTTGCTTGGTCTGTTTTTCATGCGCATCGGGTCAGGGTTCCAATGGCAAGAATATCGTGGATGACATTTTCGCTGCTTCCATTGATGTGGGGCAAGTAGACAGTCGATTGAATGAGGCCTCTGGGCTGGTGGCCAGCTTTCAAAACCCGAATTGTTTTTGGTCGGTCAATGACAGTGACAACCCTGCCGAGGTTTTCTTGATTGATGACAAAGCAAAGACAAAAGTGATATGTAAGCTTCCTGGTGTGAAAAATCGTGATTGGGAAGATATCGCCATTGGCAACGGTCCACAACGAGGAAAGAAATATTTGTATGTGGCCGAGATAGGTGACAATAATGCCATCTTCGATTTTAAATATATATATCGATTTGAGGAACCCTCTCTAAAAAATGGCGCTAATCAGGTGGTAACCCATATTGAAAAACTCGTGGTAAAGATGCCCGATGGGAGACGAGATACTGAGACGTTGATGATTGATCAATCCACGAATGATCTTTATATCATTTCCAAACGCGAAGCACAAGTGCGCGTATACCAACAGAAATATCCTTATCCAGACACATTGAAGCCCGTAAAAGTTCTTGACCTGCCGTTCAACTGGGTTACCGCAGGGTCGATTTCGCTAAAGGGTGATGAGGTACTGATCAAGAACTACTCTTCCATTTTTTATTGGAAACGAACACAAGAAAAATCGCTGGTGGAACTTCTTTCAAAAGCGCCCGTCGAGATCCCCTACAACATTGAGCCTCAAGGCGAGGCCATTTGCTTTGCCAATGACGGATTGGGTTTTTATACTGTCAGCGAAACGCGTGATGGCTCACCCATGGCACAGTTAAAATTTTACAAGCGATTGAAGTGAAGTCAGTTTTCCAAAATAGTAAACTCAACCCTTCGGTTAGTTGACTTGGCTTGCATGGACTCGCCCTCGGCGACTGGTTTTGTTTCCCCATAGCCTTTGGCGACCAACTGCTCCTTGCTGGCTCCTTGGCTGATCACGTAGTCAACCACGGCCTGCGCACGCGCTTGAGACAACCAAAGGTTATAGTCGTCTGGACCGTCGCTGTCGGTGTGCCCTCCTATTTCCAATTTGAGACTTGGATTTTTTTGCAGCCATTCGGCCACATCTTTCAACTCATCATATGAATCGGTGTGAAGCGTCGTTTTTCCAAAATTGAATTGAATGTTTTTCAGGCGCACAACAAGCCCTGCCTCAATCGGTGTAAGGTAATAGTCGCGGTGAAGCACGGGGCGGTTGCAGTTCATGACCCACACGGTGTCCGAAAGATTAAGATAGCCTTTGGCGGAAATCTCGATGATGTACCACCCAAAATCCAAGAGCGACTCGCCGTACTTACCACCCTCTATGACTTCCACGTCTTGTTTCACCACGTCGTTGTCTAAATACAAATCCAGCTCAGCACGGATTGGTTTTGATGTTTTTTTATCGAAGACCATCCCCGAGAGTTTCGTTTTCTCCACCGGGATTAAGCTGGCTGAAATTTGAATGACGGAATCTGATTTCAGGTTTTTAACGGAGAGCGTTTGCTCTAGTTCTTCATATCCGGCTGCACGTACAGTCACGGTGAACGTTGGTACGGCAGTGAATGTGGTCGCAAATTTCCCTTCGTTGTCAGTCTCAATTGCCAAATTGAGGCCATTGGCAAGAATGGAAACTTTAGCCGGGATTCCCATGGATGAGGTGATACAATCCACTTTTCCTTTTACTTGAATTTTGAATGATTCGTCTTTCGCAAGCGCAACACTCACGGTGAAAACGAACAAGGCCAACAATAGAGAGGAGGGTTTCATGTTTGTGTGAAAAAATCAATCCTAAAGTTACAAGACGGGCGACTCGACCACGCTCCATTCATCAACGCCATTTGCAGTTCATCGAAAATTCACTTAAAGTATTTCTAGAAGATCGACGAAGGGTAGAGTAGAAATAAAACGACGGAAATGTTGACAACTTTGCGATGGGATTTCGTTGGTCATGAAAACAAGCTGACAATCAGGTTGATGGTCAATAGCAGTCTTGAACGGAAGTGTTTTTGAGGTTGCTAGAACTTAATTTGCATCAAAATATACACTGATCTCGACCCTCCGGTTTTTTGAACGCTCTTCTTCTGTGCTGTTTCCATTTAAAGGATCCGACATTCCTTTGCCATCGGCAGTAATTCGTTCGGCCGCAATTCCACTCTTCACAAGAAACCTTTTTACTTCTTCGGCGCGTTTCTTTGAAAGGTGCAGGTTGTATTTTTCATTGCCGCGATTGTCGGTAAACCCCGTAATTTTTAGTTTTAGATTTCCATTTTCGGCAAGCGTCGCGGTGAGTTCACCAAGGTATTTCTCTGTTTCATCATCAAGGTCAACGCTGTTGTATTCGAAGTGAAAATGCAAGGTGATTTTTTCGATGACTAACGGATCATGCTTGATCTTGCCAGCTTTGGCTTCCGTAGAGATGATTTCAGTTTTCTCCACCCTTACCGATTCAACGGTGTCGCTTTTGGGAGGTTTTTGAACTCGTGTTGCATTTTTGTTTTGCGCTGAATCAGGTTTGAGAGGTGCCGTTACGGCGGGCTTACTCACCGTTGGCTTTTTTGAGACACCCGTTTTTGCAATCGCTGGCTTTTTTGTTTCCTCACTCTTAGTTCTTTTTGGTCTGGGCTTTACGGGCGAGCGGTATTCCAATCCGACTTCAAAAGCACCTGTGTTTCCATAATTTTTCACAATGACAGGGAAATCGTAGCTGATACCGAATGAAAATTTCTCTTTGTGGAATTGCAGCCCCACAATTCCAGAACGACCTACCACATAACGGGTGATCAGATCTACTTTGTCGGTAAGGGTGCGCGATCTAGGGTTAAGATCATATTGCCACCTGGTGCCAACATTGAAAACGCTATTTCCATCACCATAGGAAAACAGAACATCGGCATACGTATTTAGTTGCGGTTGCTTGTTCAGTAGAAATGTTCCGTGCGAGACAAGTGTGGATGACAGTTGACTGCCGCCGCCCGTGAATGCGTTATAAGGTTTATTAAAATCGAACAGGGCCGCGTCCACTTGGCCAAGCAGACTTCCTCGCCTGTCGGTTTTTGTCCATAGCATGCCGGTGCTGAACGTATTGTAATTGATTCGAAGTTGATCGGGGCTTTCGCCATTGAAGGCAGACCCATCAAATCCACGGCCTTGAATATATTGAGACCCTGTGAACAAGCCCGAGTAGTCGATCCGTTGTGACCGAGTTAACGCGCGGACGCCGATGGAAAGATTTTCGTACTTGCCTGTGGAAATGTTCAGCGCGAAACTCAACGATGCTTCTTGTGTCTTGAAGATTCCCGCAGACCGATCATCCGTTAAGGAGACGCCAATGCCTCCCCAGGACGAGCCTGTGCTTTGACGCAAAAAGGGATAAGCCATCGCGAAAAAACTGCTGTTGATATCAAATCCTCCTCCTGTTTTTTGATTTCTGTAGTCGAAATCGGCCACTACATTTTTCGTCAAGCCCAGCCATCCAGGATTGACCCGTGTTGGCGTGAAATTATATTGGCTGAACTGGAAATATTGCGCCAAGCCAGCGTGCGTGGCGCAGTAAAATAATATGGACAGGAACCTACGCTTCATCTACCTGACCAACAGAAATGCCCCCGATTTTTTTCCGTTGAGTGTGATCTCACCTCCAAGGTGGTTGTCGCCCTGCACTTTCCAGTAATAGGTGCCCGACGGTTGTGAATGACCATTTGTGGAACCTGACCATCCTTGATACACAGCAGTGGAAATATCTTTCGTGTCAAACATTATACTTCCTTCGCGGTTGTAGATGGTGAACCTGAAATTTGATGCCGATGTCAATCCAAAAATTTTTATTGCGTCGTTTTTGCCATCGCCATTTGGCGTGAATAAGGTGGGAATAAATCCGGCCTCCATCACCTCCACTAAAACATCTGCACTGGCCTTGCAATCGAGACTGTCTTTTGCCGTGACGGTATACTTCGTGGTGTTGAGGGGCGAGGCCACGGGGGAAGAGACCGTGGGGTCGCTGAGCCCGTCTGCCGGCAACCACGAATAACTATTTCCGCCGCTTGCAATTAGTTGCACACTGCTTCCTTCTGCAATCTGGTACTGATTGTTAGCCACCTTTAGATCGGGCTTACTGACCTTGAGATTGAAAACCTCTTTGAGCTTGCACCCCAAATCGTTGCTGCCGATAGCGGTGTAAGTAATGGGCGAAGTTAATGTTGCCGTTTGCTGATTGCCCGAACTGATGGTTGAACTCAAATTGCTTTTCCATGTTACCGATGACCATTCGGTCGGAATAGTCAGCACGTTTTGGGAATTCTCGCAGTTCCAAATATTCTGTGTCAATTTAATTGTATCTGAGCTGGCTCTTATCGGAAAAAGCTTGATGCTTGCACATGATAAATTGTTTGGGTTAAACGAGAAGATGGTATCAGACTCAGACCGGCTGTAGGACAGGCTATCGTGGACGCCAAGAAACCCATTCTTGAACGAAAACCACATGGCTTGTGGCGCCTGAGGTTTAAGTTGAACTTTGTCGTTTGGGGCACAAACAGTGTTTTCCATTGCTACATCAGCACATGACGAGCTACCGCCCCCACCTACTAACTTGGTTTGTATCGCGAAAGAATTATCGATCGACTGAATTTGATAAGACAGATTACCCGATAGTTTTTGAATGGAATAATTGACTACGCCCGTATTGCCGTGAGCAACAATGAGGCGATGAAGGTTTGCACGGTCAAAATCGGCAGATTTTGTCGCGCCTGCGCCATCGTATACCGCCAAGTCATAGGTTAAGGAATTGCCGGTGTGATCGTCTGCCGATCTTGCCCAGTAGAAAAACATCCGGTCATAGAGCTGGACACCGAGGGAACTCACCACAATTGATGGACCTTGATTGATCACATTCAGATTATTGTTGAAGATGGTTACCGAATCGTCACGCAGTTGCATCATGTCCAAGTCGCCGTCATCATCATAGTCTCCGAAGGCTTGTGACCTGACATTTGCACATTCAATGACGATCGAATCACCATTGAATGTTTTTATCCATGCCTTATTTCCTGTGTTGGAGTTTACAAAAATCGCGGCATCTGTTTTTCCATCGGATGTAAAATCGGCAATCATTATCGACGTCGGATCGAAGCCCGGAGTCCGTTTTACACTTTTAAAAGAATTGCCCTGGTTCGCAAAAGAATTGAGAACCAATGCGCCCGTGGAGTCGTTTCCAGAAACCAAGAGGTCGAACAAACCGTCGTGATCAATGTCACCTGAAGCGAGGGTGCCGTTGATAGAGTACACATGTGATTTTTTCAAAATCTTAAAATTGTCTTTTAGAAAGAGTACGCCCGTTGTCGGCTTGCTCTCGGACGAACCACTGAATGCGATGTCGGGAAAACCGTTGTTGTCCAAATCGAACACGCTAATTGAGCTGATCAAAAGGGCGGAATCTTTTCGTAGAACGAACTGACCATTTTTTTGTTGAAAAAGAAAAAGATTTCCATTATCACAAGCAACCAAATCACCCACACCATCATTGTTTAAATCGGCAAAGATGAAGTCAGTGAATGCTTGATTTGCGAATGGGGTGGAGGTTCTGGGAAAATTAAAACTTCCGTTGTTGAAAAAAGCTTTTGTGCTTTTGGCCCCGTTGTTTTCTCCGGATACGATGACATCAATTTTGCCGTCCTGATCAACGTCGGCCAGAAAAAAGGTCGCCGTTTGATATCCGGTGGAAAGCGTTTGAGTGACACCAAAGGAGTTGCCGCCCTGGTTTTTCATGAAGATGATTTTTGTCTCATTTTGAACGATGCCGGACGCGACTACGTCCACGAGGCTGTCGTTGTCCATGTCGGCCCACTGAGTCTTCAGACCGGCAAAATTGGCTGGCGTTGCGATCTGAAATTTCTTCTCAAAATTTTGGGCGGTGCAATGCCACACGAGAAAGAATAATGCTGCGGTGAAATAAGTTTTCATAATTCTTTTTTGAGCTACAAGTCACTTTTTTACCTTGAAAGAAAGCGGGATGGAAAGCCTCGTCTGCACTGGCTTGCCATCGATGGTTGCAGGTTTCCAGTTCGGCATGTTTTGAATTACACGAATGCATTCGGCATCAAAAGCGGGACCTAAAGAGTTTTCTATTTTAATCAAATCAACCTTCCCTTCTTTAGTGACAGCAAATGAAACAGTAACTATGCCTTGGATTGAATCATTTGGATTGGTGGGATATTTCAGCTCTTTGTCAAAGTAGGCGTACAGCGACGGGTATCCATCTACAGGGGTTGCTTCGGTCAACCGAGACGTTGTTTGTTTTTCAATTTGAAGACTGTCTTTCGTTTTAAGTTTTGGCGACTGCGGATGGATGGTCGGCGTTGGTAAACTTCCTGTGTCGTCTCTTTTTTTGGAATTTGACAGAGGGATGCTCGTTGTGACTGTAGCTGTGGTGTCGACCGTTGTTGCGCTCTGACTTGGGCTCTGGGTCTTCGCATTCGAACTGGGTCGCGGATAAAAATAAGCAACGGTGAACACGGTAGCCGTGGCCACGGTGGCGAATCCAAAAATCTTAATCCATTTCGGAATCTGATTGGCCTTGCCACTATGGTGGTACGATCGCATAAGTTTGTCGAAATCCATGTGGCTGCGGATTTCTTCATCCGTTAAATCGGGCTTTGTCATCACTTTAAAATTGGTTTTCGCTTTCATAGTAGCTTCAGGAATATCTTTCGCATTTTCTCCAGAAGGCGATACGTTTTTGCCTTCACATTATTTTCGGACGTTTCGAGGATTTCCGCGATCATTTTAAACGACATGCTTTCGAAAAATCGGAGCTCAATGATTTGCAGCTCTGCGTCGTTTAGCTCCTTTAGGACTAAATGCAGTTTTTTTTCCAGCTCTTCGCTGATGTCTTCGGGAAACATTTCCTCAAAGAGATTTCGGAAGGAAGTTTCTTCAACGTAAACCACTTTCGATCTCTTGTTTTTTCGGAAAAAATCGACGCACTCATTTATGGCGATGCGGTAAAGCCAAGATGAAAAAGGCAACCCACGTGACTGGTATTGATGTAGCCGTTGCATGGCTTTCAAGAACACTTGTGACGTTAGGTCGGAAGCTTCGTTTTTGTTTTCTACCTTATGGTAGATGAAGAGGAATATTCTTTTGAAATATTTTTCGTACAGCCATTTGAAGCACCGAGGGTCTTTCTTGGCTTCTTCTATGATGCGTTCTTCTTCACCGCTTTCAACTACTGCTCCTGTTGATTTTAAATGGTTCAATCGGCTTGGGTTTTTTAAAGGCAACTCTATAACGTCGCAGGCCTGAAAAAGCTACGGAGGCTTCTCACCTTTTTTTCCATTTAGGCTATCCAATCGGAAAATCCTACCAACCAATCAAGAAATTCACTTATGGTCTCAAGAAAGCAGAAACACCACAGAAGATGCCGTCAAATATAAACCAACCGCTATTCCTGCGATTGTATCGAACCTCAAGTGGGCATGGAGCAGCCCAGAGCGCTTCCGATTACGAATTAATAACCAAATTGAGAGCACCGAAAGAATAAGGCCTAGGGTCAAATTCAAGTATGGCATCGCTGGCTTTGATCGCTCCAAGATACATGGAAAAACTCTTTTCAGAGACCCATTTTGAGCTTGTTACTGTGGCTTTTCGGTCTTTATCATTTGCAATTTAACGTCGTGCACCACGAGATCCTCCATGTACTTCTTGACAGACTTATCCGCGTGTGCAGCAACAATCTTCAGGTCTTTCACGATCTGTGGTGGAAGATGAATTTCTTTCCTGATTTTTTCCATTGATTACTTATTAAGTGAAATCATTTATTTCGCCGGAATAGACAGCATTAAAATGAAAAGGAGCGAACAGAGTTGTTGTTTGGGTGGGCATGCCAAGGTACGAAGAAGATCACCTCCGATGCTGTAGCGAAAACAACGATTTAAGTGTGGTTGGCCTGCAGGCCCAAAAATGTCGAGATTTCTATTGACTCACCGGTATTCCAAAGACGATGAAATAGGTGGGCACGAAGCAGAATGATAGATGATGAAGGACAGTGGCCCTGGCTGCCTTTTATGCTAACAACAAGTTGAAATAAATTTTTTTATCAGTGATGGGCTTTTCACACAGTGATGCTTCATTTCTTCTCCAACCGGAAAGCAAATCCTCCGCCAGGAGCCATCCCAACCCTAATGGATTTTGTCCTGTCAACCATTTCTTCGCGACGTCTGTAATCGCGCGGATTTTTTTCCGAATTAAGTCCGTCTTCATATCCGGTTAGCCGGAATTGACCCTCCTCTAAAAAATTCAAATCGATCACAAATTCGCGTGCGGTCCAATCGGTCATACCACCAACGTACCAGGTGGTTCCATTTTTGCGAGCGGTGACTACGTAATCTCCAATTTTGGCCTTTATTATTGTCGTTCGGTCCCATACGGTTGGAAACCTCCCAAGAAATTCCATGTATTCCGGTTCGAGCCACCCATCGGATGGATTCCCAGAGAAAACTTGGAACGGACTTTCATAAACAAGAAACATCGCGAGCTGATGGCAACGTGTGCCTTGGGATGTGACACGCTCGGGCTGAGGTTTGAAGAATTTTTGTGAGGCCTGTTCAAGAAATCCGGGCTCATAATCCATTGGTCCCGCCACCATGCGAGTGAAAGGCAACACCAAATCATGCTCGGGGCTGGCGCGATCGCTCCAAATATTGTATTCTGATCCAAGCACCCCTTCGCGTGTGAGCACATGAGGATAGGTGCGTTCGAAACCGGCATTTTTATATGCGCCGTGAAACATCACCATGATTTTATGTTTCGCGCAAGCTTCAGCCACACGTTGATAAAAGCGAGTCATGGGTTGATCATCGCGATCCATAAAGTCGGTCATGATAAACTTCACGCCCAGTCGGCTAAACTCGGTGAGCGCCGGTTCCAATTGTTTGTCGAGCGTGGCGGACAACGTCCACAATGCTAAGCCGATTCCTTTTTTGTCAGCGTATCGCGCTACTTCTTGCAAGTCGAGGCCTGTTGTAATTTTGAAAAGATCTTCGTTATCGCTCCAGCCGGCATCGAGCATTACGTAATCAAGCTTGAAACGAGAGGCGAAGTCGATGTAATATTTGTAGGTCTCAGTGTTGATGCCTGCTTTGAATGGCACATGATGTAGGTTGATACCGCAGATCCACTCGTCAGTGCACTTGCCTGGTCTCACCCAACTCCAGTCCGCCTGAGCGGGAGCCGACGCGAGCCGATAGACGATGTCGTTCATAAGCAAGCCCTCATCTTTTTGAGCAAAGCCGATCACGCGCCACGGCAAACTGCGACCGCCGTTTACGCGTGCGATGTAATCTTTTCGCTGGGTAACGACCCATTGTTTG
>DATJJP010000038.1:0-77537 GCA_035492075.1 Cyclobacteriaceae bacterium | reverse complement strand
TGCCACTTCCCCAATTCCCCTCAGTTCTTCGTCATGCTCTCAAGGCCCCTTTTTAGGTTTTTTGGTGGGGCAGCCGTTTTGCCCCTTTGCGCACGATATACACGTAACACCAAATCCTAACACCTACTCCACTCCTTTCCACACTTTTATTTCCGCGTTTCGGCGCCTGACGAGGTTGGGTTGTTTTTTCCCATTTTCAAAACTCCACATTTCAAACTCATGGGGTATTTCCGCAAATTTTTTGGCGTTGACTTTCTTTAGAAGAGCGCTCTCCCTCACGGCGCGTACGCCCATATTTTGTGTGAGTGAATACAATGCCGCTTTCTGTCCGGTGGTCAGCTTCACTTTTATCATTTCGTCCACGGCGCGGCGTAGCGTGGTCAGATCTTGGTTCAGTAGCTCGGCAGCTTGGTCTTCGGTGATTCCGTCGTTATACTCCACTACCTGGCCTCCAATGAGAATGGATTTCGTCTTTTGTTCAGAGGAGGTGAGGTAGTGACCAAAACCAATCACCTTGGCCGATCTATAGCCTGGCACATTGACCGCCGTGCGAGAGAATCCCTCATAGGTTTTGATGAGCGTGATCTCCGGACCTTGCGCCATCACAAAAGCGCCCTTGATGTATTTGGTCTTCGCCAACTTCCCTTGAAAGTCTTTGTTCAGCTGCTCAATGTTTTTTACCCGTAAGGAATAGACACTTGAAAAGTAAGATTCAAAAGAGCGCTTGGAGATGCGCGTGATTTTTAAGCAAGCGGTTTGATTTGACTGTTGATTGAATTTTATGAAAAACTCATCCGACAAACCCAGCAACCCCGAAGCCACTTGGTCGGGACTGGTGTCGGGCGAAAAAGTCTTCGGAGGGCTATTGGGTGTGTCGCGCGGATCGTCATAGTATGAAACATTGGCCTGGATAAAACTGCTCAATGCGGATTTGATGCATTCGTCCGCACCGAAGGAAGCACTGTTGATGCCGTCGGCCACGTAGGCGCCCACAAGGTAGACGCTGTTTTCGTCGCCCTTCATTTGGCCGTAGGTAGGGTCGGGCAATGGAATGACATGGGCGCCCGCTTTGATCGAACGGGATTGTGAAAAATCATATTGCGGTTCAATGCATTGGCCCGTGTTGTATTCTTGAAACGAAGCCAAAAAAACGGGAGCCTCTTCGTCGTTCATCCAATACGTTTCCTTGGAGGAAGAAGATTCCGTTTGCTCATCCATCAACCATTCTTCTATGTCGTTCAATTCGTTCTCCAATTTTTGTTGCTGGGAGATCAAGAATTCAGTGTTTTGATTTAGGTCAAGCCCATAGAGCGACCTTTTGAATTTGTCCAATTTGTGCCCCACGATTTTTGCCGCCCGGTCGTACTTTTTGGGCTGAATGTTGAAGAGCCATGAAACCTGGGTGCTGAGGCCGATGAGGCTGGTGAGGCATATCACTACGGCAACGGAACCTTTCTTCATGGCATGCAGCGCACCGCTCACCGCCGTCAGTGCCGCAGACAGGATGTAAATAATATACTGCGTGTTTCTGGTGGAGGTCCACTCAGTGGTTTTTGCCTCCCAGGTGGAGACAAAATGGCTGGATAAATCTTTGTAGGTCATTTGCGCTTTCGCCCTCGACGAGAAGAAAAGTATGACACTCAAAGAGATCAATAGAATGCAGGTTGTTTTCATGGGATCAAAGCTTAGGGTTTGGGGATGTGACCGAAGTAAATAAAATACCCGAAACCACCGGCCGGCGGATAGAAGTTATTCCCATGATCAAATGAGAAGGAATGGCGGTTCGCTCCCAGCTGCGGGAATTCGGGAAAAGAGGCGGCTAGCCCGAAGGCTTAAATTCAACTCCATCACTGTCTGCAGCCAGAGCATGGGCCCGCGCCCGGGGAGTTTGCTGCGGAGCTGCACAACGTGGTCAGGGCAATCAAAAAGGCGCAGTCAACCTAATCGCGCCGGAAGAGATTCTGTTCTTTCATGAGCACTCATTCGCCAACATCTCACTTAGGTTTATTTAGCAGCGTAAAGAAAGGGATGTCAATCAAAAAGGAAAAGTTGATTCTGGCCACGTTTCATCGTTGGCTTCCGTTAAGATTACTTCCTCACCTCCGCCGTCCCCGAGCCAGTGCTGATTCTGATCTCCACATCCGAAGACCCCAACTGCACTGTCTTGCGGATGCGGGTGTTGTCATCTCCGTTGTTGTCGTTGATCTCTTCGGATTTATCAAAGGTGAAAGGGGCTTTGATGTCGCCGTGTTTTTTGCTGGTGGTCATCACCAATTTACCTTCGAGTTTGGTGCCGTGGCAATCCAGGATGGCATCGCCCGAGCCGCTGTTCAACGAAACGTTTTGTGTGAGCGGAGCCGACAACACTAATACAATTTTTCCCGAGCCCGTGTTGAACAGCCCCTTGCTGGTCAGGTTGAGTTCTTGCGCTTTGATGTTTCCGCTTCCGGTGTTGGCAGAGATGCCTCCCTTTACGCCCGTCATCAAAATATTTCCCGAGCCGGTGTTGGCATGTACGCCGCCGGTGCTTTGAGCAATGGTGATATCACCGGAGCCGGTGTTGAGATCGATGTCGCCCTGATAGGCATCCAAGTCGATGTCGCCGGAGCCGGTGTTGATGTCAGCGTCGCCCGTTACGTTTTTCCAGGTGTAGTTGCCCGAGCCGGTGTTGGCCGATATCGTCACTTTCAGGTCGGCGGCTTGCACATTGCCCGATCCCGACGAAGCACGCAAGTCCAGGCCGTCGGGAATGGTGAGTGTCCATTTGGAACTCCCCGATATGGAACGTCTGTTGTTGAAATCTTCCTTTAAGGTGAGCGTACCGCCACTTTGTTCGAGCACGGGTTGATATTCGTCGCTGTTGTAGGTATACGTCACCTTCACTTTCACGTCATTGGTGCTGCCCTTGACGAGAATGATATCTCCCGAAGAGGTGTTTATCGTTATTTTTTTGATGCCGGAGAAGGTTTTGCTTACTTCTTGGGCATTGGCTGTCAGTGCCGCCGCAACAAAGGCAAAGAGGAGGATCGATTTATTCATGGTTGGAGAAGTTTAGATTTTAGTTAATTACCGGCAAGGCAGTGAAAGGTTGCAGCGGGACGGATTTTTCTTTTTGATGTATTTGTGCCCGAGGTTAAGGCCTGGTTTATGACACCTCGTAAAGTTCCGTTTAGAGAGAATGACACGACAAAAAGAATCTAAGAGCATTGCAAACATGAGGACCATTTTAATCCTGGTCGGCCGATGGACAACTAAAGCCCATGAGCGATCGGTCGAGATCAAAAATCAATTATACGATCGGCCACCTGCTGGCATCGGTTGATGGTTTCGAATTCACCCAAGATTGTTGTTTTAATTTCGAAAAGTTTTTCGGCAACTCTGCCGCGGTCTGCGCCTGCGATCTTCATTTTGAAGACTTCAATAGAACAGATTCTTGTCTTGACCTCGTTGATTTGATCGTATTTATTTCCTGCGGGATAAAACTCCGCCGAGAGGAAACGGTGAAGCGATTCAAATTTTATCTCTTGCATCAGCGTCATGTTAAACTTCTCGATCAGCGGAAATTCTCTTTTTAAATGTGCGTAGAGTGCCTCGTACTTCTCCTTGTAATCAGTGTTCGACAATTCTACTGTTAACCTTTGATCGAATACCAACACGAGTTTTTTTCTTCGTTGTCCTCGAATGGGGTAACTTATTTCCTCCCACTGGCGAAGTTGTTTCAGGTCGAACTTCTGCTGTTGAGATGGCCGAGTTACGATGAGCCAATGGCCGGTGATGTTGAAGTCAGTATCGCTCCAGATCGTATAGGCGATGGCCGCAAGACTTATTATAAAAAAAAGAAATGGGACGTTGGGCCTGTCATTCAAATCAAAATGAAAGAGAGCGGATAGAAACAATAACGTAAGGCTTGCGATGGCGAGGAGAGATAGCCGTACAGTCACTGTGCTAAGTTATGATGAAAAGGGATGACACTAAAACAAAAATGTCCTGACGTTTACCGCCAGGACATTACAATATCGGTTAAGGTCGATTTAATTAATCGTTTCTACGGTAACCGCCAGAACGTGCAGGACGTTCTTCGCGAGGACGGGCTTCGTTTACTACGAGGTTTTTGCCCAAGAAATCGCGGCCATTCAATTCGTTGATGGCGTTTTTTCCGGCGCTGTCATCGTGCATTTCTACGAAACCAAAGCCACGGCTACGCTGCGTAACTTTGTCCATGATGATCTTTGCAGAAGCCACATCGCCGTACTGGCCGAAAAGCTCCTTCAACTGGTCCTCAGAAGCTTTCCAAGGAATGTTGGCTACATAAATGTTCATTTTTTAAAATAATTAAGTGATAAAATGTTCTGTGCTAATTCAATAAGGCCGATGCTGACAATAAACGATTGGATTTGAATACTACCAGGTGGGATTATATCATTAACTCCCAAAGGTAGCAATAAATAAGCATAACATGCAATAGGGGCTGATTTGGCCCATTTTTGTGCTGTTGCCATAGCCATTTGCCTGTCCGGGTCGGCCAAGTATCCGTCGGTGGGCTTGCCCTATTGTATTGAGTCATCGAAAACCTTGTGGGAATTCATCAAGATAAATGCTCCGCGGTGTAGGCTCATCATTTAGTGAGTCACGATAAACAGCCGAGGCCGCAGACGGTCGCTTTTTTAGTTTTGTGAGTCACCGCAGTTATGCCGTGCCACTTTAGATCAGTTAACTAAAATTCAACTCCATGGTTCTCGATTTACTCCTTATCGGTTTTTCCGGCTTGATGTCACTTATTGCAATGGCCCTTACCACTGTCGGCCTCATGAGAAGGAAACGGAGATTCTGGAAAGGATCGTTCGTTGCTTTTGTATGTTTTGTTTTGTTCAACGTATTCTCCGTGTACTCTTACCTCAATAATTCCAATGACCATAGAGGCTTTGATGGATTTCAAGGCAAAAGGAAAACCAAGGACGCCGGCAGGATTTTGGGCAACGCTGCATCAGGTGCCACACGAGACGTGCAAGCTACTTTGGATGATGAAGCCATAATCCAGCTGGCCAAAAAAGGCGCAAAGATCGTGGGCAACGGAATGAAAGCGATGACGACAGTATTCGGCGGACCCGTTGGCAAGACTTTGATGTTCACCGATGAATCGGTTGCGCAAGCGGGCATCGTAATTGGGAGAGCCGAGCGCATCGCCAAAACCGACACGACCAGTGTGTTTGGGCTTTTTCTTGAGTTCAAAAAGGATTTTAAAGGCACTTTGACTCTGACCGCCTACGACAGCAACGGGCTGAAGAGAGACACGTCTGAAATCGCTTTGACAGGAAAGGCAGGGAAAGAAGAAATACAGGTGTTTGCATTCAACTATTTTCATCCGCACCTCAGCGGATATTGTGTGTTGTCTGGGGCGGAGTAAAAACGAACTCCTCCACCTTATTTTTCCTTTGAAATTCCATAGGTGTGTTGGGCAGGTCTCCGTAAGGTCAATGCCACAATTCCCTATATTAGGGAGATGCAATAGATATGTTCAGGCACCGAGGAAAGACAAGAACCCTACAACACAATCTGCGAATCGCGTCTTTATTGTCCTTTGTTGCAGGCGTTGTAAATGTTGCTGGGTTCTTGTCAGTTCAGCGGTTGACCACCAACGTCACAGGGCACTTTGCTTTTTTCGTTGATGAAATTATAAGGCCGAATTTTCTGCAGGCGTTCATTTTCTTCCTGTACATATTTTTCTTCTTCCTCGGTTCGTTTCTGTCGAGCTTCTGTGTAGAACTCCTGCACAAACGACATCCAAACCATGCCTACGTGTTGCCGGCAGTACTAGAGAGTGCTATTCTTTTGATGGCTGCTTTTTTTGGACGGTCATTGGTACACGACCATCCCGACGCTCTGGCCTTCCTGCTGCTTTTCGCGATGGGCTTGCAAAATTCACTCGTGACGTCAATTTCAAAGGCGGCTGTTCGCACCACTCACCTGACCGGCCTTTTCACCGATCTGGGTATCGAGTTGTCGCAGCTGTTTTTTTATAAACAGCCCGAGCAGAAGCACAAACTTTATTCTTCCATTCGACTGCGGCTCACGATTATTTGCTTCTTTTTTATTGGCGGGATAGTAGGTGGATTATTCTATTCGACCATTCAATTGAATGTTTTGATTTTGGCGGGAGGCGTTTTAGTAACGGGCATAATGTTAGATTATATAAAGTATAACGAGGTTTCCAATAAAGAGAAGCACGTTAACTAAATTAATGATGCTCCGATAATAATACTTTTAAGCGATTGTAAGCATTCTAATGTTAGCATAGCCCTGTGAGGATTTTTTTTATAATTCCATTCATTTTTTTCTTAGGCTGCGATGACGACAAAGAAACAATCCTAAGTCGCTGGGACGATGGTGGAGCAGTAATCGACTCAAAAAGGACGTTCGGTGCCTGCCGTTCGTAAAACCAGCATTGCGAAAACAGAAGTCGGCTTCCACCCGGTCAAACACCACTCAGCCCGCTCGTCAGCACCTCATCAAATCCGCTAGCAATAATCTCCACCTAAGTTTAAATTTGATTACTTAAACTAAACTTATGAAGAAGCTCGCTTCCGTCCTTTTGGTTTTAATTTCCGTTATCGCCATCGGTCAAAATTTCAATGCCCGCCCCGGTGGCACTCAAAAGCCGGCACTCCATGGCAAGAACTGGATGGCGGTCACAGGTAAGCCATTAGCTGCAACTGCCGGCGCTATGACATTTCAAAAAGGAGGCAATGCAGTGGATGCGGCGTGTGCGATGCTCGCAGCTACCTGCACCATGTGGGATGTCCTCAGCTGGGGCGGGGAGACACAGGCATTGATCTACCATCCGAAGACGGGAAAAGTAATCGCCATCAATGCGTTGGGCGTAGCGCCAACCGGCGCCACACCGGAATTTTTCAAAGGCAAGGGCTACAATTTTCCTCCCAACTTTGGTCCTCTGGCCGCAACAACTCCGGGCACCGTGGGCGGTCTTACCACGATGCTTGCCGAATATGGAACGATGAGTTTGAAAGATGTCCTCGCACCGGCGATGCAAATGGCTGACGGCTACGCGATCGAAGCGCAGACAGCAAACTCCATCGAGCGCAACAAAGAGATGATAAAGACATGGCCCTACTCAAAAGCAGTTTTCCTTCCTCACCTCGGCGAAAAACGCGAGGCACCTGAAGCGGGCGAGATTTTCAGACAAGCCGATTTGCTCGAGACGTTAAAAAAATTGGTTGACGCTGAACAACAGGCATTGAAGAAAGGCAAGAGTCGGAAGGAAGCGATCTATGCCGCCTATGATCGATTTTACAAAGGAGATATTGCGAAAGAAATTGTGCGAGGTAACAACGAGCAGGGTGGGCTCTTTACCGAAGCTGATCTTGCCAATTGGAAAGTGAAAATTGAAGAGCCGCTCTCTGTAAATTACAAAGGCATAGAAGTATACAAACTCCAACAGTGGACACAAGGCCCGATGATGCTGCAAGCTTTGAATATGCTGGAGAACATCGATTTGAAATCCATGGGTTTCAATTCCGCAAAGTATATGCACACGCTGTATCAAGTGATGAACCTCACTTTTGCCGACCGCGATTTTTATTACGGCGACCCTGCCTTCGCCGCCGATCAACCAATGAAAGGTTTGCTGTCGAAGGAATATGCCAAAGAACGCGTGAAGATGATCAACTGGGAGCGCAACGATACCAAAGCAGGCCCGGGCGATCCTTATCCTTTTGAGGGGAAAACGAATCCGTATCAAAATGTTTTGAAAGAATGGAACCACGCTCTGAATTGGAACATACCGACACCGCTGGATGAAAATTATCTGAGCAAAGTTTGGGCAGGAACTACTTCCGTTGAGGCTGCCGACAAAGAAGGGTGGGTTGTTTCGATCACGCCGAGTGGCGGATGGATTCCCGCATGCATTGCCGGCAAAACAGGCGTGGGCATGAGCCAGCGTATGCAGAGCTTCGTGTGCGATCCTAAATTGAATCCATTCAATGTGGTGGCACCTGGCAAGCGGCCCCGTGTTACACTTACACCATCACTCGCCCTCAAGGATGGAAAACCGTTTGTGTCATTTGCAGTGCAGGGAGGCGATACGCAAGATCAAAACCTTCTCCAATTCTTCCTTGATATGGTTGAGTTTGGCATGACGGTGCAAGAGGCAACGGAGGCTCCGAACATAAATACCTATCAATTTTATTTGTCGCTTGGAGAGGGTGAAGATGGGCAAGATCGAAAACCAAAGCCAGGCTATATGCTGATTCACTCCAGCACTCCACCTTACGTGCAAAAAGAATTATTGAAAATGGGTTATCGATTAAGTATCGATGATCGTACGTCAGGCCCGATCAACGCTATTTACTTCGACACCAAACACGGTACTTTCTGGGGAGGAAGTAGTAATCATGGGGAGGATTATGGGATCGGGTGGTAGAGTGAAATTCAAAATTTCAAATTCAATATTCAAAATTTAAACTATCTGGTCTGAGGTATCGCATTTATTTTGCGCTGAAAACGAAGGCGGCACGCAGGCTTATGTAGTTTGTACTGGGGATGGCATTGTATCGTCCCGTCCCGTAAAATCCCATTGGCTGGTTCTGTAACCGATGCCTGGTGATATTCCAAAAAAATCGTCATTTACTCTTGCTAAGTCAGGATAAGTCGTGTAGTTCACTGTACTCAATCCTAAGTCAGCCGCTGCATAAAATTTTCGGCCTGGATCGGAGAAATAGTATTTAACACCACCAGATACCGAGAATATTGAATTTCTGGTACGGAATCTGAAATTTTGATCGGCGAAGGATAAGTAGCTGATGGCGCATGTCAAGTTCAGTCTATTTTGAACTATCAAATCATACCTGACTGAACTGCCAATACCAATGCTCCACGCAGGTGGAGAATTTTTCATAGCTATACCCGTTTCAAGCCCCGTTGAGACCTGAGAAAATGAGCTTATTGAAATCGCCAGTCCGGAGAGAATGAGCCATGAGTTCTCTGCTTTCATTTTAGAAATTGACTCGACAACGGATGCACTCGTCAGTTTAACATGCTATTTTCTGCCAAAGACGTAAGCAGCGCGCAGGCTGAGGTAGTCGGCGTCGTATACGACATTGAATCTTCCCGTGAAATCCCAGCGATTAGTTCTGTAGCCAATGCCTGGTGAAAAACCGATTTGACTATCCCTTAGCCGTAGAAAATCATAAAATGCCGAGTTACCGGAAATATAGTTCGTTGAGAGGTCAGCAGCAGCATATAATCCCTTTCTAGATTCTAAAAAATAATATTTGACGCCTGCTGAGAACGAGACTAGCGAATGGCTGGCTGCGAAGTTGACGTAGGCGAAATTGTGGAAGGACAAATAGGCAATAGAACCCGTCAAGCTCAATTTACCTTGCAGCGGACGGTCGTATCTTAAGGAACCTCCAAATCCTAGGGTTTTTACAGATGGACTGATTTCCACGCCAGCTGAAATTTGAGAGAATGAGCTTGTTGTGATAGCTATGCTTAAAATCAGCGTGAGTATTTTTTTAGATCCCAATTTGCCATGATTTAAAGCACAAAAATGGGAACGTAATGTAACCTAAGACAGGAAGATTACTCGATGGTAGATTCTAATTATTAAATGAAGAACTGAAGGGCACTAGTAGAACTACTCCTTTCGAAGTCGCTTGTAAATCATCGTGGCCACTGTCAGTACCACCGCGAAAATCAAAAGCCCCGCAATGAACCCTGGAAATGTCATCTGTGCATGTGCCACCACGAGCAGAACTATGGCTACCAAAAAAAGCGTAGCCACCTCATTCCACATCCGTAATTGGGAGGACGTGAATTTAAAGACACCATTTTTCTGTTGGCGATAAATGACGTGCAACGAAAAGTGGTAGAGCACCAGCCCAAAAACGAGCATGATTTTTATCGCCAACCACCCCGGGATACGATCGTAGGTAATAAGCATCAGCCAGGTCCCTAGAATCAACGTGAGAATACACGACGGCCAGGTGATCCCAAACCAAAGCCTTTTGATCATGATGGAAAATTGGTTTTGCAAAATGACTCGCTCGGCCTCGGGCTTATCTTGTGCTTCGCGATTGTAGATAAAAAGTCGCACGATATAGAACAATCCGGCAAACCAGGTGACAATAAAAATAATGTGGAACGCTTTTACGTAGAAATACATTGATGACCTTTAAGTTTCAAAATTACGTTCCCCCGCATTTCCTTAGCCATTGTTTCGTAAATTTTTTACAAAAAATTACCCCACGATCTTTGTGGGGTGGTGTAGAGGCGAAAGATGATCCTCTAAATTCAATAGGCGCGATCTACAGAACCTGAACCGTACACTTTTTTATTGACTTCCTTGGTATTGCCTTTGTGCTTGATACTTCCACTTCCCAAGACCAAGGCTTCCAAATTATTCGTAGCACTTAGTTCACAATTGCCGGAGCCGCTCACTTTCACCTTCGCGGTTTCCAGTTCGCAAGAAAATGCATTCATGTTTCCACTGCCGCTCATGTTGATTTCATTTCTTGTGGCGTAGCCTTTTAGTGCCACATTGCCAGACCCGCTCACATTGGTTTTCACCATGTTCCCTTTGATGTCCAAATCAATACTGCCACTGCCTGAAACAGAAAGGTTGAGAAGGTCTGATGCCAATGAGTTTTCTGAAATTATTTTTCCACCCCCGTTCACTTCCAAGTCATTGATGTTTTTCATGCTCACATTCACCTTCATGGCAGGGCGCAATTTGATGTCGTCAATCTTGGCCCAAAGGCTCTTGTTTGGATTGTCGGGTTTGCGTTCCACATTGATCATCAATACTCCGTCTTCCACAAAAATTTTCGTGAGCGCCATGATGTCGGGATCGGCTTCCACATTCACTTCATTTTTGTTGGTCTGTTTCAAGTAGACCGTGTAGTTCGAATTGACATACACGCTTTTGAAGTCGGGGACCTCGAAGGTTTTTTTGACGGGTTGAGCAAAAGCAATAGACGCGGCGGATAAAAGCAACAACGAAACGATAATCAAGACAAGGATTAGGTTCAGTTTTCTCATTCTGTAATTGTTTGAAAAACAGAAAATTGGGGTCTTTTGCTAATAAAATAAGTTAACAATCGCCAGAATTGCAACGCTTACGACCAAAAGTTGAAAACGTGGCCGGGCTACTTTCTGGGGTTGCGGAATATCAGACGAAAGACCACAATGAACACGGTGAGCCCGATGCATAGCATCAGGAGGACGCCAGGTGTAACTAACTCAACGCCATGCATGGGTGTAGTATTGATGTATTGTTTGTGTCGATTTTGTCGGAAAGTTAATTGAATCTTAACCTAGCCTGAAATTTAATATCATTTCGCGTATCGCCAGCTATGGTTTCGCCGCCAGCGCCAATTGATGTGGTGTTCAGATAGTGCGTCTGGCTCCAGCGCAGCCAAAAATCAACATGTTTGTTCATTCTATATTGAAGCAACAGATACTGCCTCGTCCCTTTTCCGTAGTAGGATGGAAAGGTGAACGCCAGCCACGCATCACGTTCGTAAACATAAATGCGATTGTCAAAGTCATCGGTATCGAACAAGGCATAGCGAGCTGAGACTGATAGCTTACCCATTTCACAAGTGGCATCTTGCAGTAAAACACTTCCAAAAGTTGTTTTCCCATTGATCGAAAAAGAACTGAATTGCGCGCGCGATCGGAAACTCAGGCGGGCATTGGCAGAGTAGTCGCAGTTGATCGAATAACTTTGCTTTATTCCGTTGGCGGTAGCATAAAGGTTTCCGTCTGCACCCGTGTTACGTTGTTTTGATTCTTGCCGCGCTTGAACAAAAATGTAAACCAGTTTTGTCGGGCGATAGTTGAATCGTAGTAGCGACTCATTTCCATCGGAAGGAGAATAGCTTCGATACTTTAACCATGGAAACGAAAACAAATCAAAGTAGCCCGCAAGGGAATATTTCTTATTGAATGAATACTTCCATCCCCAATAAATTCCCGTTTCGTTTTGTGGAGTTGAATTTTCTGCGATCGCGTTGCTGTAAAAACTGTAAAAGTTCCTTTCAAACCCCCGATAGACGAACGACACATCCAGCTTGGACGTAAAACTTCCGAGTAGCCCTGCAACAACGGCGTTGCCGTGGTCAATGGATTGAGTGAATTCACTAAAAAAGGCGATGTTGCTGAAGTTGTAGTTTAGAAAAACGCCTGTGTTCGTATTTTCTTTCCCATTGAATTGAAATTGATTATAAATCGTTGCATTTCTTTGAAGGATGGTATTGAAATCGGTGCGATGTAAAATCAGGCCGACATCCAACGAATGACTTTTGAATTGAAGCACCGTAGCAAAGTTGGTTTCTTGCACGGCGCTTCTATTGGCCAACTCTGAGGTTGTTCGATGCAAGCCAGTGTAGTTGAATGAGGACAAATAGTCGGTTGAGGAGAGGGTGTCTTGCTGCAAACTTCCATCGCGGCCTCGAGCCGAAGCCATCGCGTGGAGTGTCAAGTTTTTTCCATACGAAAATGAAACTGCCCCTCCTCTAAAATATCCGGCTTCGTAAAGGGAGGTGTAAGGAAGAAAACCAAGGTTGGCCTTGCGCAGGGTATTCACGGCCTCTCCATTTTTTCCAACACCGAAGAAAGAACCGAGCGCAATGCCTTGACCAAATTGGGCTTGATAGTCTCCTATGATTAGGTTTTTCACCTTGCCCTTGTTCTGAGTCTGAAAATGAAAACTGCTGTAGTCGAAGCCATAGTATTTTCCGGACGGATTCCAGCTCACTTTCTCTCCCGCATCTTTCTTTATGGTAAATCCCAAGCTGAAATCTCCCGCCCGACTTGTGCGAAACCGCGCATAAAAATTATCCCGAGACCCGGCATACTGCGACGACGGCGGGGTTTGTTCCGAATACCCTTTTTGTGATTCCATGGTTCGGCCCCAGCGCAGGAGCAAGTAGTTGTTCGGTTCATTGGCAATGCGTTTGAAAATACTTTTGTTGAACGACTGCGTTTCGTCGCGTACGATCACCAAAGGAGCGATTTTGTAAAACGTGTCGCTGTCGAAAATGCTTTGCAATTCATACATCGAGATAAACGGACCAGCTTCTTTTCGATAATTTAATAGCGCATCGATTTGCTCTTGTTTCAACATGTACAAAGAGCGAAGCTGCTCGTCGGTAACTGAGTTGAGATCGAGCGGATTGGACAACAACTGAAGGTAGTTTTCATACAAGTCCTGATAGCTTACGTCAATGTCTTGCGTAGCAAAAATCTCATCCACCATAGCTCCGGGGTTAAGATCCTTTCGCGGGAAATCCTGCGCGCACAATCCGGACCAGACCAGAGGAAAAATAAGGACTGTCCAATGCTTCATTTCTTTGTTGAAGAAAATAAGTAAGTGGCAGTGGCTTGATGGGCGGATCCGATCACGTGGCTGTAACTGAGCGCATAGTCGATTTTTAGATTTTTCTTTTGCCCGCCCAATCCAAAGTAAGCTGCGTTAGGGTTCATACTGAATCCCGTGCGGAAGAAAATTTTTTTATATAGAATGTATTCGAGACCATTATGCCACGTCGCCATATAGTCCAAGTCCTTTTCAATTTCTGTGACAAGGAAAATTTTTTCGGACGGGCGGAACCCGAACCCGGCTACTAATTTTGTGGGCAGCTGTTGATGATCTGTATCCGATAATTTTGATTGAGAAATGTTGGTAATGTAAGCGCCCACGGAAACCTGCGGAGTGAGTTGCGATATTCCACCAAAATCAAAACTTGTAGCCGTGCTTGTGCCGAGCCCTTCGACTCTGTATTGGATGTAGTTTGCTCTTGCGCCAAGAGACGTGTTGCCGATGGTGTTTCCGAAACCCAAGGAAATCTGATTTTCACTGTAGAGGTCATCACCAAACCTGGAAATGCCCAGGCCTATCCTCGCGACTTTGGTGGGCACGAGAACAGAGGCGCCCAATCGATTGGCTCCGGTAAGCAGTGTTTTAACCTCGTAAGTGAAATTGGAGGAGGCTTGATTAATTTTTCCAATACCACCGATATTGTTGAACAATGACCACTCGTCGGCCAGCGTTGAAGAGGCGAGCCCCATCCCCATGGTTCGGGCGCCAAGCGATGTTGAAATGCTTTGGCTCCCCGCCACTTTTGACTGCGAAAAGATAAGGGCAAGAAAGAGTAATTTTATGTGCATGGATTTTTTTGATCGCGATCAATATAAAATAACCGGGCTGCCCCTGGTTGGACTTTTGATCAGTTTGCTGTTAGTGATTGATACTTCTGCACAGGAAATGACCAGGGAGCTTTATAAGACCGGCGAACTGAAGGCAATGGGTCGGATTACGGATGGCTTAAAGGACGGGGAGTGGTCGTTTTTTTATCCCTCCGGAAAAAAGAATTCCATTGAAAATTATCGGTCAGGTGCGCTCCATGGCCCTGTGTTTTATTTTTATCCGAGCGAGGTGTTGCAGGCGCACGAACAGTGGCAGAATGGAAAGATGCAGGACTCTGCGTGGTACTTTCACGAAAATGGCCGGCTTCACCGCAAAGGTCTTTATCGCGACAATCAGTACGCAGGCACTTGGAAGTATTTCTTTGAAAACGGGAAGCCCCAGCGCACGGTCTCTTATTACAATGGATTGCCCGAAGGCGAAATACAAGTCTACAACGAGCAAGGCATCCTCATTCAGCAAGGCAGTTATTTGGAGGGTAAAGAAAATGGCGAATGGAAATTTTTCTCTGACGATGGCCAATTGAAATTTTTGGGCTCGTATGTGAAAGGTAAAGAAACCGGAATCTGGTACCAGTTTAGGAAAGGCCAGAAGAAAATCTATAAAAGGTATTAGTAATTTTTTAGAATTCTTTCCTTAAGCTGAGAAAGAAACCCGTGCGGCCTTGGTTGGTGAAAGTATATTCGGTGCGGATCACCAGATCGTAGACAGTAACAAAGTCCATCCCAAAACCGTAGCCACCAATTATTTTGTCAGTGAGGCGCGTGTTCAGTGGGCTGGCGAGATCGGTTTTTGGATCGACGTAGGTATTATAATACGGGTAGTTTTGAGCGTAGCCCCAGTCGGTAAATGTTTTAAGATAGATGGAAAGCGGGAAGTATTGCAGCTGTTCCTTCGGCATCAAGCCCACCCGCCAGACCTTGTACAAAATTCGTTTCTTGAGGGTTGTCTTATTGATGGCAAGGGCAGGTGTTTCTACCACGATGTTTTCAAAGCCACGCACATATTGTCTTCGGTATCCCATGCCATTGTAGAGCGCATACGGTTGGGAGTTTGGAGTGGCCCAATAGGCACCGCTGTAGTTGGACAAGAACAGCTTTTTGCCAATCTCCCAGTGTCGTGCATAGCTCACACCTAGTTCGAGGAGGTCTACTTTACTTCCGAATCCCAACCCCGTTCTACTAACGAAGCCATTGACCTGATATCCATGCAGCGGATACTGCACGACGTCGCGGTGTTCTGAATTGAAGGTGTAGCTGATGTAGCCATATCTCAACGCCGAATTCCCTCGACCAAAATAATTTGGATTGAGTTTGACGATCGTATCGTTCACTTGTGAATCTCTGTAGCCAACTAAAACAGAATGAGTTTCAAAAAATGACTTGCGATAAAAGTAGTTCACAGATGCCTCCTTCGTCGTGCGCAATGTCTTGTCGTATTTTAAATATTGCAGAACGTGATTCTCTGTGAAGTAAGCAAGGTTTTTCGGTTGACCATAGTTGAAATAAAAAGACAACCCCTGTTTTTGTTTCTTGTCGATATAGGGAATCTTGTACGTGAGTTCAAACCGCTCGCTGAAGCCAAACTGGGCGATGAGCTGCAGCGTTTCATATCTTCCACGACAATTATATTGTGTTAAATTAATTCCATAATTAATTCTGCTTGGATCATGATTGTAGTTACGCCACCACTCACTGAAGTTGCGGTCGGATAATTCAAAAATCGGAATCGGAAAAGTGTACCAGCGTTCGGTGACATCTACCAGCAGATCGATGCGGTCGCCGGGCAATTCCAGGCTTCGCACTTCTACCGTGTGAAATAGTCTAAGGTTGTAGATTTTTCTTTTGTCCCAAACGAGTTCGTGCGGCAGTCTTTTTAATGTAATTGTGTCGCCGGCCTTTAACCTGATTTCTCGCGAAATGATCTTCTCTTTGGTAATTTTATTACCGATAATCAAAACTCGGTTTACCGTCAGTACGCGCGAAGAATCGACCGGGACGATCACCGTATCCGACTGGCTGCCAATCATTCCCAAAAACCCTACGATCAACGCCAGCATGATACCTATTACTGATTTTTAAATGAGTGATTTTCTAGTGTGCCGTGACTTATGTGACGGGCTTTTTATAGGACCGAACCAAAATAAAAATTCCAACAATGACCAGAGGAATACTCAAGAGCTGGCCCATATTGAAAGTCATGCGGTCTTCAAAAGGCACTTGATTTTCCTTTAGGAACTCATACGCAAATCGCAGAGACCACAAAACGATCATAAACATTCCAAAAATTCTCCCCTCAGGAAGATTGATTTTATACCTTGACCAATACCAAAGTAAGAAGGCGAATAGAAGAAAACATGAAATAGATTCATACAGTTGTGCCGGGTGCCGAGCGATGCCGAACGTTTGAATACGTGCGACATATAGACCATCCGACCCTTTTATGACATTATAATTTAGCCGCTGCATGACCGGTTCGTCCACGAATTCATTTAACTGTGTCAGATAGTATTTTACTTGATTGGTAACAAAGCTCGTGGCGGAGGCTTCATCTACCTCTTTTTTGAACAAAATAGTAATGTCGATGGGTATCCTTCCATTTTGACCCGCAGGCAAATTCGATTTTTTTATGTCCACATATTCCACGGGGTTGTCGGCGTCGGTTTGTTTTGTCAAATTTTCAGTTATGCGGTTAACGAACACTACACTCAACGGATTGTTGGAAGGCTTGCCAATAATTTCCGAATTGAAAAAATTTCCTAAGCGAATAAAACAGCCTGTAATACACACCAAAATCACGATCCGATCCAATACCTGTAAATAGCTTTGATTGGGTCTCAACCTTTTCTCAATAAAAACCCCATACTTTTTCTTTTTGGTGACCGTTCCCGTCGCTCCTTTCCGTTCGTTTAGGGAAACATCGTCTTTCGAAAATCGAATCAACCAAGTCGAATACAGCCACAACGCAAACAAAATCCCGATCGCACCGCCATGACTGGCCAGTCCTAGGAAGCCGGTAAAACGAAAGGGGTTGAATTCGAAAGGAAGCAGCACGCTAAGCGGGCTTTCCCAGATGATTTCGGGCTGGTAAAAAATCACGTGACCTAAGCGGGCTCCCAATATGGTGGCCACGATCATGTAGATCGTAAGTGTGTCAACATCCTTCTCGGGTTTCCCTTCTTGACGATAGATGTAATACAGGATTTGTTGGCTTACCAAAAAGCCCATCGCGAAAAGCAAACCGTACCAACGAAGAGCAAACTGGCCAACAGAAAATATTTCAGGACTACCGTTCCAGATGATGAAGTGAAGCATAAAACAATGAGATAGTTAGATAAGTTGAGCAAATGAAAGTTTACAACCGGCAAAGATAATGTTTGAGGTTGAAAGCCCAAGGAGTGTATTAGCCGTTAGCCGATTCTGTCGAGCTCGTCGAGTTCTTCTTTAAAATTCCCACTCAAAATGGGGAATCGACACCAACTGCGAGGATCTACGTTGAGGTCGTCAAAATGGAAGGAAGGGGCTATTCGTTCGCGTTTCCATTGATTGACGGACCACATTTTGTAGAATTTTTTGATGTGGCTTTTTAAACTTTCTTTATTTGAATATCTGGCGGATAAGTTTCGGTAGACTTCTGAAGGGCTTTTTCGATCGCGAATGGCGAGTTTTTCGATGTCTACCAATATTGGGTATGGCATCAAATCTTTTTCGTCCGTTTGTGCCCGCTCTTGGGGACGGAGCTCGGCCGTCGGGGTTAAATTGTTGACGTACGAAAGCCCGGAGTAGCCCAATTCTTTTTCCGCATATTTCAGCCATTGCAAAATGAACGGCTTGTCAACGCCCGCAATCGGAGCGAGGCTTCCACTGGTGTCTCCATCCATGGTGGCATACCCCACGTCACCCTCACTTCGGTTCGATGTAGTAAGCAAGATCGCTTGCTTTATGTTGGCGAGCATCCAGATGATGGGGGACCTTGAGCGTGCTTGAATATTTTGACGAGCGATATCGTCCTGCTCCCATGTCAATTTTCGACCGATGACTTTTTCGATCTTGGCTTCGTACGAATTCACTTCATCATCGACCGTCCAGTGGTAGAATGTTGCGCCGATCGAGTCGGCTAAATTTTTCGCGGCATTCAACGTGGCATCGGAAGAATTTTTCGTTCCCTGGTAGGCACACGTCAAAATCTGGGCAACGATTTCTTTTTCTGTGTTGCCTGTAGGAAGATTTATTTTTTTGTTGAATTCGGCAATGCCTAATGCCCGGATGCCCCGCTTCACCATCTCCGCCACTAACACGGCACAGCAAGAAGAATCTGCACCACCGCTGAGGCTCAGTACAAAGCCCTTTGCTTTACTTTTTCGCAGGTAGTCAAATAGGGCCAGTGAAGCAGCTCTGGCAAACTCGTCGTTTTTTTCTCGGTTGTCGTTTGTCGACCGGACAACCGTTTTTGATGGATCATCAAAATTGATTTCGCAAGAGAGCAGTTTAATGTTTCCAAAAGGGAGCCGTTCGCTCACGGCAATCAACTTTCCTTTTTGAGCTACAATGATATCGCCATCATAAATCATCCGGCCTGCTTCGTTGCCCAGGTGATTTACGAACAAATAAGTACAGTCGAATTTTTGTGAACCGTCGACCACTACCTCGCTTTGTCGTTCAGCGCTTTTTCCGAAAGCGAAATGACTGGCGCTGCTGTTGAGGATGAGTTCCACCCCTCGTTTTTTCAAGTTGAACCCTGGGCGTTTTTCATCGGACCAACCGTCTTCGCAAATCTCAAAGCCAAGTTTTATACCATGGACGTCGTAAGTGAGATCGCCGATGGGAAGTTTTTGGCCCGCCATGTCAAGATCCGTTACCTCAAATGACTTCCAAGGTGTGAACCAGCGCGGCTCGTAGTGAACCCCTTCCCGCGGCAGGTTTTGTTTTAGTGTGATCCCTAAAATCTTTTGATGATGAATGAGGGCAACTCCATTATACGTAGTCCCATTCATTCGGATAGGGAGGCCAATATCGACGGTGATTCCATCGCAGTGTGGTACGATCTCCAGTAATTTATGAAACGCCTTTTCGCTGAGCCAGTCGCTTAGGAAAACGTCTTCGCAGCCATACCCCGTGAGGCACAATTCGGGAAGGCATAGGATTTTTACCCCCTCTTTTTTTGCGGCGGAAATTGCGTCAATGATGTTGGTGACGTTGTTGCTCCAATCGAGCGGAATTTGGTTGAGGGTGGCCCCACCAATTTTCAATGTGCGTGCCAAATGAGTGTGCGTTATTGGGTTAACTGAATTTTGTCGTACAGAGTTTCAGTTTCCGCAAAAATATCAACGCCAAGCAACACTTCCCTAAACCTTGCTACTTTTATGTTGATGAACCACGGGTTTTCTCAGGAAGAATTGAACAGATACAGCCGCCATCTGGCATTGCCCGACTTTGACCAATCAAGCCAACTTAAATTGAAGGCGGCAAAAGTCACCGTGGTGGGAGCGGGTGGCCTGGGATCGCCTGTATTGTTATACCTCGCCGCGGCCGGTGTTGGAGAAATCCAAATCATAGACGACGATCTGGTGACTATTTCAAACCTTCAGCGGCAAATTTTGTTCAGCGTTGACGATGTGGGAAAAAGCAAAGTCGAAATTGCAAGGCTGAAACTACTCAGACTAAATCCCACCGTCAATATAATAGCAAAGCAATTGCGGATTCAATCAGCGAACGCGCTGGAGTTATTGGCAGGTTCACATCTTGTCATTGACTGCACGGACAATTTTCCAACTCGTTATTTGTTGAATGATGCTTGTCAACTGTTGAACAAACCGTGGATTTATGGATCGATATTTCGATATGAAGGTCAAGTCTCTGTCTTCAATCTTGCAGGTGGTCCCGACTATAGGGATCTGTACCCGGCGCCTCCGAAACCGAATTCGATTCCCGATTGTGAGCAAGGCGGCGTGATCGGTTCGCTCGCCGGTATTATCGGAAGTATACAAGCCAATGAAGCAATAAAAATAATCGCTGATATCGGTGTTCCACTGACAGGCAAGCTTTTGGTTTTTGATTCCGCCTCGATGCAGACCACGGTCATTTCAATCCCCTCGCAGTCGACGAAAGAAAAAGTGAAAAATCTCATCGATTATGACGAATATTGTGGGCTTAAAAAATCACTTAACACAATGAAGGAAGTAACAGTGCAAGAGCTAAAAAAATTGATTGATGCAAAGACGGATTTTCAATTGATTGATGTTAGAGAACCACACGAGTGGGACATCTGTCATTTGAACGGAGAACTTATTCCGCAAGCCGAAATTCCACAAAACGTTGATAGGATTTCGAAAACGAAGCAAGTGGTAATTCATTGCCGCAGTGGTGCGCGGAGCGGAAACATGGTACAATGGCTGGAGAAAAATCACGGCTTCACCAATCTCTATAATTTAAAAGGAGGAATCAAAGCGTGGGCTGCCGAGATTGATCCGACGATGCCGACGTACTAAATAATGAGCGAACAAAAAGACCCCATCGATTATATCAGTCAGCTGTTGGAAAGTAAGTCAACTGCGAAACAAGTGACTTACAAGAATTTGCTGTCTGCGTTTAGGCTGCTCGGCAAAGAAGCAAAACGCATCATCGGCGAACTCAAGAAAAAGAGCAACCCAGGGGATGAAGACGTGACATTGGATTTCAAGCAAATCACCGAACACGAGTTTGATGTGAAGTTGGCAGGTGATCTCCTCGTTTTTGTACTCCATACTAATATTGTCACATTTGACGAAGCTCATCCCGTGATGGAGAGCGAATACATCAAAAAGAGCGAAGTGAACCGCTACTTCGGGCAGATCATGATTTACAATTTCATGTCCGACTCGATCAAATATAATCGAGTGAATGATCCAGGCTATTTGTTGGCAAGGTTGCTCGTCAACCACGAAGGACGCTACGTCATCGAGGGAGAGGGACGACTAGGTTCCCTCGCGAATCAGATTTCCGAAGCGCCAATTTCCGAGAATGAGTTAAATATTTTAGTGAAACTGTCTTTGATGATCGCCATCGAAAATGATCTGATGGCTCCTCCGTTTCCACAGGTGAAATTTATTACACTCTTTCAGAAAAATGAGAGAACACAAGAGCTGGGTGGCGGACAAAAGATCGGTTTTCAGATGAGCTATGAACGGAAAACGGAAGGCTGATCGTTTTTGAAAAATTTAATGCTCGCTTATCGTTTCTGCCCTTTTCCGACGGCGGAAAAAGTTTACCTTTGAAATGAGCAACGCCTGCTGTCACACCATGCACTCGTTAAAAAAATATTTTGCCCCGCTTTGTATTGTTGTTGTGCTTTTCTGTGTCGCTTGTGCTTCTCATTCTACTGGGTACAAGCCAAAGTACAAGAAACCAAATCCGAATAAACCGTTGCCCTGTCCAATGAAAGATTGCTGACATATGCGCAAAATCATTATTGCTATCGATGGATACTCGGCCTGTGGAAAAAGCACAACGGCTAAACAAGTGGCCGCAATTCTTGGCTATCACTATATTGACTCCGGAGCCATGTATCGCGCGGTAACTTTGTATTTCCTTGAAAATCATGTTGCGCTGACAAATCCCCGTGAAGTGGATCGGGCACTTTCACAAATTAATTTATCGTTCCATTTGAATTCACACTCTTCCTCGGAGGTTTTTTTGAATGGCGCGAGCGTGGAAAAAAGCATCCGCAAGATGCGTATCTCTGAGAATGTAAGCCAGGTGAGCACGATCAAAGAAGTACGGCATGCCATGGTGGCACAGCAACGCAAACTCGGGAAAAACAAAGGCATTGTCATGGACGGTCGTGATATAGGCACCGTGGTTTTTCCGGATGCGGAATTGAAACTTTTCCTCACCGCGGATATTCAGGTACGTGCCTACCGAAGACAGCAAGAACTTTTAGAGGACGATAAATTAGTCGACCTTGATACGATTCTTTCGAATATCACCGAGCGTGATCGTATTGACAGCACCCGCAAAGAAAGCCCGTTAGCGAAAGCCAAAGATGCCGTTGGCCTTGACACCACCCACATCACCATTGATGAACAGGTCGATGAAGTAGTGCGGATGGCGGTAAGTACGATCCTTTCGAAAAAGTAATTACTTCAACCCGTATTTGTCGATCAAGAAGACTAATGCGGCCATCGAGGCGGCACCAAGCTCCAGTTCACGGGGGCTGACTTTGTCAATCGTATCGACGGGTGTGTGGTGATAATCGAAGTACCGTTGTGAGTCCGGGAGATAGCCGATCATCGGTACTTCCTGCGCGCCAAGAGGACCAATGTCCGCTCCGCCTCCAGGATGCTCAAAATCGGTGAGGCCATAAGGTTCAAATAATGGCTTCCAGCTTTTGATTTTATTTTTCACGACGTCAGAAGCGGTCATTGTGAAGCCGCGTGGTGTAAAGCCCCCTTCGTCGGATTCCATTGCCGCGATGTGTTTTTCGTTTTTTGTTTTGGCTACTTCGGCGTATTTCTGCCCTCCACGCAATCCATTTTCTTCATTCATGAACATCACAGCGCGAACGGTTCTCTTGGGCTTGATTCCCAATTCCTTGAACAAACGAAGCACCTCGATGGATTGAACGCAGCCCGCCCCGTCGTCATGCGCGCCCTGCGCGAGATCCCAGGAGTCGAGGTGGCCACCGATCGCAATGATTTCGTCTTTGTATTCACCTCCATTGATTTGTCCGATCACATTAAATGAAGGAGCATCAGCCAGTGTCTCGCAGTGCGTCTCTAGGTAGACTTGCAAATCTTTTTCCTCTTTCAAAAGAGAAGAAAGCAATTCGGCATGCTTGGTGCTGACGGCAACAGCAGGAATTTTCTTGACATCATTTGAATATCGAACCCCACCCGTGTGAGGATAGTCTTCGAGGTTGACTCCCATGGAACGCACAATGACTGCAATCGCACCCAGTTTCGCTGCTTCCACTGCGCCCATCCCGCGCTGATCAACTGCACCGCCATACGCGGCGAACGTGAAGATTTTGGTGGGGTCCATCGGGCGGTTGAAAAAAATAATCTTTCCCTGAACTTTCGAGCCCAATGCTTTCAATTCATCGAAATTTTTGACTTCGATCACCTGCGCAATAATTCCCGATGGCCCGGTGTTGGGTGATCCGCCAAGGGCGCAGATGTTGAGATTGACCAGTCCGTGTTTTTTTGAATTCAGCACCCGAGCCACTTCCTTGTCGCCACGGATCCAATGAGGCACCATCACAGGCTGAAGCCAAACAGAATCAAACCCGCATTTCTCCATCAAATGCCGGCTCCATTCTACCGCTGCCGCCGCATTGGGAGAGCCCGATAAACGTGGACCTATTTTAGTGCATAATTCGGTCAACATCTCGAAGGATTTTCCATTCTTCATCGCCTCATCGTAGATCTGCTTGAGGCTTTCACTGTCTTGCGTACTTTGTGCATTGACGAATATGGTCAAGCCAAAGAATAATAGGGGCAGCAGGTTTTTCATTTCAGTGGTTTTAAGGCGACAATATAATCGTAAAACGCATAGTCACATAGGACGATTCTTTACATCGGTCAGATTTTCTTGTCAAACATCAATCAACCTTAAAAATTCACGATTAGTTTTATGCAAAAATTCCTACCCATGCCGTAGATCCCGGAACGCCCATTGGGTGATTGAGAATAGTATTCAAAATATTTCAATCGGCTCATGTTCGACTGATAGACTTCATCGAGCAAATTGTTCACTTGAAACTGGAGTTGACAGTTGCTGAACAGGGAAGCACCCACCCCGACATTCAAGAGGGTGTAGCCGTTGGTTTTGGTTTCAGTGTCATATAGCGCCAGGTATCGGTTTTGGGTGGCATTAAAATCCATTTCAGCCGTGAAATTTACACTGGACATCCATTTTGAATGCAACTCGAACTCCTGGTTGATGTTGCTGATCAGTCGCGCCGGCGGAATGAACGGGAGATATTCACCTAGTTGCTTTTGTCCTTCAAAATTTTTATTTCGGTTGAACCCATAGCAAAGGGCGAGTTGATTGTTAAAAGAAAAGCCACGCAAGGTACTCGGCCGCAGTGCAAAGGTAGCTTCAAGACCATACAGCTGTGCGACCGCCTGCTGATATTGAACCATGCTATTGCCTTGCTGATCTCGAGCTTGGTTTCCTAGCGCATCCGTGACGGAGTTGAGGTAGATAAAATTCTGGAGATTCTTGTTGTACAAACTCAATGAGGCGCTCACGCTAGAAAAATGAGCAAACAATCCTGCATCTTCTTGCCAACTAAATTCAGAAGTAAAATTCGAGTTGCCGATGTATACGATGTGTCCGTCCAATCCGTTGGCGGCAATTTCTGAAATGCTCGGTGCGCGAAAGCCTCGAGATATATTCAATTTGAAACTAAAATGCTCATCCATTTGATAAGCCGTTCCGAGACTGGCGGTTATGCCGCTAAAGTTTTGTCGCGTCTGTTTAAACTGCAACGTCGAACCGATGGTGTCAGGAGGAGATACTTGAATGTCAAAGCCATTGGAATCTTTTCCCACGTACATAGCATGTGTCCTAATATTTCTAGTGTCCATGCGCGCACCGCCCGTCACCGTCCAAGCGTCTTTTTTCCATTTGCCCAAAACAAAAAGGCCAAGGTCATTCAAGTCATAGGCTGGAATGGCAAAGTTGGTAGCGCTTGAGGGCTCTGTATTTTTTTGATACATGCCGTTCACTCCAAATGAAGTTTCGATGCCGAAGAAAACAGGCGCGTTATATCTTAAGGAATAGGTGAAGGTGTTGAGTTGAAGGTAGGTACCTGGCCGTTCGGGCATTGTAGGGTGGATGAATTCCCTTCGTAGGTTTTGTGAAAACGCGAGGAGCGTTTGGATGTCGCCGCCGCCCACTTCGTAGTGATTTTTCAAATAGGCCCTGTAGTATTGAATTCGTTGATGCAATGGACTCATTGCATAGGAATTCAAATCTACGTCTGAAACGACGGGCCTCTTAGTGGCATCATCAAAGCCGGCTTCAAAAATTTGCCTTGTGAATTTCCGCGTCAAAGAATCACGGCTTCCGTCAGGAATTCCTTGTTGGTTATCGTAAAGTGAAATATTGAAGTGTGTGAAACCTTTTGTTCCCTTGTATCCGAGCAACGCCGAGATGCTTTTCTCCTGAAAACCAGAGTTGTAAACTCTCCCGTCCACCCGATTTGAATAATTTTTGGCCAAGCGATAAGATCCGCGCATGGCCCAAAGCCAGTGTTTATTTCCTTGTGAAAGACGAAAGCCATTTCCGACGAGACCATTGTTGCTTTGATATTCGGTGAGCCATCGACCGTAAACTTTTCCGTCGGTTTCTTTTGGGATGAATGGCAGTAGGCTTATCACGCCCGCGAGGGCGTCTGAACCATACGCCAAACTCGCAGGGCCTTTGATGATTTCTGCGCGTTCAATATTATAATTGTCGATTTCAAGACCATGCTCGCCACCCCATTGCTGCCCCTCTTGCCTAACGCCGTCATAAAGTGTCAGCACGCGATTGAAGCCCATGCCTCGTATGAACGGCTTAGAAATATTCGGCCCGGTTTTCAACATGCTCAAGCCCGGTGTATTCTTGGCCAGCACATCCATTACATTGGATTCATTTGACCGCTCCATCATTTTAAGCGTAACATTGTTGATCGAAATTGGATTCTCTCGAATCAGCCCGGTGCGCGTCAACGCGGTAACTACAACTTCGTCCAGTTGCGAATGGATCGGCATAAGGAAGATTTCATATTCCAATTTTGGTTCGACCACGAGCGTATCCGTTTGATAGCCGACGTAAGAGAATACGATGCGATCTCCAACGCTCGCTTCGATTTTGAATTTCCCATCCTCACCCGTAAGGTTTCCGCGTTTCGAATTCAGAAGGAGTATCGAGCAATGCGGCAACAGCTGATTGGTCTCAGAATCCATTACTGTACCCGAAACGGCTTGTTGTGCTTGAGCAAAATAAAATGTAAGGAAGAAGAACGATCCAAATAGAAATTTCATAATGATTGAAAATCTTAGTTAAATGAAGAATTGTGGTGCGCGAGTACGAAATGAATCGGCGCGAAACGAAAATTAACTAAGAGAAAATTGGGGGAGCTCTGCCGTGCGAAAATGAAATGAAGGTGTGTTCGACACAGGAAATGGCCGTTTTTACCCGATCAGCAGCAAATAGGTAGTCGGCAAAAAATAAAGTTGAGGCGACGAACGCATGGTTGAAAAAATCAATCGAGCAGACCTTGCAATGTTCGTCATGTTTTTGAACGCCGGCTTTTCCTGCCTTTAGTGGTGCAGTGATCGATTTGTTTTGATGAACATCGTGATTGTTGTGAAAAAAGTTCACGCCAATCTGGGCAAACAAGAGGGTTCCGATCAGGAAAACCGAAGAAGCGATATGAAGTATCCGAAATTTCAAGGGCTACAAAAATAGCAGCACCCGGTTCTTTTGCAAATGAAATTATACCCTAAAGATTGCGGTGAACGAATGATGTTGGCAATCTGTTAGTTTAAAGAGCTAACTTGTCATTGATTTAACTGAAATGAGTTATGGCCTATCTATTCGATTCTTTTGAGGGGTGGAAAAATTATTGCGTCGACAAAAAATTGACCCTCGCGCAGGTGGTGCTTGAATATGAGGACGACCAGAAAAACCGATCTGCAAAAGAGGTAAATGAGGGTTTGATGAAGGCTTGGCTGGTAATGAAAGACGCCGTGCGTAGCGGCTTGGAAGAGGACATGACTTCGCGTTCTGGAATGATCAATAATGGAGCTAAGAAAGTGTACCGACATCCTGTCGCAGTGCTTTCGCCCGAATTCCAAAAGCTGATTTCACGCGCCTTGGCAGCGAAGGAGGTAAATTCCTGCATGGGCCGCGTCGTGGCAGCACCAACAGCAGGAGCTAGCGGCATTATGCCAGGAGTGCTGTATACGTTGCAAGAAATTCACCATGTCGACGATCAAAAAATATTAGAGGCGATGATGGTGGCTGCAGGTATTGCCATTATTATCGAACAAAAAGCTTCAATAGCAGGTGCTGTCGGCGGTTGCCAAGCAGAAACAGGGACCGCAGCTGCAATGGGCGCCGGTGCCATCGTATATTGTTTGGACGGAAACATCGATCAAGTTTTCAATGCCGTTGCAATTACTATCCAATGTATGCTAGGGTTGGTATGTGATCCCGTAGCGGGACTTGTTGAAATTCCCTGTGTGGTACGCAACGCCAGCGCCGCTGCGATTGCCAACAGCTCGGCGCAAATAGCATTGGCGGATGTAAGCAGCGTGATTCCGGTAGATGAAGTAATCGAAGCGATGGGTGAGATTGGTTCAAGCATGGAGACACGCTACAAGGAAACAGCTCTTGGCGGCCTGGCGGCAACCAAGACAGGTCAAGCAATCGCGAAGAGGGTTTTGATAAGAGATATTGAAGTGCTACCTGACGAGAAATAAGGCTAGCAGGTAACATAAAAAAACACGAGTCGAGCGACTCGTGTTTTTTTTATAACGCGTAATAAACTTATTTCTTACCACCACCAAAGAATGCGCCAACACGAAAGCCGATATAGCTGTTGTTAAGGTTGTTCCCGCCTCCTAAATCTGTGGAAGGAATAATGTTATAATCGATCGTCACATTGAAATGACGGTTGTCGAAACCTATTCGGGGATAGAAACCCAACTTCGTTTCCGCCGCTGCACCTATGGTTACCGTTGAGCCACCCGAAGAGACAGATTCTGAAACGGAGGCAAGCTGATACAGTCCACAACCCAGGCCGACAAACGGCCTGAAACTTGTGCTGCCAAAATAATATTGGCCATTGAAAGTAGAAGAGGCCAGGGCTGCGGCACTAAGACTTGCACTCGTTGTGCTTTGCGAAAAACCGCGGACGATTACAGCATCTTCCAATTTAATGCCAATGGAAATGTTGTCTTTCAGGCGGTAAGCTGGTTCTATCGCAAATAAAACACCGCCGCTTGATCCGCTTCCACTTGCCATCGCATACCCTAAGCCCACACCAACCTTGAATTTCTTGTACTCCTGGGCGAAGGAAACGGTACTTGCCAACATGGCAAATGCCATTACATAAGTAATTTTTTTCATGTTCAATTGTTTTTGTTAATGGTTAGAGGCGAGAATAAGAAAAAACCGTGCCATTAGGAAATGTTCCGTTTACGACCATGAGATGCCCTTCTCTGAAGACGCTCCAAAGTTATTTTTTGCCGCCCCCAAAGAAGGTGCCGACGCGCATGCCAAAGTAATTGTTCTGGAGTTCAGCGGGGGCGCCAAAAAATGAGACAGCGGGAACGAAATTGTAGTCAAACGTGAAATTGAGGTGCCCAATATCAAAACCGATTCTGGGATAGAAACCAAATACTGTTTGTACTCCAAGTTCGTATAGCCCGTATTCGTAAATGCCGAAACCTGCCCCGAGAAATGGCCTGAATTCGGGCGTTCCAAAGTAGTATTGACCGTTTATTGTGTACGAACTGATTACTGTTCGATCGGGTGCAAAGTTCGATCCGAAGCTCGTTACGTCCACGGAGGTTCCGCGAATGATCCCAGCACCCTCCAGCCTCAATCCGACTGAGAAGTCGTCATGTACACGGTAGGCGGGCTCGATTGTAATTAGCATGCCCCCCGCAGATCCAAATCCGCTAGCCGCAGCATAACCAACGCCAACACCTGCTTTGAATTTTTTGTAGTCTTGCGCGTGTGTAAATTGGCTCAATGCTAATGTCAATGCCAAAACACAAGTGATTTTTCTTGTAGCCATGTTTGAATTGTTTCGTCGCAAGAAAATGGAAAATGAATTAGCTACAGAAGCGAGTTCGTGACGGCAGCAGCTTTACTTATCCAATGGTCATTGTTTTTATCTGCTTAATTTAGTCTCGATCAACAAATAGGAAAATTTGATCGACGAAGTCCAGTGCTCTGAAACAAGGAGCGAATCGCTGAGGCTACAGCGCGCTGGTGGGATCCATCAATTTAAGAATCTTAGGACCGAACCAATAGCTTAAGAATGTAAATACGAGCGCCCATCCAATAGCGCTGATCAGCATGAAGAACAAAATTTTATTTTTTGGCTTACCCAGGCTCACGGCGATGATCGTACCTCCAATCGGTGTGAGAAACAGGGGAGTCAAAAAGGCAACTCCGCCAAGCCCGTATTTCTTGATAAAATCGCCAAACCTTGTATGCGGCTTGGCTTTTGGATCTTTTTTCGCGAAGAAACGCTTCAATAGTCCTTGCCTGAGCCAATCCCCAAAATAAGTAAAGGCCACCACGCTCAGCATCATTCCACTAACGGTCGCAACAAAGGTGGTAACGAAATGAAGTTTTGCAAAATAACCTTCAATCGGTCCCAAAATGAATTTAAGGGCACTCGATAAAAATATGGGTATGGCTTTCAGGATTTCTTCGGTCATCGCGGCTCAAGTCGTCTTCGCAAAATCAAAACAACTAAATTTCGTGAAAATAAACATTAGTAATCAACTCATGAAATAGTGCCCATCCGCCAACAGGTCTCGCGTTACACCGCAAAGCCGTTTGAATGGAGAAGAAATAAATTTTGAGTAATGAAAGCAAAGCAGAAAAAAAATCCTTTTACGTTATTGGAACAGCTGTGCCAAATCCACGCACCCTCCGGACATGAAAAACCATTGAAAGAGTTTTTGATCAATTATGTAAGGCGAGAGCAAAAGAACTGGCGACGGAAACCAGTAATCATTGAAGGTGATGAGTTTCAGGATTGCTTGATTTTGAAATTTGGCAAACCGCGAACTGCCATTTTCGCGCACATGGATTCGGTTGGATTTTCCGTCAGGTATTTTAATCAGCTCGTCTCGATAGGCAGCCCGGATGCAGAATCGGATACGAAATTGGTGGGCCGTGACTCACTGGGTGAAATTGAATGCGAACTGGAGTATGACCGCGAGAACCATGCGCTGTATAAATTTGGAAGACCGATTGAGCGCGGCACCACACTTACCTACAAGATCGATTTTAAAGAGGGAAAAGAATTTATTCAAACCCCTTATCTGGACAATCGACTCGGAATTTACAGCGCGCTGAAAGTCGCCGAGACATTAAAAGATGGCGTGATTGTTTTTAGCTGCTGGGAGGAGCACGGCGGTGGTTCGGTTCCCTACCTGGCCAAATACATTTACAAAAAATGGAGCATCCGTCAGGCACTGATCTCTGATATCACTTGGACATCGGATGGTGTAGAACACGGCAAGGGTGTCGCTATTTCTTTGCGAGATAGAAATATTCCACGAAGAGCATTTGTTGATCGAATTATTTCCATCGCTCAGAAAAATGATATCGAACATCAACTCGAAGTGGAAGGAGCTGGCTCAAGTGACGGAGGAGAACTTCAGCGCAGTTCATTGCCTTTTGATTGGTGTTTCGTAGGCGCGCCGGAGCACGGTGCACATACACCTCACGAACGCGTACACAAAAAAGACATCGAGACAATGATCGAGTTGTATCGAGTGGCGATGAAGGAGCTGTAGTGCTTCATTTGGGCATCGGCTCCATTTGAATAAATTGCGTCAAATCTGGACTTATAAAAGCAAGTCGTCACATCATCGAACCTGAATTGGTAGCGGGGCTCAAAGCTCACGACAAATCATTCCTTGATTATTTGTATGATCATTACTCAGGTGCATTATACAGTGTGATTTTTCGGGTTGTCCGAGACGAAGGTGTTGCTCAAGAGGTGTTGCAAGACGCATTTTTGAAGATATGGAACAAGATTGACGCCTACGATACAACCAAAGGAAAACTGTTTACGTGGATGCTCAACGTGACGCGCAATCTCGCGGTTGACAGAACACGCTCCAAAGAGATACAGAAAGTCAAAAAAACCGATGACATTGATCTTCTCGTAAATAGAATTGATCGCCAGGAACAAACTGAATCGCAAGTGGATGCTATTGGTCTGAACGAGATGTTGAACAGGCTTCCGGAAGAACAACGGTTTGTTATCGACCATTTGTACTTGAAAGGATTTACGCAGTCAGAATTGGCGGAAGAATTTAACATTCCACTGGGAACTGTTAAAACACGAACGCGACTCGGTTTGAATGAATTAAGAAAGATTTTAAAAGGGTGAATATAAGCGAATACATATCGTCGGGTATCTTGGAAGCTTATGCTATCGGAGGGCTTTCCGATGCCGAGCGTGCCGATGTCGAGAAGAATATGACGCAATACCCAGAAATACGCGCCGAACTTTCGGCGATCGAGGAGGCCCAGGAAATGCTTTTGCAAAAGCTGGCGATCAATCCACCTGCTTCCGTCAAAACGAAGTTGATGCACAGCGTCGGACCCCGAGGAAAAGCAGTGGCACTTAATGCTTTTGTTCAATGGAAATTTGTGGCAGCGGCGTCCATTTTCTTGGCGATGTTCTTAGGCTTTCTCGCCTACGATTACCGCGACCGTTGGCTTCATACGCAAGTTGCCCTCAACGATTTGATGGCCCAAAATCAACAAGTAGCCCAAGACTACCAACGCGTGAACGTTCGCCTAGACAAAATGGAGAATGATCTGCGCATTGTCAATGATCCCTCTTTCACCAAAGTAGTGATGAGGGGTACCGCCAATGCACCGCAATCGTTGGCATCGGTCTATTGGAACAAAGAATCGAAAGAAGTTTATCTCAGCATTCAGAGCATGCGAGAGCTGACGCAAGAAAAGCAGTATCAGCTCTGGGCGATCATCGATGGCAAGCCCGTGGATGCGGGCGTGTTCGACGGAAATGTTTCAGGGTTGATTCATATGAAGGAGATCGCCCAGGGTGCAGTAACTTTTGCTGTCACGATCGAGGCGCGCGGGGGTACGCCTTCGCCCACACTGGAGACCATGCAGGTGGCCGGCGTCGTTTCAAAGGGATAGTATACCGTTCCCAAGGTTATTTTTGCCAATTTTTCTCGCCTCGTGAATCCGCGGAACTACGCGACTCGTATATCTGTTTACCCGAATGCATACTTCGCTTATAGAGGAAAGAGAAATGTAAATTATTATTTCTCAAGAATTTAGCTTATATTATTAATCACAAAATGTGACTTTTTATGAAAACCGTCCCACTTTTTCATCAGCACAAGGTCAGTATTTTTGGCTGGGCAGTCATGCTTATTCTTTTGACGTTCATCCTTTGGAGGATCGCGCCCTACTTTTAACGGTCAATGATAAAGCGCAAAACAATATCTGTTAAAAGTTACTACCAACGGGCGAAAGTCTTTGGATATATGACCCTGCTGGGTTTGGTTTGGCTTTTAATTTTGTACCTCGCAAACAAATTCATGAAGTAGTCGTTCGCTTGAACGATTTGATTCCCCGTGTCAAAGCCGATGCGGGGATTTTTCTTTTTTATGGTTTTGCAAGAATCCAATCCATAATTTTGAAGGACCTTACCCACTCGTTATGAACCAACGGCTACTCGTCTTCACCCTTCTTTTTGTTTCCTTCTTTCCTTCGGTCGCTCAAAATCAAGACTCCCTTCAACGTGTTATTTACGAATCGGCAGTTCAAAAAATAAAACAAGGCAATTACACCGAAGCGTCGGCACAGCTTTCGCAATTGATAGCCACGAACTTTGCAGACAAGGAAGTATTTGTGAAGCGAGGGATTGCGAATTATAACCTTAACGACTTGAATAAAGCAAAATCCGACTTCGATGAGGCGGTGAAAGCCAGAATAAATACCGCAGAACTTTTTGAGTATCGCGGCGTGGTTCGTTACAAGTTAGACGACATCGCAGGGGCTGCTGGCGATCTCGACAAGGCCGTGACAATGGGTGCCAAAGACCCAGATATTTTTTTAACCCTTGGTAACGCAAAATTCAGACTCGACAATTACAAAGATGCCATTGGCAACTATGATAAAGCGATTGCGGGCGGAAAAAGGGATCCTGTACTATTGAACAACAGGGGCAAAGCAAAATCGAATTTGAAGGATTTCGCAGGCGCAGAAACGGATTTCACGGACGCACTTGCCCTTAAATCCGACTACGACAAAGCCTTGGAAAACAGAGCAGATGTTCGCTATCAACAAAAGGACTGGAAAGGCGCAGCGGCAGACCTTGATCAAATCATCACTAAAGGAAAGAATGACGCGGACCTGTTTCAAAAGTCAGGAACAGCCAAATTCAACTTACAAGATTTCAAGGGTTGCGCGACCGCATTGAACAAAGCCGTAGCCAGCGGATCGAAAGACAAAGAGACCTATCGAATGCTCGGAATAAGTCTCGCTAACACTGACGCCTGTGATGAAGCCATCAAGGCATTTACCTCCGCCGTGGCGATGGGGGTGAGTGAAAAAGAAGTTTTTGAAAAATTGGGAACCTGTCAATACAAAGCAAAAGACTATGCAGGCGTGGTGTCTTCGCTTGGAAGGGCCATTTCGTTAGGGTCTACCGCCAAGGAAATTTTCTTGTTCAAAGGAAACGCTGAATACCAGCAAAAAGACATCGACAATTCGATTAAAGATTTAGAAAAAGCCATCTCACTGGGAGCTTCTGACTATGATGCCTTTAAAAACTTGGGCGATGGCAAGTTTTTGAAAAATGATTTTGCGAATGCCGTCGCCAATTACGACAAAGCAGTTGCCCTGGTGCAAACCGACCCGATTGTTTTTAACAACCGCGGAAAAGCAAAAGCCACCATTGGCGACTTGCAAGGTGCTCTTCCTGATTTTGACAAAGCGATCGCACTGAAGGCAGATTACATAAAAGCTTTTTCGAATCGCGGAACCACACGCTTCAAACTCGCTGATTACAAGGGAGCATTTGAAGACCTCAATAAGGTGCTCGCCACCGAAGGGGAGTCCGTTGACCTTTTGCAAATGCTCGGGCTCTCGAAATACTACACTAAGGAAAATGATGCGGCTAAGAATTTTTTAGAGAAAGCAGTGAAAGCCGGATCGAAAGACGCCAAGGTGAATTTGTACCTCGGATACCTGCGTTTTGGAGGTAAGGACTACAAGGGTTGCATCGAAGCATTGAATGTCGCTGAGATTGCGGGTGAAAAGGAAATTGCCGTTTACGAAAAACGGGGCAAGTCCTTCTATGAGACGAAAGAATACGGTGGCGCGATCACTGATTTAGAAAAAGTAGCGAAGACGGAACAAGTCGATGTCATTTCCCTCGAAGACCTTGGCTACGCTTATCTTCAGCAACAAAAAACGAAGGAAGGGCTCCTTACTTTGGAAAGGGCAATGAACGCAGGGAGCAAAAACAAAGACGTGGGCTTTCAGGTGGGTAATGGAAAATTCAAGGAAAATAATTTTGCTGGTGCGATAGCGGCGTACGATAACGCGATAGCCGTCGACGGGAACGACGAAGTGATTTACAACAACCGCGGCAAAGCCAAACAAGCCTTGGGAGATACCCAACCTGCGCTGGCCGATTATGACAAAGCGATTTCGCTGAAGCCGCAATACACAAAGGCACTGCTCAACCGGGGTACGCTTCGTTTTACGTTATCTGATTGGAAAGGATCTTTTGAAGACCTTGACAAAGTGCGTGTGGCGGAGGGGGAGTCGGCCGATCTCTTAAGGATGCTAGGCCTAGCTAAGTATAGCTTGAAAGAAAATGACGCGGCAAAGCCATTCTTCGAAAAGGCCGTCAAGGCAGGATCGAAAGATTCCAAAGTGAATCTATATCTGGGCTATCTGCGCTTCGACGCGAAAGAATACAAAGGGTGCATCGAATCATTGAATGCAGCAGAACTGGGCGGAGAAAAAGAAACGCCGATCAATGAGAAGCGCGGAAAATCTTTTTTTGAGACCAAAGAATTTAATGCCGCCATCACAGACCTTGAAAAGGTGGTCCAAAAAGAGCAAGCTGATGTGGTGACTCTCGAAGACCTCGGCTTTGCTTACCTCGAACAACAGAAGGACAAAGAAGGACTTTCGTATTTAGAGAAAGCCATCATTGCCGGCACGAAAAACAAGGCGGTTTATTTTCAGGCTGGAAATGGACGCTTCAAGGGCAACAACTTTACGGGAGCTGTTGAGGCCTACGACAGGGCCATCGAATTCGGGGCCAATGATGAAGTGATCTACAACAATCGCGGAAAGGCAAAATTGAATTCAAACCAAATAAAAGAGTCGATTGTTGATTTCGACAAGTCGTTGCAAATCAAACAAAACTATACTCAAGCTTTAAAAAATCGAGCGGCGGCCAATGCACAACTCAATGAATGGCAAAAGGTAATTGCGGATTTGGCGATAGTGATTTCGGCTAATCAAGCCGGCGGAGATGAGTTTGCCCTTTCCGGCGTGGCCAAATTCAGTTTGAAGAATTTTCAAGGAGCGATTGACGACCTGACCAAGGGTATAAATGGAGGAGCCAAAGACAAGCAGGTTTTTGCGGCCCGTGGCAATTCTTATTTCGAGTTGGCCGACTTCGTAAAAGCGCAACCCGATTTATCAAAGGCCATCGAACTGGGAGATACCACGCCTGAACTTGTTTTCAGGAGAGGAGCTTGCAAATATTCGGCCCAAGATTACAAGGGCGCAATTCCTGATTTTGACAACGCCATTTCTTCAGGGTACAAGGAGGCAAAAGCATATGACCTTCGTGGCTATTGTAAACTCGATAGCAAGGAAGTCGACGCTGCTATTGCTGACTTCGATGAAGCAATTTCAAAGGACCCCAAGCTGGCGGTCGCATTTTATCATCGGGGAGACGCTCGTTTTAGAAAGGACAATTTTGTTGGTGCCATAGAAGACTATACCACGGGAATCACCCAGGGAATCGACGACCCCGTCATTTACAACAACCGAGGAAAAGCGTACTTCAAACAAGATCAATATGACAACGCCATTGCTGATTTTTCTAAAGCGATCACGAAGAAAAGTGATTACGTCCGCGCTTATGAAAATCGTGCAGAGGCCTATTTAAAGCAGAACAAGCACGCTGAAGCAATCAAGGACATGCGTCAGATGGAGAAACTCACAGAAAACCAAGACGCTAACTTCTATCAGAAATTGGGTGAGTCTTATTTTGAAACAAAAAATTATCCCGTGGCACAAGAATACCTCGACAAAGCAATCACGCGCGGCAACAAAGACAAGGTATTGTTTTTTAAGCGCGGAAAATGTTTGCTTGAGCAACAAGAATATCAACTGGCCGCGAATGACTTTGAAGCTGCTGGCAAGGCGGGCGAAAACACAGTGACCTTATATTTGGAGAATGCTCGTGCCTACCTCGGACTTGAAAACAAAAAATCAGCGTTGGATAATTTGGCAAAAGCAATAGCGCTGGATCCCAAGAATGCGGACATCTATTTTAACAGTGCGGTGATAAAAGAAGAAAGCAGAGAATTTGAGCAAGCGGCAATTGATTATGAAAAGGTGATATCGCTCAATCCGAAAGATGCGGCCGCACATGCGGGCCTCGCCAATTGCAAAGCCGAACTTGAAGATTTTGGAGCGGCCGTTTCAAATATGAGCGACGCAATTGAGATCGACGGAAAAAATGCCTCTTATTTTAAACAACGCGGCAATTATCAATACCAGCTGAAAGAGAAAGAGAAGGCGTGCGAGGATTGGAAAAAAGCGCTCCAGCTTGGCGATACGAAAGCAAAAGCCTCGATCGATCAGTATTGTAAATAGCCCTCCCAACGGTAGCCGCCATTTTGTCTCGAGTTTCTACCTAGAAAACTTCGCGGAGAGACCCTGCATATGCAAAATTCACTATCTGCTGATTGAAACGGGCTGAGGCTAAAATTCCAGCTCAAACCTTACATCCGTTAGTGGAGCGTCGATTTGGACGACAAAACGTAGATTCTTTCGGGCACATTTACGTTAGCTAATGCAAACGTTTTATGCAAAAGGGAAAAGCAACACTACTGTCGTTGGTTTTTGTGAGTTCAGTTTTATTTGCAGAAAATGAAATCTCCGGCAAAGTAGTATCTGTGATCGATGGCAATACCGTTGAGCTAATCACCGATCAAAGAGAATCATATAAGATTTTGCTTTTTGGGATTGATAGCCCTGAGCTAGGTCAGGAGTATGGTGATAAGGCACACCGGCTTTTGCAGAAAATAATTCTTGACAAAACAGTAAGCGTAAAAATTCAAGGTAAGGATCGTTGGGGAAATCGGCTGGGTATTGTGTTGATCGAAGGCAAGGTCGACCCCCGGTTGGAGCTGCTGCAGGCGGGTTTGGCTTGGACGGCTGAGATAAATCCAATTCAAGAGCTCGAAACAATCAAGGAGAAAGCACGCGAGAAGCGCAAAGGCTTGTGGAAAGAGAAGGACCCCACGCCGCCATGGACTTACCGCAGAGAACAAACGATGATTCAACCCAAGTTCAGGTAAAATAAAAGACAAAACCCATCGTTATAGACCCAGCTATGAAAATGAAGCTGGGTTTTTTTGTTGGTGCAGCGATGGTGACTGCATCATCCGTGTGCCACGCGCAAAGCAATTCGCTTGGCGATAGGCCACAACAGGTGATTAAAGAAAAAGATCGTAAGATTCAAAAACCCAAAATTTCCAGAAGGCAAAAGCTGTTGTTCAGAAAACCAAATGTGCGCAACACAGCAGAATATCAATATTATGAACGGGTGGAGCAAATGGCGCATGAGAAAGCCCTTGTGGCCGCAAAAAAGAAGCAGCTGATTCATATACCTCACCTGAGTTATACGGCCGAGTATGACTTTTACAAACGGGTAGAGCTTGCCGCCCGCAACAGACAAAAAATGATCCGCAAGAGGTCGAAGCCACAATACACCGATTTTGCTTACTTCGGCCACAAGCATCCACCGAAAAGACATTTACCTTATGCCATGCGCTATTGCAAAGAGTGCGGCATCAGGCACTAGCCTCTCTGTGCAATTGTTCTAGTTGTATTTTTTTGCAGCCGCTCGATTGCCTGTGTTGGGCAGGCAATTCGAGTGTGGCTGTTTTTTTTGAAAAGAAATGACAGCGCAAACGATTTCATTCGCCGGTTGCAGTTCCTTTTGTGATCGACCCTCCCAATTGAAGAAATAAAAAATTAACTTGTATGTAGATGGACATCGCCCGCTACATCGAGCACACCAATCTTAGCCCGACCCTTACCATCGGTGACATAGACCGTGTCGTGGAAGAAGCAAAGCGATTTAATTTTCTCGGTGTTTGCGTTCCGCCGTTCTGGGTGAAAAGAGCCAAAAGAGAAATCGGAACCGATGATATTTTGTTGGTAACTGTAGCCGGGTTCCCGTTAGGATATTCAATGACCGAAACCAAACTTGACGAAATAAAACGAGGCATTGACAACGGAGCTGACGAAGTGGACGTGGTATGGAACGTAAGTTCGTTCAAAACAAATCTTCCCTGGACAAAAATTGAAATAGCCAAGTGCAGTAAACTCGCCCACGATCAACAGAAGTTGGTGAAAGTAATTATTGAAACAGCGTACCTGTCGGACGAAGAAATTGCGGCCGCATGCAAAATGTGCGCAGATGCAGGCGTTGATTTTGTCAAGACATCCACTGGATTTGCACCTACCGGCGCGAAAGAAGAACACATTGAATTGATGAGAGCGGTATTGCCGTCTTCAGTAGGCATCAAAGCCTCGGGCGGAATTAAGACCTACGAACAGGTGGTGAGCCTGATTGAAGCCGGTGCTTCGCGCATTGGTACTTCATCCGGTGCGAAAATAATGGAATTAACGGCCAACAAAATTCACCCCGCACACGATCGAGGCCTGGGTGACTAAGAAAATAAACTGTAACCACACGAAACATTTAAAACAAACTCATGACCGATTTATCCAAACTTTTTCCCGAAGAGCAATCCATCCCAGAAGCCGCTCAACTAAATCAGTCAATTGAGCAGCGGGAATACCTCGTCAATGGCGAACTGCTGCAATGGCAAGGAAAGCTGAGCCCTGTTGCCAGTCCCGTGTTTGTAAAAGAGGGGAATGAATACAAACAAAAAATAATTGGCAGTACCCCACTGCTTACATCAAAAGAAGCGCTTGCTGCGTTGGATGCCGCGCTGAATGCCTATGATTTAGGGCACGGCGTATGGCCGATGATGACGGTTGCCGAACGCATTCAGCATGTGGAAATCTTCTTGGGAAAGATGCAGGAAAAGCGGTCGGAAGTCGTGAAACTCTTGATGTGGGAAATAGGAAAGAGCCAGAAAGATTCTGAAAAGGAATTCGACCGAACTTGCGATTACATTGTGGACACGATTAATGCGTTGAAAGATTTGGATCGTAGGTCTTCGAATTTTATTCAGGAGCAGGGGATTATGGGTCAGATCAGAAGAGTACCGCTGGGTGTTGCTCTTTGCATGGGTCCATACAATTATCCACTGAATGAAACATTCACTACCCTTTTTCCTGCCTTGATCATGGGCAATACGGTCGTATTCAAGCCGGCAAAATACGGGGTGCTTTTGGTGCGTCCGTTACTTGAAGCATTTCGCACGAGTTTCCCGCCCGGGGTCATCAATGTGATTTATGGCAGAGGGCGAGACACGGTCGGTGTTCTGATGGAGACCGGTAAAATCGACGTGTTTGCATTTATCGGAACCAACAGAGGTGCAAATGAACTTAAGAAAGCACACCCAAAGTCGCACCGCCTTAGAGCTGTGCTCGGTCTTGATGCAAAAAACCTCGCAATTATTTTACCCGATGCCAATCTTGAAAATGCAGTGAACGAATGTGTACTCGGCTCACTTTCTTTCAATGGACAGCGTTGCACAGCAATCAAAATCATCTTCGCTCATAAGGACATCGTCGATCAGTTTGTCAAGAGATTCTGCGAAGTGGTAAATAATTTAAAAGCAGGAATGCCATGGGAAATGGGGGTGAGCTTGACGCCGCTACCCGAACCGGGCAAGACAGATTTTCTAAAAGACTTGGTGGATGATGCAATAAAGCATGGAGCGAAAGTGATGAACGAAGGTGGCGGCACAGTACATCACACTTTTTTTTATCCTGCGGTTTTGTACCCTGTCAACGAGAAAATGAAAGTTTATTCCGAAGAGCAATTTGGTCCTGTCATTCCGATTCGATCCTTTGACGAAGAGAAAGAGGTTATTGATTATGTGCTCAATTCTAATTTCGGTCAGCAGCTCAGTATCTTCGGACGTGATTCAAAAACAATTGCGCACCTGATCGATTCGTTCGCAAGTCAGGTGGGCAGGATTAATATTAACACGCAATGCCAGCGAGGCCCCGACACATTTCCATTCAATGGCCGGAAAGATTCCGCCGAAGGCACATTGTCTGTAAGTGATGCTCTGCGTGTATTCTCTATACGATCGTTGGTAGCCACCAAAATTACGGTCGACAACAAAAAGATCATTGGCAATATTATTCGAAACCGTGAATCCGCGTTCTTAAGCACGGATTACATTTTTTGAGATGAAGCACGTCAATATTCGTGTCTCTGGTAGCGTGCAGGGAGTTTTTTTCAGAGCCTCCACCAAGCAGCAAGCTGATTTTTTAGGGTTGAAAGGTTTTGTAAAAAACGAAAGGAACGGAGACGTCTACATTGAAGCAGAAGGAGAAGAAAGCCAAATCGCGGAGTTTTTAAAATGGTGCCGTCGCGGGCCCACTCGCGCGCGTGTCGACAGCGTCGAGGTGGAAGAATCCGGATTAAAAAACTTTGGTGACTTCGACGTGCGTCGTTGATCAGTCGCTCGTGACCTCGACATCGACGCGAATGTTCTTGCGAGCGTAAGCACTGTTTTTGTCGTAAACCATGCGACCACCTCCCCAGCCCTTCACGTTGATTCTGTCTTCAGTGATCCCTTGCACAATGAGCCACTGCTTGATGGTTTCAGCACGCGCGGCAGACAATGCTTTGGCAGAACCCGACCCGTTTTTCGCGTCGCTTGTGATTGCAAAAAAGTTTTTGCTCGGCCCCATATAGATGATCTTCCCACCTCCGCTTCCGTTAGTGTGGCCGTGAAGTGTAATTTTCATCGTTGGGCTTTTTTGCATCAACTCGAGCAGACTATTGAGTTGGTACTTTGATTCGGGTAGCATGATCGCCGCATCGTTGAAAAAGTAGACGTTATATAGTGTTGAGATGTCGCCTTTGTGTATTTGCGTCATCGCGAAATTGACCATGTAAAAATTGCCTACCAAAGTAACATAAGGCTTTAGGGTGTCTGCTTCTGTGTTTTTGTAATTGATCTCTAATTGCTCCTTTCGAAAACCGAAAACGTTGCTGATCAAAGTCAACTGACCGGTTTTGGTTTTAGGATCAGGCAGGATGAGATAATCGTTGCCTTTTACCCGAGAGATGAGCTTGCCCTTTTCGGAATTGACTACCTCTACTTCGCCCTCGATTACTTCATTGTTTGTGGCGTTGAATAAGCTGAGGAATACTTGAGTATTCTTTAGGTTTTGAGGTTCATAAACAGGTGCCGCTGACGGGTTGGGAACCACTTCTGTCTCGGTCGTGGAAGGTTCCACCTTTGGCTCCTCTTTCGGAGTCTCTTTCCTGCCTTCCTCGGTAGCGTCCAGGATTTTCTTTTCAGGATCAGCTTTTACTGTTTCGATTTGGTCTTGACCTTTGATCGTATGTACCCAGGCATCGGCAAATCGGGTCTCGCCTCTTGCTTTTTTTACTTCATCGATGCAAGCGTCACGGTCGGCCGAATGAGTGAGGTAGACATACCAATATTTGCGCGTCGCCTCAAAACCATAGGAGGTGTGCATGCCGTCTTTGTTCAAGCCTTTGCTGAGACGAATTGCATAGTCCTCATGATGAGGGGAGAAAGCAGCCACTACAACGTATGATCCGGTAGGAAGGGTATTTTTTTGGGCGTTGGAGGTCGACACGTGAAGGACTCCAACAGCCATTAGCAAGAAAAAAAAATTTGCCTGAGCCATGAAAAAATATGCGTTGGTTGTACCAAAAGTAGCTAATTATACTTTAATAAAGCAAGAAATAGCACTTGATACACACTTAGTTATGTGAAAGGTAAGCCCTCAAAAAACCCGAGCCATACCCGGTCATTTGAATGAATGCAGCTGGAATGGATAAGAGGGCGACAGAGAACGAACGCGTCATTGTGAGGCAATCGACAGCAATTGCTACGAAGTAAAGTGTGTATGCGATGGCACCAGAAAATGCCAGGGCGGGTGTCATGAGGGTCAGTGGCAGCAACGCGACCATACCAAGTAAGAAGAAAGAGGGGAACCAATGTGTGATTTTAACTTCACCTCGATGTGCACGCCCCACGAGAACTCGACCCTTGGCGAAATTCGAAACTTGCTTGAAGAAATCTTTCAGCGTGGCACGTCGCTGATGATACACATAGGCTTCGGGTATCAAGCCGACGCGAAGGCCCATTTTCTTCATTCGAATGCTTAATTCAATGTCTTCGGCAAAACGATCAAAATGAAAGCCTCCGGTTTGGCCATACGCCTCTCGGCTGATTCCCATATTAAAACTTCGCGGTTGAAAGTTTTTTGATTTGCCGCCTCGAATACCACCGGTGGTGAGTGTAGACGACATGGTAAAAGCCATGGCCCGTTGCAAAGCCGTAAATCTTTCATGGCCGCGGTCAGGGCCGCCCCAGGCGTCGAGTGGCGTCTTATGAAGGAACCGTTCTACCGACTCAAAGTAATGCGAAGGTATTTGGCAATCGCTGTCGAATACCACAAAATATTCGCCTGTTGCTTTTTCAAAACCAAAATTACGGCTCGGACCAGGCCCTGAGTTGGGTTTATAGAAATAGGTGATCTGGAGTTGGCTGGAATACTTCTCGAAAATATGTTCGCTTGAAATTTCAGAACCATCTTCGATGACCAGCACTTCGAAATCCCGCACGGTTTGCTGTGTCAGGCTTTGTAGTAGGTCGTCCAGCTCCTTGGGGCGATTGTAGACTGGTACAATGACTGAGTATTTTGGCGGGTGCATCACGGCAAAAATAACCAATAAGAACTCATCTGTTGGTTGAATCTTGTGTCCAGCATTTAAAGTGTACACATTTCCCTGTCACAAGGTAGTTCACGTGCGCGACAAAACGATAGAATGGAGAACGCTACGCGTTCTCCATTGAAAATTTGTTTTTCTCGTCGTAGGCGAGAAAAACATTAGTCGCGCGATTACGCACCTAACAAGAGCAACGCTCTGTCAGTCGCGCGGACTGAGCCAACCGCTGATCCATGTGTAGACCACCGTCGATGACCCATGGTCCAAACGTCAGCACAAATTCAGTGTGAACTAAATTACCCATAAACGGTCCCAGCAAAGTGAATGATTGTGGGCCAGAATTTCTATCTTTCATCTTATAAAGCCCAAACATGAAAAAGATTACAGTGGTACTACTATTGATTTCAAATTTTGCGTTTGCGCAGAAAGACTACTCTGCCGATGTGAAATCGGTAGATGCAATCACCGCTGCATTGTATGACGTGATTTCAGGTGAACCCAACACACCTCGTGACTGGGATCGCTTTCGCAATTTGTTTAAGCCCGAAACTCGATTGATACCGACACGCAAAGGTGACGGCGGCGAGTTTACGCTAAAGGCATTAACTCCAGACGACTATGTCCAGCTGTTTACGACAAGAATTACTACGGGTTTCTTTGAGCGAGAGCTCTCACGCAAAATGGAATCGTATGGAACGATAACCCATGTGTTCAGTACTTATGAAACCAAGGAAAAAAAGGACGGCCCGGTAACAAACCGAGGCGTCAACAGCATCCAGATTTTCTACGACAGCCATCGTTATTATGTCATCAATATCTTTTGGTGTGCTGAGAGCATGGGCTTTCCTCTTCCGGAGAAGTATTTGAAGTAACCGAAGAAAAGATTACTTTTACGCCTCCTTCGCGTAACGCCTATGAAGCTGACATTCTAATTATCGCATTCTCATCAGATGAGCGATAATCCTTTCGGCCCAGGTCAGGGTTAGTTTTTTTTTCACAAATTTTTAAAGTCAGTTTCAATCATGAGTTATCGTGCACGTATAAAATCATTTTATCATTTATTTAAAGTTGCTGTTCGAGGGGAGGAAGAGAATTTCACGGAAGGGAGCATCAATCGCGCTATTTTTCTTTTGTCTGTTCCGGCGATTCTGGAGATGATGGGGGAAGCCGTGTTTGCAGTTGTCGATATGATTTTCGTTAGTCGATTGCATAACAGTGAAGCCGTAGCGGTGATAGGTTTAACCGAGTCCATGTTGGCGTTGGTGTATTCACTCGCATGGGGCGTAAGTATGGGGGCAACCGCTATCGTAGCTCGACGTGTGGGTGAGAAAGACACCGACGGCGCCGCGGTAGCCGGGGTGCAGGCCATTCTCGTGGGAGTCGTCTGTTCAATAGCGATATCGGTGGTGGGCTTATTTTTCTCCCAGGACTTACTTCGTTTAATGGGTGCGTCTGCCAGTATTATCAAAGTTGGGGGTGGATTCACCTTTTGGATGTTGGTTGGCAACATCACCATCATGATGCTGTTTTTGATCAATGGAATTTTCAGAGGGGCTGGGAATGCAGCTATCGCCATGCGTGTACTGTTGCTTGCCAATCTTTTCAACCTTGCCCTCGATCCAATATTAATTTTTGGTTTTGGACCGATCCCCGGCTTTGGTGTAGAAGGAGCGGCATTTTCAACCAACATTGGCCGCGGTCTTGGTGTGGCTATCCAATTGTATTATTTGTTCTTTGGAAAAAGCGTAGTTAGGTTGACACCAACGAATTTCAAGGTCGATTGGAACATCATTGTTCAGGTAATAAAAGTGTCGGCGGGAAGCACGGGCCAGTTTTTGATTTCGTCGGCGAGTTGGGTCTTCTTGGCCAGGATCATTTCAAATTTCGGAAGTGCTGCGATCGCTGGTTACACGATGGCTCTCCGCGTAATCATTTTTACAATTCTTCCTTCCTGGGGTATGGCCAATGCATCGGCTACCTTGGTGGGCCAAAATTTAGGAGCCGGTAAGGCGGATCGCGCAGAAAAGTCGGTATGGAAATCAGGATTGTACAACATGATTTTCCTTTCGGTGGTAATGATCGTTTTTCTTTTCTTCTCAGGTCCGATTTTGAGGTTTTTCTTTACCGCGAGTGAAGAGGTGTACTCCAACGGCATTAGATGCATGCAGATCGTGGCAATGGGTTATCTGTTTTACGGATACGGAATGGTGATCACCCAATCGTTCAATGGAGCAGGTGATACAAAAACCCCAACCTTGCTCAACTTGCTTGGTTTTTGGTGCTTTCAAATTCCGCTGGCTTACTTCTTGGCCATTCAAATTGATTTTGGGCCAAACGGAGTTTACGCTGCCATTGCGATCGCAGAATCGGCAATTGCCATTGCAGGCATAATGATTTTTAGAAGAGGAAAGTGGAAACTGGTGAAGGTCTAATTTCAATTGTCAGGCGGCCAATGCACAAGAGCATTCAGTGCAGTGCGAATTGAAGGGGGATCAATAAAGCTTGTTTCCCCTAAAGAATTCTTCCACCGTCATCCGCTTTTTGCCTTCGGGTTGAAGTTCAAGGATGGAAATCCAACCCTCCTTGACTTTCACTAGAAGGAAAGTTGCTTCGTCAGTATCAATCCGTCCGTTCTCGATAGACTTTCGTTTACTCGGGAGTGTATCCACCAGAAATATTTTGAATACTTTTCCGCGAATGGTGGCCCAAGCCCCTGGGTAAGGGCTCAATCCGCGGACAAAATTCCGAATGACGTCGGGGGTATGGTTCCAATTCACTTCACACGTTTCCTTGAATATTTTGGGCGCGTGTTTAATCTGAATCGATTCGTTTTGCGGCTGCGACAGAACGCTCCCTGCTTCGATCTCTTTGACGGTTTTTAGGACCAAAGCCGACCCTTTCCCCATTAAACGGTCATGCAATTTTCCTGCATCGTCATCATAGTTGATTTTTTCTTTTTCCTGGAAGATGATGCTGCCGGTATCTATTTCATGTTTAAGAAAGAAGGTAGTCAGGCCCGTCTCTTTCTCTCCATTGATAATCACCCAATTGATCGGTGCTGCTCCCCGGTATTGAGGTAACAGTGAGGCATGAAGGTTGAATGTGCCCAACGCTGGCATCGCCCAAACGATTTCAGGGAGCATTCGAAAGGCCACCACTACCTGGAGGTTTGCCTGGTAGCTTTTCAGCTCTTCTATAAATTCGGGCGATTTCAAATTAACGGGTTGCAGAACAGGGATAGAATATTTTATTGCGCAATCCTTCACTGGCGAGGCGGCTAATTTCTGACCGCGGCCTTGCGGTTTGTCAGGTGAGGTAATTACTGCTACCACATTGAATTTGTTCTCCACCAAGATTTCTAAACTTGGTACGGCAAACGCGGGCGTGCCCATGAAAACGATCCTTAAGTTGTTCATCTAGTCTCTTAATTCTTTTCTCATATACTTTTTGCAGATCGGGCAATCTTTCCAGCCGTGCCCACGGGCCGGACAGTATTGTCGACCAAAATAAATCATTTGTAAATGTACGCTGTTCCATCTATCCTGCGGAATCAACCTCTTTAAGTCTTTTTCTGTTTGCTCCACCGTTTTTCCAGTTGACAACCCCCATCGGTAGGCAAGGCGATGAATGTGCGTGTCTACCGGGAATGCAGGAATGCCAAACCATTGCGTCATCACCACCGAGGCGGTCTTATGCCCCACGCTGGGAAGGGCTTCGAGCTCCTCAAAAGTAGAGGGGACATTGCCCTTGTATTTTTCCACTAAAATTTTTGACAGCCCCGCAATTCCTTTCGACTTCATTGGTGATAGTCCGCAGGGTTTGATGATTTCACGAATTTCTTCCACCGAAAGCTTCATCATGTCAAAAGGGTTGTCGGCCAATTTGAAAAGTGAAGGGGTAGTTTTGTTGACTCGCTCGTCCGTGCATTGTGCGGACAACAAAACAGATATCAATAAAGTATAAGCGTCTTTATGATGAAGGGGTACTTCAGGCCTGGGAAAACATTCATTGAGAATATTTAAAATGTCGTATACTTTTTCAGCTTTAGTCATCCGGCTGAGGGCCACCAGCTACCGACCGCAAGCCTGAAGCCTGTAGCCGGTAGCTTGAAGCTGATATTAAGGGTACAACAAATATTTTTTCCTTATTTCCTTGTAGGCTTTCAAGTCCTTTGACCACGTGTCTTTGATTTTGTCTTCGCTCATTCCTTGCTTGATTTGTTCTTTCAACGTTTTATTTCCAGCCAGTGTGTTGAAGTAATTGGTAAAAAACTTCTCTTTGTCTTTATCAGGAAATTCGTGATAGAATTTAATCAAGTATTTCAACGACAATCCATCACCCACTTTTTCATTGCGCAGATCGACCCCGTAACAAATTTTGTTTTCGAGCGGGGGCTTTACCGACATGCCCGGAATGCTTTCTGGCTTGAACTTGAATGTGTAGTCCTTGAATGCAGGATGCCCCAGCACTTCAAACGGCGTCTTGGTGCCGCGACCTAAACTCATGACCGTACCTTCAAATAAACAAATGGAAGGGTACATCGCGATCGCGTGATCGTTTGGTAAGTTCGGAGAAGGCTTGATGAGGATAGAGTACTTCTTCTTGTGATCGTAGTTTTTCAAACCAACGATGTGGAGATCACATTTTTTACCCCCTGCCAGCCAACCTTCACCGCTGATCATTGTTGCCAGTTCACCGATGGTAAGGCCGTAGACGATTGGAATGGGGTGCATGCCCACAAATGATTTTAATGTCATATCCAGAACGGGACCGTCCACATAACTTCCGTTTGGGTTCGGCCGATCCAATACGATCATTTTCTTCCCGTTCTCGGCGCAGGCTTCCATCATGTTGTGCATTGAACTGATGTAGGTGTAAAACCTTGTGCCTACATCTTGAATATCGAAAATCACGGCGTCCACATCAGCCAGTTGTTCGGGTGTTGCTTTCCGTGCTTTTCCATACAATGAAACTACCGGCAGATGGGTCGATGCATCTATCGAGTCACTGATTTCTGCTCCGTCCGGGGCGTTTCCACGGAAGCCATGCTCCGGTGAAAATATTTTTTTTACATCTATTTTTTGGCTGAGCAATGAGTCAACCAAATGGGTCTTTCCAATGACAGACGTTTGGTTGACTAACACCGCGACACGCTTTCCTTGAAGAAGGGGCAGAAGTTGGTCCATCTGCTCGGCTCCTGTGATTATTCTGTTTTTGGATTGAGCGAAACAAAAACTGGTCAATGAACCTATCAGTATCACTAATGCCCCAACTTTTCTGATCGCAATCATTTTCATTTGATTATTTTGCAAGGTAACTTTTCGAAGTTGAATCTTTCCTATTTCATATCCAAGAGAATTCGGACGGCTGCCGCAGGAAGTTTTTCTTCCATTATTCATAAAATCGCCGTCGCAAGTATCGCCATCGGCTTAGCGGCAGCCATCGTTTCTTTTTTGATCATGGAGGGCTTTCAATCGAAAGTCAAAGAGAAGATATATTCTTTCAGCAATCATTTGTTGGTCACGAAATTTACGCTGAACAATGCCGTTGCAGAACAGCCTTTTGATTTCACTATCAATCTCTACGAGCATCCAGAGCAATTTCCGTTTGTAAAGCATGTGCAGGAGTACAGTCACAAAGCGGGGTTGGTAAAAACCGAAAAAGAGGTGCTAGGGATTGTGTTCAAAGGGATAAGCAAAACTTTTAATCGTTCGGTGTTCGATGAAGACTTGGTGGAGGGAAGGTTTTTGAATTTTCAAGATTCGGCATTTTCCCGTGAAGTGGTGATAAGCCGAACCATTGCGGGCAAGATCAACGCAAAAGTAGGTGATGACATCGTATTGCATTTTTTTCAAAACCCTCCGCGTTTTCGAAAACTGAAGGTAGTCGGTATTTACGAGACAAATCTTTCAGAATATTTTGATAGCAAAGTCATCCTGGGAGATCTCAAACTGGTACAACAGCTCAACGACTGGGATGCGAACCAGGCGGGAGGCCTTGAAGTGCTCATCGATTTCAACCGCTTTGATGCGTTCGATCTTTGGAGCGTCGATGTGGCGGCCTATCGAAAAGCCCTCCAAGAAAGGATCATCGACAACCCCGAAGTTGAAAACAAATGGGTGAGTGTCTTGTCGGCGGTTTGGAATTACAAATTTGATTTTCAACAAGCGGCACTGGATGAAGCCCAACGTCAGCTCGGCGATTCGATGGACTATGACCTGAACATTGAAACTGTTCGCGATAAATACGTACAGATTTTTGAGTGGCTTGACCTTGTCAAACGCCAGGTGCGAATTCTGCTTGGAATTATTTTGATTGTAGTAAGCGTGAACATGATTTCAGTTATTTTGATTTTAGTGATGGAACGAGTTCCGATGGTCGGGTTGCTCAAGGCCGTGGGTGCCCAAAATAAACTGATCCGCTCCGTCTTTATTTTCAATGGGATGAACTTGGTTGCCAAAGGCTTGCTTTACGGAAACGCCGTGGGCCTTGGTTTTTGTTACCTCCAATATCAGTTTCGATGGATGAAGCTAAATGCCCATGACTATTACATGAGTTACGTACCCATCGAGTGGGACTGGGCAACGGTGATCCTGTTGAACCTGATTGTCTTTATCGTAGTCAGCGTGGTGTTGCTCTTGCCGACCAGATTTATTGCTCGCATTCAGCCGGTAAAAGCTATCCGTTTTGATTAGGCACAGGGACGGTGAAACTGAAAATGGAGCCTTTGTTGAGCGTGCTTTCCACCCAAATTTTACCGCCGTTCTTTTCGATGAATTCTTTGCAGAGGATCAAACCAAGACCAGTGCCCTTTTCTTGCGCGGTGCCATGTGTGGTCTTCGCTTCATATCCGAAAATGGTATTCAAGTCTGATTCTGATATTCCAATGCCTGAATCAGCGATAGAGACGCTCATAAAATTCTCGTGGGCGATGGCATCGAGTTTCACGGCGCCATTTGGCTTGGTAAATTTTATAGCGTTGGAGATGAGGTTGCGCAATACAATCCTGATCATTTCTTCATCTGCATAAACGACCGCTTTTTCGGAAATGGAATTGAAGAAGGCGATGTTTTTTTCGATGGCATTGGTGTTGTAAAGAGATAGGCACTCTTCTGACAAGCCTCGAATATTTGTTGGCACGGGGTTCGCTTTCGCTGTTGCAATTTGATTTCTAGACCAGTTCAAGAGATTCTCGAGAAGCGACGTTGTTGTATTCACTCGGGCTGACAGCTCAACAATCAGTTTATTAAACTCCTCCTGTGTAAGGAGGTTCGTATTCATTAGACTAAGCAACCCTTGAATCGAGGATAGAGGACTTTTGATGTCGTGAGCAATCGACGAGAATATTTTGTCCTTCACTTTGTTGAGGTTGTCGAGCTGTTTGTTTTTTTGATCAACGGCACTGCTCCAAATGACGAGCTGGTCGTTTGCTTTTTGCCGCTCCCGATATTGGTAAATGGCTATGACAAGAAGCGTGGTCACCAGTAATAAAAAAATTATCAATCCATATTTTATCCTGTTCTGGAGTTGTAATTCAGTTTTCTGGGCTTCCTTTTCAAAATTGAGCGATTTGATTTCGGATTCTTTTTTATTGAGCTCGTATCGCGAGGCAAGATTTGAGACCACCTTTGTTTTTTCTATAGAGTTGAGGCTGTCGAAAATTGTGTTGGCAATTTTTAAGTACGTCAGGGATTGTTCAAACTGACGAAGCTTCTCAAAAACGATGGCTAAATTCTTGGCCGCGACGGCTCTTAATTCTGCCGATTGTATTTGTTCACTCAATTGATACCCCTCGTTGGCATACTTAAATGCCATCTGATAATTTTTCATCTTGATGCATATCTCGGTCAGGCTTTTTAGCTCTTCTGCGATGTAAGCTTTGACACCGGTTTTCCTTTCATATTCCAAAGCTTTAAGAAAATAAACAATGGCTTTTTGCGTGTCACCTCGGTCAGCCCACATCGATCCAATGTTGTCGTAGGTGACGCCGTACATTTTCTGGTCTTTGGTTTTTTCTACGAGAGCCAATGCCTTCAAAAAATATTCCTCTTCTTTTTGTAGATTTTTCAACCGGAAATATTGATAGCCAATGTTGTTCAAGCTCAGAATAATGGTCGACGTATCTTTTAATTCTTCCGCGATAGTGAGTGAGTTGTGATAATACTTCAACGCCAAAGAGTCATCGCCCGAATCATTCAACACCAAGGCCATGTTATTGTAGATTTCACCCACCATTTCTTTGTCTTTGGCGGCGGTGGCAATGTCCAGTCCTTGTTGCAAATACTGGAGGGCTTGTTTCGGTTCGCCTATTCTTCTATATGAGCGACCGAGATCATCGAGCTCAGTGGAAAGTAGAACGGAGTCATGGATTCGTTGGGAATGAATAAATGCATTTTTGTAGTTCTCGATCGCCGACGAATACTTGCCTTGGTTGTAAAAGACCCTACCGACGGCACGGTAAGAGCGAGCAATGTTCTTTTCGTTTTCACTTCGCTTGGCAATCACCATTGCATTTTGGGCAAGAAGCATCGCCGAGTCAGCAGAGTGCGTGTTTACTGCCCTCGAAAGTTTTATCAGCAAATTGATCTTTGTGATGTCGTCTTTGGTGATGGAAAGACTGTCCCGAAGCTGTTTTTCGGTAGTCTGGCCATTTGCCTCAAAAAGGCAAAACAGAGCGATGGACGTAGCTATAATCGATCTGATCATCGGATTAAATCTAATCAATCAAAGCCATTTCTTTTCAGGTCGGGGATGCTACTTGAAACTTCGGAACCAACTCCGCACCGTCATCTGTAAAACGCCCAAAAATCCCTCTTTAAAAATGCCTACTGACATCTTTGATTCACCAAGCGTGCGGTCGGTGAAGACAATCGGAACTTCGGTAATTTTAAAGCCATATTTCCAGGCCAAGAATTTCATTTCAATCTGAAATGCGTAGCCCACAAACTTTATTCTTTCAAGGGGAATTTTCTCCAACACCGGCTTTTTGTAGCACACAAACCCAGCGGTAGTATCATGAAGAGGAATTCCGGTGATAATGCGCACGTAACGGCTGGCAAAATAAGACATGAGAACACGCTTCATGGACCAGTTGACCACGTTGACACCTTTAGAATAACGTGAACCCACCGACAAATCAAAGCCATCTTCAGAGCAAGCAAAGTACAAACGTTGTAAATCGCGTGGATCATGCGAGAAGTCGGCGTCCATTTCTAAAATGTAATCGTATCCCTTTGATATCGCAAATCGAAAGCCCTCGATGTAGGCGGTGCCGAGACCGAGCTTCCCCGCACGTTGGATCAAGTGAAGTTTTGTTTCAGAATCGGTATTATATCTGGCCTGTTGCTGCTTCACCAGCTCGGCTGTGCCGTCCGGAGAATTGTCATCGATGATCAGCAGGTCGAAATCTTTCGGCTGAGCGATGACCGCATTAATGATCTGAACAATGTTTTCCTTTTCATTGTAAGTAGGTATAATTACAAGGGCATTGCTCACAGGCTAAATTTTAAGAAGCTAAAGTATCATTTTTGCAATGGTTAAAAAATAAAAACGGGCATGAGTAGATGTATTTTTTTGGACCGCGACGGCGTGATCAATGAGGACAACCCTAACTATACCTTTCGGGTGGATGCCTTCAAAATTTTACCGGGGGTAATTGAAGCCATGACGGTGCTAAAATCTCACGGATTTATTTTGGTTGTGGTTACCAATCAATCCGGGATTGCTCAGGGACTTTACACCAGGGAACAAATGCAGCAGTGCCACGATTATTTTCAACAACAGTCGGGAAATAGGATCGATCAATTTTATTTTTCTCCTGATCATCCGAGCGTTTCTGCTTCCCTCTCCAGAAAGCCGAGCACGTTGATGTTCGAGAAGGCGATCGCCAAGTTTAACATCGATGTTTCGCAGTCGTGGATGATCGGTGATAGAGGAAGGGATATCGTCCCCGCCAGAGCGTTGGGCATCAAAACTATTCAAATCGGAGACGCGATTGAAGCTCATGAAAAGGCTGACTATTCGGTGGCCAACCTTGGCGATGCTGCAAAGATTATTTTACGCTAAACTCAGCGATGGAGCAAGTTTAGGTTTCATACCCAGTTCCTTCATCAGTTTTGCATGAGCCACTAAGGCACCAAGAAAAGTTTCTTGCGACTTGTAGGGGAGGCCAAACTCTTTTGCCGTTTGTTCGACGATAGGGGCGAGCTTGCGATAATGAACATGACAAATATTTGGGAACAAATGATGCTCCACCTGATAATTAAGCCCACCCACATACCAAGATAATAGCTTGTTTTTGTGGCCAAAGTTGGTGGTGGTGTGCAGCTGGTGTATTGCCCAGTTGTTTTCCAGATTGCCGTTTTCGTCGGGCATCGGATATTCTGTTCCATCAATTACATGCGCAGGCTGGAAAATAATGGCAAGGATAAAGCCGGCCACGTAGTGCATCGCCAAAAAGCCAACCAATACCTGCCCGAAAGATACGGGCAACAAAATCATTGGCACCACAAATATGTAGGTGAAGTACAACACCTTTGAAAGGATGACAGCAATCCATTCGTTTGCCGCGGAAGTTTTTTGCTTTTGCAACAGCCCTTCGCGGTTATACTTAAGCAATCGCGTAAAGTCTTTGGCAAATACCCACACTAACGTAAGCAGCCCATAAAAAAACCATGAATATAGATGCTGGAATCTGTGCATGGGTTTCCATGGTGATCCTGGTGCCATGCGTAACACGCCACGAGGGCTGATGTCTTCGTCAACATCATGCACATTCGTGTAGGTATGATGCAGCACGTTGTGTTGCACTTTCCAGTTAAGGGCATGGCCACCGATGAGGTTAAGCGAGGTTCCCAGCAGGTTATTCACCCACATCTTTGACGAGTATGATCCATGGTTTGCGTCGTGCATTACGGACAGGCCAATACCGGCAACACCAAGCCCCATGACGATGCATAAACCAAACATGGCCCAGAGGTTTGAAACCAAGCCCGAGATCATCAAGAAATAAGGGATGAAATAGAGCGTGAACATGAAAATTGTTTTCACGAACATCTCAATGTTGGCCGTCCTTTCTATACTGTTCGACTTGAAATAGGCGTTGACGCGCTGATTGAGCGTACCAAAAAATTCCGTGTTGCCTTTAGCGAACTTAATATTGATGTTCATGCAGTTGACTTATCCTCGAAAGTTAAGATAACGTCGTGTAGATAACACCTGTTAGCGATGGATTTAATATGGAAAATGCCAATGCTAGGCGAATTCAGCGATTACTGTTCGCCCCCCTTTCGTGACGTCGCCGACCTTAACATTTATTTTTGCGTCTAAGGGCAGAAAAACGTCCACTCGCGAGCCAAATTTGATGAACCCGAATTCTTCGCCCTGTTGCAAAGGCTGACCTTCTTTCACGTAATACTTGATTCTGCGAGCCAATGCGCCTGCGATCTGACGGAATAGAATTTCATTTCCGTTTTTCATTTTTGCCACGATGGTAGTTCGCTCATTTTCGGTGCTTGATTTCGGATGCCAGGCCACCAAATATTTTCCCGCGTGATACTTTGCGTAGGAAATGGATCCGGCAACGGGCATTCGGTTCACGTGCACATTGACAGGAGACATAAAAATCGAAATCTGCTTGCGTTTTGATTTCAAATATTCCGGCTCTTCGGCATCTTCTATAACGACTACCTTTCCGTCGGCAGGAGCCAGGACTTGCATGTCGTTGCGCTGAACATCGAAAACCGGATTTCTGAAAAACTGTAGGATCAATAAATAAAAAATGACAGCAACACCGATAATGACGTTGCGAACAATAATTGCCTCGGGGAAAAAATAATCCGACGCCCAAATGATGCCGACCAAAACGATCAGCAAAATGAAAAGTAGTGTGCGCCCTTCTTTGTGAATTGTCATTAAAAAGAATTTAGTAGTTGGAATTTAGTAGCTAGGAGGTAAACGATTCGCAAAGGAACTACTACTGTCTTCTATCTCCTAACTACTATCTACTTTTTTAATATCCTCCTCTGAATTTATACGTCTTGGCGACTTTGTCAATAGCCACCATGTAGGCTGCAATGCGCAGGGAAACTTTGTATTCTAGCGCCGTTTTATATACGTTGTCGAAAGCATCTTTCATGATCCGGTCGCTTCTGCGATTTACGCGCTCTGCTGTCCACTTGTAGCCAAGTCGATTTTGTACCCACTCGAAATAGGATACAGTAACACCACCGGCATTTGCCAAAATATCAGGAACTACGTTGACGCCCTTTTCATAAATGATGGCATCTGCTTTTGACGAGGTAGGGCCATTGGCGCCCTCTACGATTAGCTTCGCTTGAATTTTGCTTGCGTTGTTTGCGGTAATAACATCTTCGGTAGCGGCAGGGACAAGCACGTCGATGGGAAGGGTGAGGATCTCATCACCATTGATCTTTTCGGCACCCGTGAAGCCCTCCAGAGACCCCTTATTAGCGTCGCGATATTTTACGGCGGCTTCTATGTCAACTCCGTTTTCATTGTAGTAGGCACCCGCCAAGTCACTTATTGCTTGCACTTTCAAACCACGTTCGTGAAGCAAGCGAGCTGCCCATGAACCAACGTTACCAAAACCCTGTACGGCACAAGTAGCTTTATAAGGATTGATTTTCAATTTCTCCATCGCAGCGAGGGCAGACACCATGACGCCACGGCCCGTAGCTTCAGTTCTGCCTAATGATCCACCCATCACAATCGGCTTACCAGTGACAACGGCAGATACGGTCATGCCTTTGTTTCTTGAGTATTGGTCCATCAGCCATGCCATTTCGCGAGGGCCTGTGCCCATGTCGGGAGCTGGAATGTCTTGATCCGGCCCAAATACGTCCATCATCGATTGCGTGTAGGCACGCATCAAGCGCTCAATCTCACCCGCAGACATTTCACGAGGATTGCACGTAACGCCACCTTTGGCTCCACCATATGGAATGTCCACCACGGCGCACTTCCATGTCATCCAGGCCGCCAATGCCTTTACTTCATCAATATTTACGTGGGGATCAAACCGGATTCCACCCTTGGATGGACCAAGGATAGTGGAATGGATCACGCGATAGCCCTCAAATACCCTGATGCTGCCATCGTCCATTGTCACCGGGAGAGACACTGTTACCTGCTTGGCAGGGTTTTTTAAAACATTGTAGACTTCTTCTTCTAGTCCTAAAATCTGTGATGCAGTGCGAAAGCGCGACATCATTGCTTCAAACGGATTCTCTTTGTCGAGGATAGGTGCAGGTTCGATGTAAGCCATGTTGGATTTAATGATTTACGTTTTTGATTTACGACTCTTTCGCTTCAGTATCATCCAGGAAATCCAGCTAATGCTGATCCGAAAACGGTTGCAAAGATAATAATTTGGGTAGAAGGTGTGTGTTGTTTTTACAAAACTAACGTATTGAATGGGAGGAGATTAGAACCAAATTATTTCGAGGAAAAAAGGGCGTGTTCGAAAGTTAATTTCTTGAATGATGGAAAAAAGAAAAGGCCGTCCTACGGGACAGCCTCTTATTCAATTCACTATGAATATAATCACCCTATGGCGACGCGCTTGAATTCGGCCACTGCCAATCCTTTGGAAACACTGTCCAGATACTGAGCTACCGTCTTCGAGTTGTCTTTCACGAAGATTTGGTGAACAAGTGTGTTGTCCTTGAAGAACTTCTGCAGTTTACCCTGAGCGATTTTATCTACCATGTTGGCCGGCTTGCCCTCGGCCAAAATCTGAGCTTTCGCAATTTCAAGTTCCTTTTCGATCAACGTCTTGTCAACGCCGGTTTCATCAACTGCCACTGGATTCATGGCCGCGATTTGCATACCTACATCTTTGCCCGCATCGGTTACGTCTTTTCCGTTCACGCCTTTCAACGAAACGAGAACGCCAAGTTTGCTGCCCGCGTGGATGTATGGAACGATGGCTTCACCCTTCATGTGAACAAAGGCACTGATCTCCAATTTCTCGCCAATCTTGCCTACCAGTTCGGTGATCTTTTCATTGATTGTTAAAGCACCTACTTTCTCATTCAGCAAAGCATCTCTGCCTGCGGTTTTCTTTGAGAAAGCGGTTTCGGCAATCAGTTTGCCGAGGCTCTGGAACTCATCGTTTTTAGCTACAAAGTCCGTTTCGCAGTTCAACGCGATCAATACGGCTTCTTTTTTGTCATCGGAAGTCTTTATAAAAACAGAACCTTCTTTAGCGTCTTTATCGGAACGGCTTGCAGAAACTTTCTGGCCTTTCTTTCTCAGGATTTCAATTGCCTTTTCGAAATCGCCATTGGCTTCGGTCAAAGCTTTTTTGCAGTCCATCATACCCGCACCGGTCATGCTGCGGAGTTTATTTACATCTTGTGCTGTGATCATGTGTATTAAAAATTTATCAGTTACTTATTTGAAAAGAGGTAAAACAAAATGAACACCGGCTATCCACCGATGTTCATCTTCTATAGTATTCGGCAATAGCCTGGTTTAATGGCTTTCTACGGCTTCGTCAACTTTGCGCTTCTCGTCTTCGTCTTTTTTCTGACCTGCCTCTTCTTTGTCCTTCTTGCGCTCCATCAATGCCTCTTCAATGGCTTTGCCAATGTAAGTGGTGATGATAGAGATGGACTTGAAAGCATCGTCATTGGCAGGGATCGGGAAATCAATATCTGAAGGATCGGAGTTGGTATCCACCATTGCGAAGACAGGGATATTCAGTTTTTGTGCTTCAGCAACGGCGATGTGTTCACGCTTTACGTCGATGACGAACAATGCTGCAGGCAAGCGGTTCAGGTCAGCGATACCGCCCAATTGCTTCTGAAGCTTTGCTTTTTCTCGAGACAACATGAGTTTTTCTTTCTTAGTGATATTCTCAAACGCCTCATCCTTCATCATTTTGTCGATCTGCGACAATCTTTTCAATGATTTGCGGATCGTTGCAAAATTTGTCAACATACCACCCAACCAACGCTCAGTGACGTAGGGCATATTCAATCTTGTAGCTTCAGAAACAATAATGTCTTTCGCTTGTTTCTTGGTGGCTACGAACATGATCTTACGACCGGAACGCACAATGTTCTTGATAGAATAAACAGCTTCGTCAAGGCATTTTATCGTCTTGTTCAAATCGATCAAGTGGATGCCATTGTTTTCCATATAGATGTACTCAGACATCTTAGGGTTCCACTTGCGGGTAAGGTGGCCAAAATGCACACCTGCATCCATTAAATTCTGTGTTGTCAATTGCTCTGCCATGATTCTTCTATTAACGCTTGCTGAACTGGAATCTTCTACGTGCTTTTCTGCGACCTGGCTTCTTACGTTCTACCATGCGCGAGTCGCGGGTGAGTAGGCCTTCTTTTTTCAAAGCGGGGCGGCTCTCGGTGTTGATGTTTACCAACGCTCTTGCGATGCCTAGACGAATGGCCTCGGCCTGGCCTTTGAAACCACCCCCTTCAACATTCACAGTTACATCATAGTTTCCTTCTTCTTTGGAGACTGCCAACGCCTGTTTTACAGTGGTTTGCAGGATTTCTGAAGGGAAATACTCCTTCAACTCTCTCTCATTTACAATGATCTGACCTTTGCCAGGCTTCACGTAAACGCGAGCGATTGAGGTCTTTCTTCTTCCGATGGTATTAATGATCTCCATTTATCAGAACTTTATTTCTTTGGGTTGATTTGCGGTGTGAGGGTGCTCCGTACCGGCATAAACGTGAAGGCTGCGGAACAACTGACGGCCCATGCTGTTTTTAGGAAGCATTCCTCTTACAGAAAGCTCTACTAATCGCGCCGGGTTTTTTTCACTGATCTCCTTTGGAGAAAGTTGACGCTGGCCACCGGGATAACCTGAATAAGTGAATATTCTACGGTTGTTCCACTTTTTGCCGGTCATCTTTACCTTTTCAGCATTGATAATCACTACATGGTCGCCCATGTCGGTGTTAGGCGTATAATTCGTCTTGTTCTTGCCGCGCAATACGCTAGCTACCTGGCTGGCCAAACGGCCAATCACCTGGTCTTTAGCATCCACCAAAACCCAGTTTTTTTCAGCTGTGGCCTTGTTGGCGTAAATGGTTTTGTAACTGTACTGATCCACTTTTTAGCTTTTTAGCTTGATAATATTAGAATGACCCCTAAAAAAGGGACACAAAAGTAGGCTCAAAAAGCAGATTTTGCAAATGACTTCAAGATTTTACCTGAGGTTGGCCTGAAGCTGCTTCAAAAGGGCCTTCATGTCCTTTGGGTAAGGCGCCTCCACTTTGATTTTTTTGCCATCCAAAAGGGCGAATTCAAGCGAAAACGCATGTAATGCCATCCTTTTCATCAACGGCTCCTCGTCGGTCATTTTCTTAAGTTGGAAGCCCCGTTTTATTGAAGAAACGAAGAAAGGCTTGCCACCATATGTCTCGTCACCCGTAATGGAAGCTCTCAAAAGGGCCAAATGGATGCGAATCTGGTGCATTCGGCCGGTCACAGGATTGCACCTTATTAAAGTGTGGTTTTTAAATGCCTGTTCGGTAGTAAAGTAAGTTTGGGCGTCTTTGCCCTCCTGTTTGTTGATTCTGACGGTGCCATTGTTAAGCTTTACTATCGGTGCATCTACCAATTTGTTTTCAAAATGATGGACTCCATCAGCAACGGCATGGTAGGTTTTGGTGACTTCCCGATTTTCGAACTGCATGCTCAAGTGGCGATAAGCCGCCGGGTTTTTCGCGATGGCCAAAACTCCCGAGGTGTCTTTATCCAAGCGATGGCAGACCTGAGGATCGGGCTCGACTTCTCTGGCTAAGCTTAAGATGGTTGTACTTTCATTCCTGTCTTCAAGCGTGGAAATAAAAGGAGGCTTGTTGATCAAGAGGTAGTCTTGATCTTCGAAGAGGACGAGGTCGCGGAAGTTGAGTTTAGATGGCTTCACTGGTTTAATCTTCATGATCCTCCTTCGATCTCGAGAGCTTGAAGCTAAAAGTTGAGCCTTTGCCCACTTCGCTCTCCACTTCGGCCTTGCTACTGTGCCCCTCAAGAATGTGCTTCACGATTGCCAACCCGAGGCCCGTCCCACCTCGCTCGCGGCTCCTACTTTTATCTACCCGATAGAATCGTTCGAAAATTCTATGTAGGTGCTGTTGAGGGATTCCTTCGCCCGTGTCGGTCACGAAGGTAGTGACGTTTTTCTTTCCGACGTCAAAGCTCACGGTCACGCTTCCGCCTTCGGGGGTATAGTTGATTGCGTTTGACACCAAGTTGGTGACTACTTGCTCGATCCGCTTCTCATCGGCATGAATCCAGATCTTCGCGTGCTTGTCGGGAATCAATTTCACCGAGATGCTTTTGTGCTCCGCCTTGTCTTCCAGCTGATCAATGACTTCCTCGCAGAGTTTGAAAAGATCGACTCGGTCGAATTTCATTTTGATGTCCCCCGTTTCTATTTGCGAAAGCGTGAGGAGATCTTGTACCAATGAATCGAGGCCATCGAGACTCTTGGCTGCTTTCTTCAAAAACTTCCCCCTCACATTTTTGTCGTTGACAGCACCATCCAGTAAAGTATGAACGAATCCTTGCGCCGCGAATATTGGAGTTTTCAGTTCGTGCGAAACATCGGCAATGAATTCTTTGCGAAACGCCTCCAATTTCTTCAGCTCGTCTATCTCTTTTTGTTTGAGCAGCGCAAACGCCCCAATCTCTTCGTTGAGTTTTTCGAATGGATCAAGCCCTTCCGATTTTTGATGGGCAATGTTTTTCAGCTCTTTCTTCATCAGTTTGCTCATCATCTTATCGATCTTGTTGATGCCACGGAAAAAGACAAACTCCATTACTGCATAGGTCAATAGATAGGATGCGGAAAAACTGATGACGGAGGCAAGCACCAAGGCGGTGTTATGGACGCTTTGCATCAACGACAAAAAAAGGGCTGTCACCAAAGCGATGGAAGTGGCAAGAAGCAGGGCTAAAATTCGAGCGCTGTAGACCATGATTTTAAGTCACGGCAAAAATACAAATAGAAATAATGGATTAGCTGATATTGAATTTATAACCTACGCCCTTCACGGTGGCGATACAGTCTTCACCGATTTTCTCTCGCACTTTTCGGATATGTACATCAACCGTACGTGACAATACATAAACGTCGGCGCCCCAAATATTCTGCAAGAGATCGTCACGTGTGAAGACTTTGTTGGGATTCTGGGCGAGGAAGAACAGAAGTTCGAATTCTTTTTTTGGCAAGCTGATTTCCTTTCCATCCAATCGAACCGTGTAGCTGGTTCGATCGATCAGCAGATTGCCCGCTTTGATTTGGTTGGACGTGTTTTTCTTGGCGTTGTCCCTACGAAACAAGGCGGTAATCCTACTCATCAAAGCCCGCGGCTTTATGGGCTTTAGAATATAATCGTCGGCGCCCACATCAAATGCAGCGACCTCGGAATATTCTTCGGCTCGTGCAGTAAGGAAAACGATATACGTGTTCACTAGTTCCGGCATTGCCCTCAGTTGGCGGCATGCCTCAACGCCATCCACTTTGGGCATCATGATATCCAACAGTACCAAGTCAGGATGAAATTTCTTGGCAACATCAACGGCAATTTGCCCGTCGGTCGCGGTACGCACGTCAAAACCTTGTTTCTCCAAATTGTATTTCAGAAGTTCCAGGATCGGCTCTTCGTCGTCTACCACCAAAACTTTGTGCGCCGGCTTATTGGACATCGTTTTTTTTTATAAAGGTAGAGAGAAATTGAACCGGTGGAAAGGGTATGTTAAGGAGTTAATAATTAATTAACCCGCATTTAATATAGCGTTATAACACCATTATAAAAAGGGATGCTTTTGACTTAAATAGTTAACGTAGGCATGAAGGTCGCCGTTGAATTTCTGGTTCAGTTCTTCACCAAAATCCTTTTGTTTGGCCTGATATAAATGAAAGGACATAAAGTAAGTGTTGTTGGGAAGCCAATCCGTGGTTTTCCTTTTTTCGAACAGCGAAAGAGTATCAATGTTCTTTACGATTTTCTGGATCATCGATTTTTTCTTTTCTTTTTTTGAGTCGAATGATTCCGACGACGGAAACGATTGATACAAACTATCTAGCGATTTTGTTCCTCGCAAAATATGACGACTAAAAGTGCGGTAGTCTTGGTCTTCGTGCAGGTATTGCAGATACTGCTTTGAAGTCTTCCCATATTTGCTGGCAATGAAATAATAGGATGCGGTATCACCGATGAACGACGCAAGGTTTTCGTTGAAGTCAGCACTGTCTTTTATAAAAATAGTGGAGTGCACCATTTCGTGCAGAATGAGACTGGCCAGATCGCCTTCCCCTCGTTTCAACATACCGCTGAGGATGGGATCCGTAAACCAGCCTAGCGTGCTCCAACCGCCCGGATTTCGAACACTTACGTCGTAGTTTTCGCTCAGTAACCTCTTGCGTTCTGCGATCGCTTTCCCCTTTTCAAAAAAACCTTTGTAAGGCAGATCACCCACCACGGGAAAATGCCAAAGCAGTGGCTCGAGTCTAAAGGCCTCGCAGGCTTGCACTACCCACATCAGTTCTTGATCGTGCTGATCGTACATGGTTTTATAATTCTCGGTGTCTTTGAGGCCAAGTGAATCAATGCCGTATTTTCTGATCTCTTCAATAAGCCGAAGTTTGGTCTTTAGTGAATCAGGAAAAGCAGGATCGTTTAGAAAAGCTTCTACCGGCTTTGCGTTCCAAATGATTTTAAGCTGGCCGTAGCCCATGCGAGCGCCGTAAACGATCAATGACCAGTAGGAGATTATCAGCACCATCAATATCAATAAAACGAAGAGAAGGATTTTACGCAGCATCTAAGAATCGAGTAAATGAATTCTATAAAAATAAACGCTTTTCATGAGTAAATAAATTACTAAAAAGGGATTCGTGGAATTGTTGAGCCAGTGGTCACTCTCTTGGATAGACAGTGGGTGAGATTTCCTATATTCGATCCACTAGCTTAATTGATTTTTGCCAATGAAAAAGATTTTCGCCGTGTTGTTATTTATTTCCTCTGCGGCTTGTGCACAAAAATTCTCGGTACAAGAAATTGCGAAATGGAAAAAACAAGCGAGTACCGTTACCATTATTCGTGACAAGTGGGGTGTTGCCCATGTTTACGGAAAGACAGATGCCGATGCGGTGTTTGGAATGATCTATACGCAATGCGAGGATGATTTTCCTCGCGTGGAGCGAAATTATTTGACGGCAACCGCTCGGCTGGCCGAAGTGGACGGAGAAGAATTTATTTTTAACGACCTGCGTCAGCGTTTGTATTTGGACACACTGCAAGCCATTTCGATTTACAAACAAGCGCCCGATTGGCTGAAGAAACTCTGCGACGCATTTGCTGCCGGTGCGAACTACTATCTATACACTCATACCAGTGCCAAGCCAAAATTGCTGACCCGTTTTCAGCCGTGGATGCCGTTTCTTTTTAGCGAAGGAAGTATTGGTGGTGATATCGAAAAAGTGTCTCTTCGGGAGTTGAAAGAGTTTTATGGCACTTCCAATTCGCCAGTTAAGGAAAAAACAAGAGGCGACGGTTTTGACGAACCAGAACCTCAAGGCTCCAATGGAATTGCCATCGCCCCTTCCATAAGCGCATCGGGTAATGCGTTGTTATTGATTAACCCCCACACTTCATTTTATTTCAGGTCTGAGTTGCACATGGTGAGCGAAGAAGGCTTGAATGCCTATGGTGCGTCGACGTGGGGGCAGTTTTTTATTTATCAGGGATTCAATGAGCACTGCGGATGGATGCACACGTCGAGTCAGGCCGATGTCATTGATGAGTACAAAGAAACCGTGGAAAAGAATGGCGAGGCCTACGTTTATAAGTACGGAACGGATTTGAAGCCGGTGACCTCTGAAAAAATCTCCATCACTTACAAAAGCGGAAGTTCAGTTTCACGAAAGGATTTTACGGTCTACCGAACACACCACGGCCCTGTTGTGGCGCAGCGTGATGGCAAGTGGATCGTGACAAAGATGATGGTGGAGCCGCTCAAAGCCCTCACACAATCGTACACTAGAACAAAATCAAGCTCATTTGCCGACTTTCAAAAGTCGATGGAGTTGCGAACGAATTCGTCCAACAATACGGTTTATGCAGACGATCAAGGCAACACCGCGTATTGGCACGGAAATTTTATGCCGATCCGTGATCCCCAATTTGATTGGAGCAATCCGGTAGATGGAAGCGATCCGGCTACCGAATGGAAAGGCCTACATGAAGTCAAAGATTTACTTCATGTGTTCAATCCGACAAATGGCTGGATCCAAAATTGCAATTCCAGCCCTTTTGCAGTGACAGGTGCGAAAAGTCCGCAACGGAAAGATTATCCAAACTACATGGCGCCCGATCCGGAAAATGCGCGCGGCATTCATGCGGTTCGAATATTGTCTGATCAAAAAGACTTCACTGTCGAAAAATTAATCGCTACATCGCGGGATCCGTATTTGCCGGGGTTTGAGAAATTGATTGGCGCTTTTGCTAAAATCGATTCTTCGGAGTTTAGGTCGCGGCCGTTTGAACTTATCGAACCGTTTCGCATGCTGGCGAAATGGGACTTACGCTGGTCGACGACTTCTGTTCCTACTACGCTGGCCATTTACTGGGCGCAAAATCTTAGAACGAATGTTGCAAAGCGTATTCCTCCTAAATCCGACCAGTTGAGCGTAATACATTTCCTGGCTGAAAGCACCACAGGGCAAGAGAAAATCGATGCCTTCAAACAGACACTGGAAGAACTACGGAAAGACTTTGGTACCTGGAAAATGCCTTGGGGCGAGGTAAACCGCTTTCAACGACTCAACGGAAAAATTGATTCAGAATTTGACGACACAAAACCAAGTATCGCGGTTCCGTTCACCTCTTCTTATTGGGGGTCTTTGGCGGCTTTCGGGAGCAGGAGATATCCTAACACAAAAAAAATGTACGGCAGTGTGGGCAACAGTTTTATTGCCGTCATTGAATTTGGAAAAAAAATTAACGCTAAGACGGTGATCACGGGCGGATCTTCAAGCGATCCGGCTTCGGTGCATTTCAATGATCAATCGCAAATGTATTGTGAAGGGCGATTCAAGGATGTCTTTTTTTATTTGGACGACGTGAAGAAAAATGCAGAAAGGACCTATGCGCCGAGTAGGGAGTAGTTCCTTCGGGTGAAAAAACTCCTGAACTCATGCACCTGTTTTTAAAATCTTTTGGATGCCCGACCAACCGTTGATATCTGTCATCATTCTGTCCTTTAATCGACTGCGACTGCTACTGGAATCGATCGAATCTGTTCGTGCTCAGACGTACACTGAATGGGAATTAATTATCGTAGATGACGGTTCCACGGATGGCACCGTGGATGCAATTAGAAACATAAATGACCGAAGAATAAATGTTCTTGCCCTTCAGCACATCGGCCTGTTGGGCGTTTTGAGAAACGCAGGCGCTGCTGCCGCCAAGGGAAAGTGGCTCGCTTACCTGGATTCGGATGACCTGTGGTTGGCCGATAAGTTGAAAAAGCAGTTAGACAGGGTTACAGAAGAAAAAAGACGTTGGAATTATGGCAAATCGCAATTGATTGACAAGGACGGAAATATCATCGGAGGAAAAGACATTGGGAAATTGATAGGAGGGTGGGTGGCGAAAGAAGTGATCAATACGGAGATCGATTTTTCGATGAGCTCCATCATGATAGAAAAAGAATTGTTCGACAAGCTAGGCGGTTATTCGGCGGACCCCCGTTTATTTCACCGAGAAGACATTGAGTTTGCTTTGCGATTGGCGCTTAATGCTGAGGCTTCAGTAGTAGAAGACACCGTTGCGCTGATTCGTGTGCACCCGGAGCGCAGTTCAAATTTCCTAGATCACCACTTTGAGCGGTCGGCGGAATTGTATCGCTTTTGTTTGGACTTTCACCTCACAGATAAAACGCACAGAAAAATCGCCACGAGGCGAATGGCTCATCATTTGACCGAAGCCGGCGTGGATAGGCTGTTTGAAGGCAAAGTAAAGAAAGGGGTAAGTCAACTTTGGTCGGGCGTTAAAAACGGAGATCGGGTGCTCCATATTTTTTCTGCCCTGAAGCGCGGCTTACGTAAGCAATTGCGACGCCGATCACTCGAGAATGCATTGTAGCAGCAACATACCTAACAAAGTTTATAAAGGTGTCTTGGTTGTGCTGTCCTTATGTCTTAAGTCTCTTTACGCCAGTTCCCTCAAATCCACAGGTACCACCCTCGAAATTCCTTTTTCCACCATCGTGATTCCGTAGATCACATCGGTAGTCGTCATCGTGCGCTTATTGTGCGTAACGATCACAAACTGGCTGTCTTTACTGAAACTGCGGATGATGTTGTTGAATTTATCGATGTTCGCGTCATCGAGAGGCGCATCCACCTCGTCAAAAATACAGAATGGTGCAGGCTTCAACAGATACATTGAAAACAGTAATGCGGTCGCAGTCAATGTCTTTTCTCCACCGGAAAGTTGGTTGATGGTCAATGGTCGTTTGCCTTTTGGTTTTGCAATGATGTCAATTTCGGATTCAAGTGGTTTTGTGGGGTCGACCAATTTCAAATCGCAGTCGTCACCTTCGTTAAAGAGCGAGCGGAACACCCGCACGAAATGTTCTTTGATTTCATGGAATGCCTTCATGAAAGTTTCGCTAGCTACGCCCTCAATTTCGCTGATCGTGGCGAAGAGAGACTCTTTCGCTTTCAGCAAATCTTCTTTCTGAGTGTTGATGAACTCGTTGCGTTGCTTGATCTCTGTGTATGCTTCCATCGCCATCGGGTTGATCGGCCCCATGTTGTCGAGCTTCTCGCGGATCTTGGTAACGTCGTTGCGCATTTTTTCTTCGTCGGCTTTCAACAATGCTTCGGCTTCTTCAGGAGTGGCTTCGCCCACTACCGAATCCAGATCCACATTGAATTCAACCGACAACCGCTCTTTCACCGAATTGAGCTGCAGCTTGCTTTCGTTGAGTTGGCTTTGAAGTTCCATCAATACCGTGTCAATGTTCTGGCGCTGATGTTGTACCTCGCGCAAATCTTTGTCGTATTGATCGATCTCACCACGGCCACTGTAGTATTCTTTTTCCGCTTCGCTCAAGCCCTTCTCCATTTCTTCTTTTTCCGAGTACATGCCGACCAGGTCGTCATCGCCAGAGAGTGTCATTGCGGCAATGTTCTTGCTTTCGTCTTCGTTCTTGAGCAATTCTTCCGAGTTGATGGCAATGCGGTTGGTGCTCTGCTCTGAGCTCTCTTGTTTGAAGCGAATCTCCTGCTCGACGCTCTTCACGCGGTTTTCTTGCTGATGGAAGAAAATGTTCTGCTCATTGAAGTTGGCCGACTTCTGACTGAGCAATTCATTTTGTGCAGTCAACTCAATCACGATCGATTTTAATTTTTCATCGTGGCGCTGCAATTCCTGGTGCGCATGCTGAGCTTTCGGTTGAAGCTCCTCCATTTCTTTTGCGAGCGTGTCGATTTTTTCGAGAATGTCTTCTCTGCGCAAATCAGCGCTGCTGAGCATGCTGTGGAATTGCTCTTGTTTGGTTTTAACAGAGATATATTCGTCATTGACCAGCTTCACCGAGTTCTGCGCCTCTTCGATCTGTGCTTTGAGCGTGTTGTTGCGCAAGCGTTCGAGTTCCCGCTGACGATCAACGAGTGAATGACGTACGTCTTCCAGTTTTTTGGTGAATTCTTTGATTTCTCTCTCCAGCTTCTCGAGGTTCTTCGCCCGACCGATTTTCTTTCCTTCGAATAAACCAACCGACCCGCCACTAAGACTGAATTTTCGTTTTGTCACCTTTCCACTCTTGGTGATGAACGTGTTTCCATCGGCGGGTAGACTCTTGATATCACCTTCTGTGAGGTAAACTTTATCAAGGATGAACGACATCAACTTGGTGTATTTCGGATCGAACTCGATGATCTGCGTGGCCGGGAATGCATTGGCATACATCTGAATCGGCGACGAAGAGAAATTTTCAAAAGCATCGAGGATAAAGAAGTTAGCGCGGCCCTTGCTGGCGTCACTTAAGATGTTGATCGCCTCATAAGCCTCATCTTCGTGATCCACGACGTAATAATTGAGGTAGGGTTCAAGATAATTCTCAATCGCTACACGGTATTCTTCTGTCGTTGAAAGGATATCTGAAAGGAGGGGAGCGTTTTTCGTGCGGCCCACATTCTTTTTTAGAAATTTGATGGCCTCAGGAAACCCCTCTAGATTTTCGACCAACGACTTTGTCAGTTGAAAATCGTACTGATGAGCATCGAGCTTGCGTCCCGTTTCGTTCATTTCTTCACGAATCAGATCGATCGTCTTTTCGACCGAAGCAATTCGCGATATCACTTCTTCCTCTTCGTGCTTAAGTTTTTCGAGGTAGTTGTTTTTCTGGCTGATCTCCTCTTGTAGCACCACCAATTTTTTCTCAAACTCCGCAAGGCTCGCACTCTGCTGACTCGTGTCGCTGGTGGTGCGTTCAAGTTCTTGTTTGAAAGAATTGATTTGAATGTTTCTGATATCTATCGCTTTGTTGTGCTGGAATGATTCTTCTTGCAATTGGCGATGGACTTGTCTCAAGGCATCAGACTCGCCTTGCAAGGTGTATGTACTCGCTTTTTGAGCTTCATAGTCGGCCTTGAGCGATTCCACTTTGCTGTTGATGTCGTTGAGCGTTGTCGTTGCGGCATCGCGTTCTGCCTCCAAGCTTTGAATGCTGAACTTCGCTCGCTCGTTGCTTTTCTTGTCCTGGTCGATTTGATCTTTCAAGTTGACGATGCGATCGTTCAAAAAGCGAAGCCGTTCGTTTCTGATTTGCTTTTCGCTTTCGTACTGGCGAATCTTAGCGACAAACTCGTTGATCGATTTTTGCCTGGTGGAGAGCGTTTTTTCTTTGAGGATCAATTCGGCCTTCGATTTTTCGATCAACGCCTCTTTTTCCGCAATCTCTGAAGTGAGTCGCGTTTTGCGATCATTTTCTGCTTCTGATTGTTTCTGGATCGTAGAAAATTTTTCCTTCTGCTTGTTCACGACCACTTTGGCGAGGTGAATGCTTTTCTCCTTGTAATCTTCCTTGATCTTGTAATATTGTTCCGTTTGCTTGGCCTGCTTCTCGAGGCTATTCATGTTTTTCTCGATCTCGAAGAGCAAATCCTCCACACGCTCAAGATCGGCATCTGTGTCTTCGAGCTTTTTGAGCGTTTCTTTTTTGCGTTTTTTGAATTTTGAAATACCCGCGGCTTCTTCAAACAATGATCGGCGAGAGTTGTCACGGTCGTTCAAGAGGTCATCCACCATGCCGAGTTCAATGATGGCGTAGCTGTTGGACGCAACACCTGTATCCAAAAACAAATTGGTGATGTCTTTCAATCGACAAGCCACTCCATTCAAAAGATATTCCGATTCGCCAGATCTATACAGCCTCCGAGTTATCGTGATCTGAGAGTACTCGGTCGGCAAAATGTTTTTGGTGTTATTGATGGTAAGTGATACCTCTGCCATCTGCTGTGCGGAGCGCTGGCTCGTCCCGTTAAAGATCACGTTCTCCATTTTTTCAGAGCGTAGGGCACTGGTCTTCTGCTCTCCTAAAACCCATCGAATGGAGTCTACCACATTTGATTTGCCGCATCCGTTTGGCCCCACGATTCCCGTAATCCCCTCGTCAAAATTGATGACGATTTTGTCAGCAAAACTTTTGAACCCCTTGATCTCTAACTTCGATAACTGCATGATCTATAAATTGATAGTGGTTGTTTCTCCTTGCCAATGCACTTCACGGCCAAAGAAAGTCGGCAAAGATAAAAGGCGACGGCACATTTGGAAAAACACCTGTTCTCATTCCATGCACATTTTATCCATCTGACCTAACTACTTGAATCTGACCACGAATAGATCCGAGCCCGAAACACAACGCCACCGCTGAGTGACTAGTTTCACGATGAACCTGTAGTCTTGATTTTGCGGTAAAACGAATTGAAATCAGCAAATGATTTTTTGGTAAGGCGCCTATTTTTTGATCAGAGACTATGATAATGTGTATCAATGGTTTATCTTTGGTGGAATGAGCATAAAGGTCATTTTGTGGATCATCATCGGAATCATCTATCTCATTTCTCGTGCCCGCAAAAAACCACAAACCACGCTTCCAAAAACCGAAGCTCGACCTTCTGAGCCTGATACCTTTGACAAGCCACTCACTTTCGATGAACTCCTGAAGGAAATCCAAGCTGCTAAGCAACCAAAAGTGCAGCCGGTGCCCGCGAAACCGGATTACGTAGATTATGACGAGGAGCTCGAAGAAGACGCAAAGCCATTTGAGAGGGTAGATTATCGCAAAGAGGATAAGATTTACGAAACGTATGAAAAAGCGAAACAGGAAGCCTTCCATAGACCCACCATGGAAGAAACATTGAAATTGGAAAATACCATCGTGAAGTTCGGGCAGTTTAAAAGCTATGTGCAAGAAGACAAACCGAGCGTTGCAGCGGTGTACGCCAAAGACCTGAGGGAGCCAGAGAATGTTAGAAAAGCTTTCATTTTGAGCGAAATACTAAATCGGAGGTTTTAAGAAACCTTATTTTTTGAACTAAATATTACTTAGATGGGGTAAGCCAGCTATTAAACGGGCTGATTTTTTAGCTTAACTCGATCTTTACATGAGCAATTGGTAGGTTACTAAGAATTGAAATGAACTATTTATATTGCGGTAATTTTTTAAACTTTTAATCGAGATAATGGGGACTAAAATACTACTCAACAGCTGTTTAAGTTTTTGCATTGTAATTTGTTCCCTCGCGGCACTGGCGCAAGACAATTGCAAGGAAATCAAGGCCACAATAGAGGTTTTTCAAGCTGGCCAAAAAACGGAAAAGGCCTCCTTTAAAATCGATTTCAAAGGGCAGCCCTCCTCGCTTTTTTCTATCACGCTGATTGGACCCAAAGGCTATTCCAAAAAGGATATCACTGAAGATGAAATTAAGGGACTAGATGCGGGCTCCTATACGTTGGTTTTTGCGCCAAAGGATGAGAGCAGTTATTGTATGAAACATTTCCAGTTCACCATTAAGTAAGAAAATGAATAAATTCAGTTTTATCTCGGTTTTCTTCGCCGCCATTTTCATACTTAGCGCCGCCGTGGGGTTCTCACAACCCGTTTTCACCACCACCCACTTGGATGCGTGTAATGCGTCTGCGAATGGGTCAATAACCATAAACGTAAGCAGTGCTACTGGCCCGACCTCTTATAACATCATTAGTGGTTCGTTCAACGTGGGTCCGATTACGTTCACGTCACCGGTCACCATCTCTGGGCTTGCTGGAACGGGAGCGGGGAGGACGTACTTTGTAGTTGTATCCGATGACAACGGTTCAACACCGACGACGGTGGTTGTCACGCTCTATAGCAACGTTTCTGGCACTACCTCAGCCACCGGAGTCACCACATGCTCCCCATTTAATGGAGCCATCGACCTAACTCCGTCAGGCGGAGCAGCGGGGTCTGGGTCAGGTTCCTATTCGTACGCGTGGACGGGTCCATCAAGTTTCACAGCGACCACCCAAGATATCTCGGGAGTAGGTCCTGGGGATTACAACGTGACGATCAGTGATGCCAACACAGTATGCACAGCGGTGTTGGGGCCGATCAATGTAAGCATAGCGTCCCCATCGATTACTCTTGGTAGTATTCCAGGTGTATGCTCAGGAACAACCACAAGCACGTTACCATACAGCGCAACGACAGGTAGCCCAAATGAGTATACGATTGACTGGGACAATACAGCGAATGGAGCTGGCCTTGCTGACGTTGCATTCACGGCGCTACCAGCAACACCAATTTCAATCACAGGTATTCCCAGTGTTGGTTCAACCACCACTTTTAATGGAACTCTAGTCGCGAGAAATAGTGGCACCGGTTGCGTGACAGCAGCCAACTCGATCAGTGTGACAGTCACAGCCAATGTGACTCCATCGGTAAGTGTGGGGGCGAGTCCAAGTGGGCCGATCTGCGCCGGCACAAGCGTGACATTCACGGCGACACCAACCAATGGAGGCACCCCGACATACCAATGGCGGAAGAACGGTTCGAACGTTGGCACGAACAGTAACACCTACACAGATGCTGCACTGGCCAATGGAGATCAAGTGGACGTGGTGATGACCAGTAGTATCACCTGCGTGACGACACCGACGGCGACAAGCACGGCCATAACGATGACGGTGACCACGCCTGTTACCCCATCCGTGACCGTGGCGGCAAGCCCGAGCGGTCCGATTTGCGTTGGTACAAGCGTGACGTTCACGGCAACACCCACGAACGGCGGCACCCCGACTTACCAATGGAGGAAGAACGGTTCCAACGTAGGAACAAATAGCAACACCTATACCGACGCGACCTTAGCCAACGGTGACCAGGTGGACGTGGTGATGACCACGAGCCTAACGTGCGTAACCACACCAACAGCAACAAGCACAGCAATAACAATGACGGTCACAGCTCCTGTTACTCCTTCGGTAAGCATTGCGGCCAGCCCGAGTGGCCCAATCTGCGCAAGTACAAGCGTGACCTTTACAGCTACTCCGACGAACGGTGGCACGCCGGCCTACCAATGGCGGAAGAATGGGTCCAACGTCGGAACAAATAGCAACACCTATACCGATGCAGGCCTAGCTAACGGCGATCAAATAGACGTGGTGATGACCACCAGTTTGACCTGCGTAACTACACCTACTGCAACAAGCACTGCAATTACGATGACGGTGACTGCCCCCGTTACCCCTTCGGTGACGATAGCGGCAAGCCCCAATGGCACGATCTGCGGAGGCACGAGCGTAACATTCACTGCAACCCCAACAAACGGCGGAACGCCCAGCTACCAGTGGAGGAAGAACGGCTCGAATGTCGGCACGAACAGTAATACTTATACCGACGCTACTCTTGCCAACGGTGATCAAATCGATGTAGTGATGACTAGCAGCATCAGCTGCGTGACAACACCTACTGCCAATAGCAACACGATCACCATGACAGTGACCACTCCGGTTGTTCCTTCAGTGAGTATTGCGGCGAGCCCGAGTGGCCCAATCTGTGCCGGCACAAGCGTAACTTTTACTGCCACGCCAACGAATGGGGGTACACCAAACTACCAATGGAGAAAAAACGGTTCGAACGTGGGCAGCAACAGCAACACTTATACAGATGCAGCACTGGCTAACGGTGACCAAATTGACGTGGTGATGACCACCAGTCTGACCTGCGTGACAACTCCAACAGCGAACAGCAATACGATAACGATGACGGTGAACACGCCACTGGTGCCGTCGGTAAACATAGCGGCAAGTCCGAACGGCGCGATTTGCTCGGGCACGAGTGTGACTTTCACTGCCACACCCACGAACGGCGGGACTCCGACTTACCAATGGAAAAAGAACGGATCTAACGTAGGAACGAATAGCAATACCTACACCGACGCAGCATTGGCCAACGGTGACCAGATTGACGTGGTGATGACCACGAGCTTAACCTGTGTGACTACACCCACGGCAACCAGCAATACAATCACAATGACTGTAAACGCTTCGGTCACGCCGTTGGTGAGCATCGTGGCGAGTCCGAGTGGCGCGATCTGCGCGGGCTCAAGCGTGACATTTACAGCAACACCTACCAGTGGTGGAACACCCACCTATCAATGGAGGAAAAACGGTTCGAACGTCGGAACCAGTAGCAGTACTTATACGGATGCAGCACTGGCGAACGGTGACCAGATAGACGTAGTGATGACCACAAGCTTGGCATGTGCGACCACACCAACGGCCACCAGCAACTTAATAACGATGACCGTGAATAACCCCGTTGCTCCCTTGGTGAGCATAGCGGCAAGTCCAAACGGCACCATCTGTGGAGGTACAAGTGTAACCTTCACGGCGACTCCCACGAATGGTGGTGGCACTCCGACCTACCAATGGAAGAAGAATGGTTCCAACGTCGGTACGAACAGTAATACTTATACTGACGCGACACTAGCCAACGGCGACCAGATAGATGTTGTGATGACCACGAGCTTGTCTTGTGTGACAACGCCAACAGCCAACAGCAACACGATCACCATGACGGTGACCACTCCGCTAGTTCCCTCGGTAAGTGTAGTAGCAAGCCCCAGTGGCGCGATCTGCTCGGGTACAAGTGTGACATTCACCGCTACACCAACGAACGGAGGCACGCCAGCCTACCAATGGAGAAAGAACGGTGTGAACGTTGGGACTAACAGCAATGCTTATACTGACGCGGCACTTGCCAACGGTGATCAGATCGATGTAGTGATGACCACAAGTCTGACCTGCGTGACTTCGCCGACGGCAACGAGTTCAGCGATCACCATGACGGTGAGCACTTCGCTTACCCCATCCGTGAGTATCGCCGCGAGTCCCGCCGGTCCAATCTGTTTGGGCACTAGCGTAACTTTCACAGCTACACCGACGAACGGTGGAACCCCAACTTATCAGTGGACAAAGAATGGTTCGAACGTCGGAACAAATAGCAACACTTATACTGATGCCAGCTTAACGAACGGCGACCAGGTGAATGTAATAATGACGTCAAGCTTGACCTGCGCGACTACTCCTACCGCGACGACTACACCAATTACAATGACTGTGAATAACCCCGTGGTCCCTTCTGTCAGCGTAACGGCAAGTCCCAGTGGGGCAATCTGTGCGGGCACGAGTGTAACATTCACCGCTGCACCGACGAACGGTGGCACGCCAACTTATCAATGGAGAAAGAACGGTTCCAACGTAGGTACAAACAGCAACACGTATACCGACGCAGCTCTTGCGAACGGAGATCAAGTGGATGTAGTGATGACCACGAGCTTGACATGTGTGACCACACCCACCGCTACGAGCGCAGCGATTACGATGACGGTCAATCCGCTGCCAACTGCAACCATTAGTTATTCAGGAGGTCCTTTCTGTGCCACGGGTACGGTTAGTGTAACTCAAACAGGCCAAACGGGAGGAACATACAGTAGCTCTCCTTCTGGACTGTCCATTGACGGTACAACCGGTCAAATCAATTTGGCGGCAAGTACAGGAGGTATTTATACCGTGACTTACACCTTCACGGATGGAACGTGCCCGAACACCACTACTACCGGGGTTACAGTTAATGCATTGCCAACCGCTACGATCAGTTATTCAGGAAACCCATTTTGCGCCACTGGAACAGGAAACGTAACACAAACTGGCCAAGCAGGAGGCACTTATTCTTCGACTGGCGGACTAGTAATAAATGCCTCGACCGGCCAAATTGATCTGGTGGCAAGCGCCCCCGGTCCGTATACAATAACTTATAGTTTCACGAACGGCACTTGCCCAAACACTACAACAGCGAGTGTGACAATCAACCCCCTGCCAACTGCTCCAACGGGGGGCGCCGTAACCGTTTGCTTTGACAATTCCCTACATACCGGTACAGCAACTCCAGGCGTGGGCGAGAGCATCGTCTGGTATACCGCAGCGAGCGGAGGAAGTATAACAGTGGCTCCCAGTGGGACGGCCGCCGGAACTTATAGCGCGTTCGCCGCCGCAAAAAACAATGCAACCAATTGTGAAAGTGCCACGAGAACACAGGTGACAGTGACGATCAATGCCCTGCCGACGATTACGTTCACTGCCGGTGCTTCCACGATTTGTGCCGGCAACAGTTCAACCTATACAACCCAAGCTGGACAAAATAATTATGTATGGAATGTAACCGGAGGAACGATCACTTCTGGTGGAGCGCCAACAGATAACACGGCTACAATCCAATGGACAAACTCCGGCTCGGTAACTGTGAATTATACAGATGGAAATACATGTACTGCCGCTACGCCGACGTCAAAGAGTGTCACTGTGAGCGCTACTCCTACGGTCGCGGCTGCCGGAGGCGATCAATCAAATGTGTGTGGCACTGCATCGCTTAGCGGTAATACGCCAACCACAGGAACAGGTTCGTGGGGCTTTGCACCCGCTGGCAACGTAGATGGACTTGGAAATATCGTAACGCCTTCGTCTCCAACGAGCGGATTCAACGGCACTCCCGGGCAATCTTACACGCTCCGATGGACGATAAGTAATGGAACCTGTACACCTAGCACGGATGATGTTGTTATTGCTTTCGATCCAACAGGTGTTACTCCGTCCGCCGCAGGACCTGACCAGTCGAATTGCAACAATGGCGCATTCACGTTGGCAGGCAATGTACCTACTTCTGGAACTGGCCAGTGGACAATTGTTGGCTCTGCCAATGGCGCTGCGATCACCGCTCCCGCCACAAATAATTCAACCGTCACTGGACTTGCTTTGGGACAGTCAGTGACACTTCGATGGTCAATTACTAATGGAGCTTCTTGCACGAGCACAGATGACGTTGTTCTTTCTAACAACAACAATCCGACAGTCGCCAGTGCGGGATCTGACCAGGGGGCCTGCGGAACATCAGTAACATTGGCTGCGAATACGCCGACCGTTGGAACTGGTGCGTGGAGTATAGTTACAGGCACCGGAGGCTCGTTTGTTGATGCCACAAATCCTGCTTCTGTGTTCAACGGCACCCAAGGAAACGTTTACAAATTGCGCTGGACGATTTCGAACGGCGCATGTGCTCCAAGCACTGCGGATGTAAACATTACTTTGGATCAGACTCCAACTACAGCAGCAGCTGGCCCTGATATTTTGAACGCCTGTGGTACGATTGCATTAAGCGCGAACAACCCCTCTGTAGGAGTTGGTTCATGGAGTATCACTACCAATCCAGATAACCTTGGCAGTGTCGCCAATGCATCAAGTAACGTCAGCAATTTCAACGGTTCACCAAATGTTACCTATGTTTTGAGGTGGACCATCAGCAACGGTGTTTGCGCGAACTCTACTGACGATGTAACGATCCAGTACAGCCCAACGGGCCCAAGCACAGCTAACGCCGGCCCAGATCAAACTACTATTTGTGGCACAAGCGCAACACTTTCAGGCAATGTCCCAGCGGTGGGCACGGGTCAATGGAATTTTGCAAGTGGCGGAAACCCTGATGGACTGGGTATTATTGCAGACATAAACAATCAGGCCAGCGGATTCTCTGGAACCGCCGGCATCTCTTACACACTGGTTTGGACAGTGACCAACGGAACTTGTACCAGCACAGATCAAGTGGTAATTAAATTTAACGCAGCGCCTACTGCTTCCAATGCTGGACCTGACCAAAGCCTTTGTGCAACAAGCACAACATTGGCTGCGAACGCTCCAACAACGGGAACCGGAATCTGGAGTTTTTCTTCCAATCCAGATGGACTTGGCGTAATTGCTGATGTTAATAATCGCCTGAGTGGTTTCACGGGAACCATCGGTCA